>JAFUGP010000170.1 GCA_017469335.1 Succinivibrio sp. | reverse complement strand
TTACTGGGCCAACACCTCAGGCAACGACATCATCGACATCTGCATTCAAAGACGCAGCGAGCGTGACTCCTTAAGACTGCAAAACCTCATAGACGGCAATACCGAGACCATTCCCTCCCCGCAGTTTACCACCTACCCGGATTTGGACAAACGCAGCAGCTTGGATGACCTGTTGGGTCTCATGCTGCACACGGGCTATGTCACGGCAGCGGAAAAACTCCCGGATAACTACCTGAAGGTGAGAATCCCAAATCAGGAGGTACTCTCCTGCTTTAAGGAGAAGGTAAGATATCTCTTCAGCATCAGCAATCAGCCCTGGTTTGATGAGGCTCTCTCCTTAAGAAAAGCTCTGTTCTCAGGTGACAAGGATAAGGTTCAAGAGCTCATCAACGACATGCTGCTGACTTTCATCAGCATTCGCGATTACTCTCAGGAGTACTACTACCATGCCTTTTTGGTTGGGGTACTCTCCATGACCTCCAACGACGATATGTCACTTGATTCCGAGCAGGAGAGCGGCAGAGGTTACTCCGATATCAGATTAAGTCACAAACTCTCCAAACGTGCCGTCATCATCGAGCTCAAGAAACTAGGTGAGCAGGATGAGGCGGACGCAGTCTGCCAAGGTGCCCTGGCCCAGATAGAGGAGTGTAAGTACGCCTATCCTTTTGAGCAAAAGGGCTATGAGATATTCAAATACGGCATCGCCTTCACCGGCAAGGAGTGCCGGGTGGAGTGCACTGTCCCCGCCAAAGCGCCTCACCATTCCTGAGCCTAGATCAGCCTGAGTGCCGGCTGTGCCCAGCGGCGTGTAAGGCCGGTCTGTATGAGAGCCTTGCCAAGCTCTTGGCTGCAGGCAGTGCTCTCAGGAGCTCAAGAGCGGACCTGATTTATCAGCAGTCAGCCGCTCAGGGTGATTCGATTACGGTCACTGCGCCTTAGGTGCGCGGTGCTCTCAGTTTAAAGCCTGAACGGTCTTTCTTCTACACTCTTGGGCCACTCCAGCCTCAGGCCTTGGTATTGCCCACTTTAAATAGCATGATGAGTCCCAGCACACAGCACAGGGCTCCGGCGTAGTAAATACCCTTGTAACTGCCGCTGGCCGAGAGTGAGAAGAACAGTCCGGCCAGCACCTGACCTATCTGCCCGGAGTTGATGAACAGCGAGGTGGCCTGCCCGGGGATGGCCGGCATGAGCTTTTGAAAGTACAGCATGCCCAAGTTGGAGAACAGCGCGATGTACATGGCAGGCAGCAGGGCGCTTATCATGAAGAGCGCCGCGCTGGTGTAATGGGGGATCAGCAGCAAAAAGGCCGTCTGGCAGGCTGCCGCGACAATGAGCAGGTTTTTGAGCGAGATAAAGCGGCTGAGCCTCACGCTTATCAGCATGATGGGGATCTCAAAGAAGGCGCCTAAGGCGTACATCACACCGGGCAGTTTCTTGCCCAGATCAAGCTCGGCGGTCAGATACAGCGGCATGGAGGTGATGTAGCTCGAGAAGGCCGTGGAGGTCAGGGCACAGCTGATAAAGAGCAGCATGATGTCGCGGTTGCGCCACCACTGACCCTGGCTGCGCTGCTCAGTACGCGGAGCTACCGGCATGCGCGGCAAAAAGAGCAGCGCGTAGAGACCGCTTAAGACAAAAGCGCAGCCGCAGGCGGCGTAAAGGGCATTGAACCCCAGCTCGGTGGCGATGTAGTACGAAAGCGGCGGGCCCATGACCCACGCGAGCGACACCAGGGCGCGCAGCACGGTGGAGAACATCATGGAGCCGTGCAGATAGCGCACGGCGTACTCGCGCGCCGAGGCGAAGATCTGCGGAAAGGAAATGCCCGAGGCCCCGAACAACAGCAGTCCTATGGTGCATACCCACAGCTCGGAGGGGCGCAGCGCGAGCAGCAGTCCCACCGCGGCGGCACACAGTGAGGAGAGCAGGATCAAGAGCGGCCTGGAGAGTCCCTTGTCCGAGAGCCAGGCCACCGCCTGCACGATGAGTATGGTGGCAAGCGGCAGCAGCATGAAGAACAGCGAGACCACAAAGGGGCTGAATTGAAGCTCGGTGCTCAGATAGAGCGAGAGCACTGGATAGATGAGAGAACTGCCCAGGGGAATGAGCAGGCACAGCGCAAAGTAGCTGAGATTGTGCCGGCGCAGGGTGGCCGCACTGAAGTTATCCTCGGGCATGGTCATAGGCACTCCAAACGCATTAAGGTCTTAAGCTTACAGGCTCTTGAAGTTGAGGTATTCTACCGCAGGGCACCTGCTCTGAGTGTGGCGCTGACATTTATATTAGTGCCGCAAAAACAGTAAGATGGTATGGGGAATGCGGTAAGGTGGTAAGGGCGTGAGGCAAAAAAATGCTCCCTGTAACTGAGGTCAAGGGAGGCGGGGAGATTGAATGCCAAAAAAAGCCTGATGGGGACCTGACATAAAGCTGTGCGCCGACGGTGATCGCTCACCGTGCGCCAGACAACTCTCCAAAAAGGGCCGGGGTTTGGCCCCCGGCCAATGAGCAGAACGCTCAGGAGAGAAACTTTGCAGCAGTTTCAGGCTGATTTTGGTTTTACTGACCCAGTAGCGAGAGCGCGATCTGGGGCCTTTGGTTAGCCTGCGTGAGCATGGAGCTCGCCGCCTGCTGGATAATGGTTTGCGAGGCCAGGTTGGAGGACTCCTCGGCGTAATCGGTGTCGCGGATCCTCGATCTGGCGTCGGATTCATTCTGCGCCACGTTGGCCTGGTTGCGGATGGTGGCCTCCAAGCGGTTCTCCACCGCGCCGATGTCACCGCGTTTCTTGTCCACGTAGTTGATCATGGCGTCGATGGCCGCGAGCACTGACTCGGCGTTGGCCTGATTGGTGACCGAGAGGGACATGTAGGCGCCCACATCATCGGTGGCGATGCCGCTGTAGGCTGAGGATACAGCCAGGGTGGCGGTGCCGCCCATGGTCGGACCTGTGCCTGCGTTCATGTTGGCTAACATGCCGCTGCCCTGGTTGCGGATCCCCAAGGCCGAGGCCGAGGAGAGGCGGGTGGCGTAGACCGTGCCGGCCTGATCGCCGCAGAGCGAGACCTTAATTAAGGTGGCCATGGTAAAGCCGTCGGTGAGCGACATGCTGATGGTGTCGTGATAGTTGGCACCGACCTGGAAGCGCATCTCGCCTTCTTTGGTGCCGGAGGCTAAGATACTGCCGCGGGCGGTATTGCCTACTTGGAAATCGGGGTTGGTACCTGTGCCGGTATTGCCATTAGTGCCGTTTAGCATGGTCTGACCGCCGAAGGTGGTCTCACAGGCGATACGGGTGATCTCAGCGCAGAGATGGTCGATTTCGCGCTGAATGGCCAGACGCTCGGTCGAGGTATTGGTACCGTTGGCAGCCTGCACCGAGAGGGTGCGGATACGCTGCAACATATTGGTGGTTTCGTCTAACGCACCTTCAATGGTCTGGGCGATGGCGATGGCGTCGTTGCAGTTGCGGTTGCCCTGGTTGAGGCCGTTGATCTGCGCGGTCAGACGATCGGAAATCTGCAGACCGGCAGCGTCATCTTTAGCACTGTTGATGCGCAGTCCGGAGGACAGGTGCTCATAGGTGCTGTTCAGCGAATTGGTAGCTTTGGCAAGCTGACGTTGGCCGTTTAGGGCCGAGACGTTAGTATTTACATAAAGTGCCATTTTTCTATCTCCTAAGTATTCTTGCTAATGGACTCCGGAATTTTTCGCTCCGGGCCTGACTCTCACTATGAAAAATGCGTGCCAACTTTTACCAAAGGCCTTCAATATGTCTCACAATTTAGTCATTTAGTTGATTTTAGGAGATTTTATTTTTAGGCGGCAAAGTCTGGCCTGCCTCAAAGCAGGCGGCAAAAAATTGCCAGTGTCGGCAAGTAGGGCCTGAAAGTGCCTGTCAGGGCCGGGAAATTTGTCGTAAAAGTGACCTTGAGTGCTGCCGCGACAGAGGTCTTAAGGCCCAAAAGGAGGCCTGGCTGTGGATTTTTTGACACCTAAGGTGATCGCTTGAGGATGAAGTCCTTGCCCCAAGTAAGGCTTGTCGCCCGTCAAAGCTCAGGCCAAAGCCTGCTCTCAGATCAGACTGAGCATCAGATCACGGCTGTGGGACCGGCTCCTGAGTAGCCGGGGTGTAACTTGTAGCTTAGGCGGAGGTGGTATCTATATATAGTGGGAGCGGCAGGTGTTGCCGTGCAGTACTCCGGCAGGTCCTGTCCGGGAGGGGGCAGTCAGGCAGCCGCACAGCCGATCCGACTATTCACCATGCAGAGCCAGGTGTTGAGGTACGCCCCCCGCTTGAGGAGCGCTGGAAGACGGTATTGAGGAAGGCGGCAGGCGCAGGTCAGAAAGCCCAGTGACAGCGCCGAGGCCGGACAGGGGGCAAATCAGCGCGGGGCGGCCCAGTCCTCAGGCAGACGATCCAAAAACGCGGCCAGATAGTGCGGCACGGTCAACATCTGACCGTTTAGCGATCGGCCGATATTGCCGTCGGTGAGCTTGATGCCCTGCTTAATATGGTATTTTTCGGGGTACTGCAGTACGGTTTTGGCGCTTTTGGCGTTGCCGGTGGTGGCTTTGACCTCCAATATGGTAGGCTCGCCCAGGCAACGGATGAGAAAATCCAGCTCCAGTCCTGAGTCCTTGCGAAAGTAGTAGAGGGCATGGCCTGACTTGCTGAGCATGCCGGCTATCAGATTTTCCAGGACCGCGCCTTTATAGCTGTAGAGATTGCCTTTTAGGAGGTCAAACTGCGCCGCGTCATCGAGCATGCTCACGAAGAGACCGCTGTCTTGCAGATAGACCTTGAACACGGCGGGGCGCGCGTAACCCTCAAAGGGCAGTTCGGTGATGGACAGGCTATGGCAGCGCAGAATGAGACCCAGATCTTCCAGCCAACTTAATGCTGAAGTGTACTCCTCAGAACAGGCTCCTTTTTTCAGCAACGAGAACTTGAATTTGCGATTTTCTTGAGCGAGTTGAGCGGGAATGGAACGAAAGCATTCCTTGATCCGCCCTTTATCCTTTTTTTCGGCGTACTTGAGCATATCCGCCTCATACGATGCCACAATCTCATGCTGCAAGTTCAATACCACTCTCAGATCCGAACTCTCCAGGAAGGCTGACACTACCTCAGGCATTCCACCCACCACCAGGTAGAGCTTAAGCAGCTCACGCCAGCGTTTATGCAGCGCGGCCGGCACCGGGATCTGACTGCGCAGAAAAGTGCAGGCATAATCGATAAGGTCCTCGCTCACGCCATGGGCCCACAGAAACTCTTCAAAATCCAATGGATACATAAGAAGTGAGCTTTCATAGCCCACCGGAATTGAGATCTGTGTCGTGCCGTAGCCCATCACTCCGAGCAACGACCCGGTGGCGATCACATCAAAGCGTCCGTCCAGGCAGAAAAATTTAAGCGCCGCCCGGGCGCGGGGACACTCCTGCAGCTCATCTAAGATGAGCAGGGTTTTGCCGGGCACAAGTTCGCCCCGGGATCCCAGGTGCGCACTTAGCATCATGAGCAGGTGCTCCGGGCTAAGGGATCCTGAGAAAATATCCACAGCGTCAGGATCTTCAATGAAATTTAGGTAGACGCTGTGCTCATAATGCTCGCGGGCAAAGGCCAGAACGGAAAAGGTTTTGCCGCACTGACGACAGCCTTTGAGTAGGAGGGGCTTATGGTTGGGGGTATTTTTCCAGCCCAGCAGTTTTTGCTCGATCTTTCGTTTGAGAATCATCAAATTACAACTGTTTAAGTAAGAGCCGGCAACGACGGCGGATCTATCGGGGGTGGCTGTCCAAACTCTGAGCTAAGCGTTCTAGCACACTGAGCTGTTCACTGCTGTGTGAGTTATCAGCAGGGGTGGAGAGCACATAGAAAAGAATTTATTGATATAGCTGTATTTTATGACACTTTCAGATATTTTTCAAGGGACTTTTGGTCATTTTGACAACTTTTTCAAACGACTTTTTGCTGAAACCAGGAACTTTTTGGAACGACTTTTGGTGAGTGTCGCCTTGAAGACGATTCTTTTGGGCCGGACCTGGCACAATCAGCCCTAAACTGCACGGCATGGCGGCAGTTCTTTGAGGCAGGGCTGATTGCTGCATGTTAAGGAGGCAAAATGAGCAGGGCGCCTTGCAGGGCGTTTTGAGGCGCAAACGCCGCAGGAAGAAAGTACCGGTGCCGTGGGCGCGGGCGCTGCAGACAAAATCTGCTAGGGCCAACCTGAGGTAGCGTGCTGCATATCAGGACTTAAGAGCGGGAGCGCTGACATAAATTATCTCAGGCGGCGGGAAGGGCGCTTAGTTGGCAGAGAGGCCGGAGCTGCACAGACAGAAGCGCAGACAGAAGCGGAGCCGTAATTGAGCGCCTGCGCAGGTCGCCCCGGTATGCGGCAGGCAGGTCGCACCATACCTTATGCCTTCCTTATGGGTCAGTGGTCCGGTCTCTCGTAAACCCCGGGAGCTTTGACCGTCACCGCCTGTTAGAGCATAAGACCTGTGGACATGAGATCCTGCGAGTCCTGCGCATTCTCTCCTCGCTCTGATTGAGCGGCATCTTCCAGCAGTTGCCTCCAGTATTTGGCGGTGTGCACGAAGCGGCTGAGGCCGTTGAGGAAGCCAGCGCAGTCAAGGCGCTCCAGATAGTTGTAGCGCTGCAAAATAAGATGGCCGTCGCCGGGGTTTATGGCTAAAGTGGAGCCTCCCGTGCCCTGGTACATAAAGTTGGCCTCCAGCGCCGCAGCGGTAAAATGCGCCTGCCGCGCCGAAGGCAGCGCTCCCAGATCGGTATGCATGAGCAGCAGATCACCTGCATCCTGCAGGATCAAGGTCACTCCGTCCGCCTCCACTCCGCAGGCGCCGTTGCGTGGTTCAAAGGGCAGGCCGCTCTCTGCCGACGCCTGTTTTAACAGTTCCTCAAAGTTCATACGTTCACCAACATGCCCGACATTGTCTTCTATGTGATACTCAGATGCCGATGTCCAACTGATAGGACTTGTCACCACCCATATTCTTGGTGTCATTCAGGATGCTGTTTATCACCGCAGAGGGCTTCCAGGAGGACCAGTAGCCCAGTCCCAGCTCTTTGGTGGCGATCTCGGATGCCGAGTTGAACAGCGAGATGCTGTCTGCCCCGAAGGTACTGCGCAACAGCGAGTCCGCCTCGCCGGCGTCATTGAACATCGCCTGCATGATGATCCCCGCAAAGGAGGCCGGTGCCTCCGGAGCCTCATACGGCGGCGTATCGGCCGAGAATATCAGTTCGTCGAGAGTCTTGGTGGTGCAGTGGATATACAGTTCGATGATGTTTTTGATGGCCTGCTCTTTGGCAGCCTCATCACCTTGTGCGTATTCGGCGCGGAATTTTTCCAGCCCCTGATCTACTTGCTCGAACATCGCATCTTTAACCGCTTGGTCGGTTGGATCCAAGTAGCTCTTGTAGGTGTCAAAGAGCTGGGTGGCCGCATCCACCGGATCGGCGGCGTTTTTGAGGCGGGCGTAGACTTTCTCGTAAACCTCGCCGCCGGGCTGGAAAATCGGAGCTGCCTTCGTTTCGGGTGCATCGCCTCTGACATCATCTTCAAGGTACTTGACCAGGTACGGAGATTCCCTGCCGTTGTCACGCTTGGTTGGCGCCATCCCCTCCGCCGTGGTGGCCAGCTGCAGCATCTGACCCAAAAAGTCGCATTCGTCCACTTCCTTCTGAGGCGGGACATAGTTTTGCAGCTCGCTGATGATCGTCTTGCTCTGGTTGATGATGGTGTTCAATTCCGCCACCGTGTTCTGCAGGCGGGTCATGGACTGCACAAAGCAGCTGATCTGCGGCGGCAGCTCGAGCCCGAGCTTCTGCAGCTCCGAGATGGCACCCTGCAGGCGGTAGCAGACGTCAAAGGAAAACTGTCCCTTGGAGAGCACCGCATCCACAATGGCCTCGGCCTTGGCGCGGATCTCCTGATCGGCCAGCGCCTGCTTGCCCGCCGGAGAGAGCAGATTCTCAATGCCCTTGAGGAAGTAGTCGCCGCGGCGCATGGTGGCGCCCATGAGCATGCGCAGCAGTTCCTGGCGCTCGTTCACCATCACCGGCTGGCCGTCTTTAATCAGCACTTTGCCGTCTGCATCCAGGGCGGGGCGCGTCTCCAGCTGATAGAGGTTGCCGAAGTCGATGAAGGTGGCGGTTTTGCGCGAGACCATGATATTGCCGGCATGGCAGTCGCCATGGAACATGCCGCTGCCAAAGAGCGCCTCCCTAAACCACAGCCGGGAGGCCTGCTGCAGCTTCTGCTGCGCGTCGTAGAGCTGGTCAACGTCGCTGCTGAGCGTTCCTCTGAGATTGATTACGGTCAAAGTCGAGACGTCATCCTTAAAGAGAGGCTTTTGAGTCTGAGGATCCCACTGCAGCTTGCCGGTGGCCGGATCGCGCTTGAAGGCAGCGGAGACCTTGCCCTGAATGTCGCCGACTTTATCCTTGAATAAGGTGTCGATGGTTCTGCCGCCGGCCAGGGAGGCCACCAGGGCGTTTTTGGCAGGAGGCACCACCTCCGAGAGGGTCATGCTGGACACATCCGGCGCAATCGCATGTGAGGGGTGGTTGGCGTAGGGACGGACGTTGTAGATCCTAGCGCCATCCTGGATGTTGTTGGCCTCAAGATTGAAGTCGAACTCCTTGAGGTACTGCCCAAGCTGGCCCTCCCAGGTTTTGGCCATGCCGGGGCCAATTTTGGCGGCAGCGGTGTTGAAGATATCCGCCTCGCGCTGTACGCGCTGCTCGGCGTCATGGCGCATGATCTTGACCACGCATTCCTCAAAACGTTTGCCGCCGTTGTCACCTTTGTAGGTGATCCTGCAGGCAAAGGCCTCGCCCACCGAGGCCGCGCCCAGCGAGCGGGTGACCTCGATGTTGAGGATCTTGCCGTTGGAATCGTTGATCATCTTCATCAGGTGGGCCTGGACTATCTTGCGCGGTATGGGGGCAAGGTGGGTCTTCATGTCGTCGAGCGCATCGGAGAACTTGCCCATGACGTTCTTGGGCAGGCCCTGCATCATCTTCTGCAGCAGCGGGCCTGCACCTTTCAAGATGGCTCCGGCGTATTTGTTCAAGGCCGCGTTCTTGGCGCTTTCCAGGGCCTCGCCCTGCAGCGGCACTCCGTCTGCGCCCTTGAACTCGAAGGGCTGGGAGTAGCGCAGCGCGGCGGCGAAGGCCGAGCGCTTGTCGGCCTTGCCCATGGAGGTAAAGTAGTCGCTCAACACCTGCTTGAACAGGCCCAGCTGTCCCGGAACCGAGGCGTCGGAGTTGGCGTCATCAAGGATCTGGTTGAGGTTTTTGCCGTCTAACTGCGCCTTGATCTGCTCAGCGCTTAAGTTCTTGTACGGCTCGGTGGTCAGGCCGCCCTGCGCGTTGAGGGCTCCGCCTTCTATTTTGAAGATCGAGTTGATGAAAGTCTGGGTGGCCTCGCAGCCGCGGTTGGCCATGGACTGGATGATGTTGTCGAATTTGGCGATTTCCGTGCCCGGCAGCTTGGCCTGATCCTTGAGCAGGGCGCCCAACTTGGCGACAAAGTGGGGCTCGGCTGCTGCCTCGTCAAGGGTTTTGCCCTCGGAGGTGAGATATTTTTCATTGATGATGGCGCGTATCTTGGTGAAGCCTTCCTTGAGAACCGAGACCACCTCGGGAGCGGCGGTTCCGTCAAGTGCGTCCGGGTTTTTCATGATCTCGATGAAGGCGTGAATGTTCTTCTCGGCGGTGAGCAGGCCGCGCATGACCTCGCCGGGGCGGTTGACCTTCACGTCGGCCACCAGGACGTCATCGGAGAAGATGAGATCGGCCACGAAGTCCTTGACCTCGGCAACCGGCACCTCGCGCGGAAATACCGGGGCGGGCGGGGCGGGCGGGATCACCTGCTGCGCCACCTGTTTGATGTCATTGACAATGGGCGCTTTGACGGAGAACCCGCCGGTATACGTCAACTTGCCCAGCGGAACGTTGGCCACCGTGGCGAGCATCTGCTTGATTTCATCGGAAAGACCGGCGTTGTCCTGCAGCATCTTCTCGTGCAGAGCCTTGATCTGCTCGGCGGTGGTCACGGTGCCGTCCAGCACTTTCTCGGCCACCTCCACCAGGATGCCGGTGTTGTAATTGCCCTGGAAGACGTGGTCAAAGTACAAATTCCCCGGATCCTGGGAGGCCAGGATCAGGGTGGCAAACTGACGGGAGAGGCTGGTTTTGTCGGCCGCGGTGAGCGTGCCGGAGTCGATGTCGCGGTCATAGACCTTGTTGAGCAGGCTCTTGACGGCGGCCGAGCCCAGAAGTTCGCGGTCGACCACTGCGCGGCCCATCAAAAGCTGCATCAAATTCTCGGCTGTGGCGTGAAGGCTCACCCGGGTGGCCAGGGCGCCGCTGCCCACCAGGGCGCTCATCTCGCCGTTCTCGCCCTTTAAGAGCTTGACGCTCTGGCCGCACAGGGTAAATTCGGCGCTCTCTTGCCGATCAGGGGACAGCAGGCTCTGCGCCGCGGTGAAGAAATCTTTGAAGTTGTTGATGAGCGTGGTCTTGGAGGCCTGCTCAAGATTGAGCTTGTTATCGCCCGTGAGTTCCGCGCAGCGGAGCTGGTGTATGGCCGAGAGGGGCCGCTTCAAGGTCAGCACGTCGAGAGCCTGGGAGAAAGAATTCTGCGCTTTGACCAGCTTGAGGTTCTGGGCGTTGACCTTATCGCGCAGCTGTGCCTCCTTGCCGCTGATGGTTCCGGCGCGCTGCGCCTGCTGGGCATCGTCGTAGGAGATTTGGTTCTGGTCCTTGACAAAGCCGCGGCCGCCTTTGGCGTAGGTGTCCAGGATCTGGCGCACCTCATCGCGGGTAAGCGGCTTGATCCTCTGTTCGAGTGTTTGCTCGGCATCCGCACCGGGCTCAAACTCGGAAGGTATGCCGATGCGGGCGCGGATCTCGGCTATTTTCTCCTTTGTGACGCCGCCGCGCTCGAGCGCGGAGATGAAGGCTTCCTTGATTTTGAGAACTTTTTCCTCGGAGAACACCACGTTGTTGAGTTTGGTCTTCGACACGTGGTTGTTGGCAATGGACAGCGTGTCATGGCCATGCTTGTCCTTGACAATGTCCACCTGGCCGGCGTTGTACTTGCCCATGGCGATCAGGTTGAAGTCACGCAGTGAAAAGTTGTCAGACATATTCCCTTCTCCTCTGAAATGCGCTTTGGGAGCATCTTGTTGCCTTATCCGCCAAGAGCGCAGCCGGCCTTGATATTGCTCCTGCCTTTTGTTGACGGGTGAAAAATATAGTAAGCGCGGTTAATTATTAGAGCTTGAGCGAAAATTATGGTACTATCCTCTTAACCGGAGGTAAGTGCCATGTTCGTTCGTAAATTCAAACAGGATCGCCAGGAATTGTTGGCTGAAGGCAAGAACATTGTTAGGT
>JAFUGP010000169.1 GCA_017469335.1 Succinivibrio sp. | reverse complement strand
TACAGAGGGCCTCATTTTTTTTTGTCCACAAGGCCAATCACGGCGGTGACAAAATCGCAGGCTAGATCGAGGACAAAATGAAAAGCTAGAAGTGGACAAAATCAGAGGCTAAAAACCTGCCATTGTCACAGGCTGGCGACAACCTACGAGTACCGCCTGGATGCCCTGGTTAACTATCAGCCGGTGCTTGTCTACAAGGCATGGCCTGCCAACATGCCCGTTTCGGCTCGTGCCAGGCCTGAGCTTCAGCCTCACGACATAATGCTGCGCTTTGCTCCTTTCCCGGGAGATTTTAAGCATTCATTCTCGGGACTTTCCGATCTTGTCGGCAAGACGCCTGAAGACATATCCCTTGCCGCCTTCAGGCGTCTTACCAGTGAGATTGGAGAGCGCAGGGCTACCCTGTTTGTCTATCGCAAGCCCTCATGGCTTTTTACGTGGTCGCACTTCGGCAGGCTTGAGGAAGTTCCGCTTGATGACATGCCTGATGAGCAGCTGATGAGTGCCGGTGAGATAGTTTGCCGCTGCTTCATGAAGAAGCTGGAGAATGCCGCGCGCCACCATGGGGTGCTCTCTGACAATTACTATAAAAACGCCTGGGACTTCTTTGACGCCCGAGACTTATGGGCAAAGTGGATGCAGGAGCTCAAGGCCTGCGGCTCATCTCTCGTTCCGTGTTTTGAGAGGGAGAGGCTCTGATCATGACCTCACTTGCACCCAAAACCCCCGAGCCGTTGGGCATTACTCCCCTGGTACTGACCGAGGGCGCCATACATGCCTGTGAAAAGGCTATTCATCAGGTGCGTTGGGGCAAAAAGCTCTTTGAGACCGCATTAGGTGACGGTTTCTGGTTCTTCCAGTCAGGCGATAACGCCCAGACCTGCGGCAATGCCGCCGAAAAGCTCAAGGCCGCGGTAATAGCCGCCAATCAGGGTGACATGGGCTATGAAGATTCACGGGTGCTCTGTCTGGCCATTGTGAGCCGCGATGATACCGGCGCGCAGCTGAGGGGCTCCTTCTACATGGACGTCACCACCGCTTACCGGGCCTTTTTGGAAGGTAAGTTCAAGGCCGGGTTAATCAGAGCTCTCGAAACGGCCGCGCGCGGTCTTAAAGCGATGGGCGGCAGCTCTGCCAATCACGCCAAAGTAACCCTCTACCTTGAAGATTCCCTCGCAGATTTAAAGGTTCAACCTGTTTCCGACTCCGCTCCCGGGGAAGCTTCATCCTCAGAGAGCGGTAATTCCACTGACACAAAATAAGGAGGCTGTCATGTCTTATTCATACACCTATGCCCGCCGGGACTTCGCTCCCCAGTACCTCATCTCCGACAGGACCTACAAGGCCTATCTCAAGGAAAAGCGCGCGGGCAAGCGCTGCAGGCGTCTTGCGCTGTTCGATATCGTCATCGTCTTTGCCTTTATCTGTGCCGGGATGTTCTATTTCTTTAAGAGCATAGGGGTGATTTGAGATGCACGAGGCGTTTAGAGACTGTATGCCCGCCGTCTGGGATCGTCTCACGGACTGGTGCGGCGAGGAATTTGCCGCAAGGATGAAAACGGTGGAGTACGTCAGCGATGAAGCTGTCATTGCCACCGAGTACATCAATGCCATGAACAGCAGAGATTGGAACTGGAGGTACGTCCGGGACGGGGTTTACACTGCGATGTCGCAGTCGCTCAAAGAGACCGAGAGACGTGTCAGGCAGAAGGCAGCTGCCCGGTCAAAGCCCAAGGTAAAAGCCGCGCCCAAGGCTCCGGAGTGGAAGGTCGCGCGCAAGAGCTTGCTCGGCACCCAGGAGCGCAAAGGCGGTAAGCGCGGCAAGCTCTGCGAGGATCACTTAGGCAATAAGTATCGGTCCATTAAGGCCATGTGCGATGCTTACGGCATCTGCGACAAATTATTCTATATCCGGCGCAAGCAGGGGCACAGCATTGAGTCAATCCTGACCCGGAGCGTGCCCAGGACCAATATCTACGTCTGCAAGGATCATCTGGGACAGGAATTTCAATCCAAGACCGCCATGTGCGAGCACTGGGGTGTGGAAGCGCGAAGCCTGTCCAATGCTCTCAAGAGCGGCAAGACCCTTGAAGAGTTTCTGACGCAAAAACCCAAGTCAGTACCGCGCGCGGCACAGGACGCTGCCGCCGCAGCACCCAAGCCGGTGAAGGAAGAAAGGCGCGGAGCTCACCGCAGGCAGGCCTGCAAAGACCATCTGGGAAATGATTATCCGTCCATCAGTGCCATGTGCAAGGCCTACGGCATCAATATCAGCGTTTACTTCAGCGGCACCAGAAAAGGACTGAGCCTGGAGAAAATCCTGACCACCCCGCCGCGTGAGCAAAAGGTATACAAGGATCACCTGGGCAATGAATTTACCTCCCAGCGTGCCATGTGCGAGTACTGGGGCGCGAGTTACGGGAGCTATGCCGGTGCTCTTAAAAAGGGTATGTCCTTAGAAGAGTTCTTAACCCGCAAGCCGATAGCGCCGCATACCGGGCGCAGGATGTCCTGCAAGGATCATCTGGGCAATGAATGGCCGTCCGTCAAGGCTATGTGCGAGGCTTACGGCGCCAATCCCAATACCTTCCGCAATCTGCTCAGGAAAGGCAGGACACTGGAAGATATTCTAACCCACCGCCCCGCGCGCGATACCACCTGCATAGACCATACCGGGCGCGTGCACTCTTCAATAGCGGAGATGTGCCGGTACTGGGGAGTTACCTGCAATCAGTATCAGTACCGGATAAAGCATGGCGGGAGCCTGGAAGATGCACTGACAGCGAAATAAGCCAAGGCCCGCATAAGCGGCTACGGCATAGCCCTCACTTTTGACTCCTTAGGGTGAGGGCACCCTGACGCCCGGCAGGGTTGGAGCACCCGGGCACCTATTCTTAACTATTGGGAGTGGAATATGGAACAACAGACAGCAACGGCAGATAGTGTGAAGCTTGAGATCTTTGTCCCGGCAGGGGCCTTAGGTGCCCTCAAGGTGGCAGCGGATGCCCACAGGCAGTTTGAGGATAAGGTCAATGAGGCCAGGACCTTTTTTGACGGCGGGGACGCCTTAAAGCTCAGCTCCAAGGCACAGGGGATTTTCGACCAGGGCAAGCATGCGGTGGACAAAGCCTCAGCCAATCTCAGGGGCATGATAACCGTGGCCGCTGTGGCCAAGTGCAATGAGCTCATAGCTGACTCACGTCTTGCTGCAGGTGTGGCAGAGCTGACAGCGAAAGCAGACAGCGAGGGCAACATCAAGTCGGAGGCTCATGTTGAGAGCGCTAAACCGGTTGAGCCGCCGCCGGCACAGGAGAGCGCCTGGCAAGAGCAAGAGTCGGATGAAGAGCCCGAGGAAGAGTCCGCATCTGATGCCTGGATGATGGGTGATGCCCGGCAGGAGGATGAAGGCTCAGATGATCCGTTGCCGCCGTCAGTTTCCGATCATGAGCTTCCGGCCGAGGGAATTATCCATGGCGCACCGCCGTCTCTGGAAGCCCAGGCAAAGGAGCACCATAAGTCCATGCTTGGGTTCAGGGCTAATCTCTACTCTGCCACTATGGACAGGTTGATTATTTCCATCGAATGGATTGAACGGAATAACGCCACCGTGCAGGAGGTTCTTGGGGCCACGATAGGAGTTATAGGGCAGCTGCCCAAGTTCCTGCGAGATCTGGCAACTCTCTACGTGGGAAATGATCCTGGCTTCAAGATTGCCCTGGCACTCATCAAGCGTAACCCGGACATGGCTGAGGGACGTTCCATGAGCTGGTGGCACCCCGAGAGGATTAACGGCATGGCAGCGAGTACTGCAGCTGACAACTCCGGCTCTCAGGGCACCGATGGCGCGGCCCAGGCTGAGGGTGATGCCGCGGCAGCGGAGCCTAAGAAGCAGAGGATCACCAACAAGGTGCTCTTCGACGCCATCTCCGAATTTCTGAGGGCACCGGATAAGAAAGCAGGGATCTTGTCGGTACTGGAACTGTTCAAAAAGCGCAGCTGGAGCGAAGAGAGCTGGCAGAAGCTTTTGAGCAGCGCCCCGGGTGCGACGGAGAAATACGTGTCGGAGTGCCTGCACGCCTGCTATGACTCCACTCAGCCTAAGGTCATCTTTGAGATGCACGTAGACGATCTGGCGCGTAAGGTCAACGAGCTTGAGGATGATGCCCCGCTTGCAGCCTTCTGGAAGGCCCTTGCTTATCACCGCAGAGATCTGGAAGGCAAGTCGGGCATTCCTGAAGAGTTCCGGGTGCCGCGCCCTGCCCCGGCAGCTCCGGAGCCGGAGGCGGCAGCGCAGAGTGAGGCACCTGCAGGTGAGAGTAAGGAAGCTGCGCCGTCGGCACAGGCTCTCGCGGCCGATGCACCTGCAGATACAAAATTTTTCTGGACCGCGCCTGACGGTATCGTGTATGAGCGGGATACCGTAAAGGCAATCTGCGAGGGCACCGCGCCCGGGATTGACAGGTTCAGCAATCGCGAGGATGTGTGTGCGGTGCTTCGTGACATCATCAGCCTGCATAGAAAGGCTCTGGAGAAATACAACGATCTGGATGCCCTCTCCGAGCTCGCTCATAAGATGCCCAATACCTACTTTGGCAACATACTGAAGGGAGCTCTAAGGGCAGTTGCCGAGGCGTTTGACAGCAGGCAGGCGCGTGGCGCGGCCCTGCGCAGTCTGCTCAAACTGACGGAAGATTACAACCCGCCGTCGGATACCCAGCTGTGGGGTGACATGTACCCGTCCGGGGTACTGGAGGCTTTTGCCAAACGTGCGTCGCAGTGGAAGATGATTTATCAGCCCGAAGGCGGTGAGCCGGTGATCCTGTATGAGGGCGATACCTACACGCCGCAGCAGGTACGTGTGGGCACCATAGAGCCGCACAGTGATCAATCTACGATCCGCGCGCCGCTCTGGGAGCTGGAATGGGCGCTCAAGGCCAATGCAGATGCCGCGGCAGCTGATGATCTGGAAAACGCCGAGGATGCGCTTCTGTCTCCCCAGTACGCCGGTATCGAGCGCGGCCCCAATGACATGAGCGCCGAGGCAGAGCTTGGCATGATCAGCTCAGCCGATGCCGGGGTAATGACATCAGGAGCCGGAATGCCGGGTACTCAGGTTTAACTTTTTGGAACGGAGTGGAGAATGATTGAGCTGCTTGATGCCCACGATGTGGGCGGGCGAATAAAAGTTAAGGAAAGCAAGTTGAGGGAGATGGTTGCCAAAGGGGAGTTTCCCAAGCCCATGAATCTCAGTTCTACTCTGCCGGAACTCTGGCCTGAGGCGGCTGTGGATAAGTGGATACTCGACACCTACGAGTCACAGACCGGACTGAACTTAAGACAAAAGGATTAGGGAGGTTATTCCTTTTCCCTCCTTAATTGCGTGCCTGCTGCAATAAAAGCAGGTAAGGACAGCATGTGTGTGTTTATGCCTTGCATGGAAGGCTCCTGACCGCACATGTTCATCGCCGCCTGCCGGGGCGGTGTCCGATCCCGGCACCTATAGGAGATTGGGATGATTAGTCTGCTTATTTCCGACAGCACAGCTCAGGACATCATAGACGCCATCGAGGGCGCTTTTTGTTCTGACTATGACGATGAAAGTACGCTGCACTACCTGCAGGACATGCTGAAGGAAGAGTTGGAAAAGAACGGCAGCAAAAAGGAAGATGGCGCAGATGAGAGAGATTAGAGTCCAGGCTAAAGGCTACATGACCATCAGGATCCCGGACAAAGGGCAGAGTGAGGAAGAGTTCCTCACCGCTGCCCGGGAAGCGTATGACAACTTCGAGTGTGACATCGACGATGATGAGCTGCTGCCTGATTGGTCAACGGCTGAAGTCTACGATCCGGAGGCGTGAGCATGCAGGTCAATTTGAGCGGTGAGGAGTTAAAGCTCCTGACTGAGACACTGGGAGCGATTTACAGGCACTGCAAGGCTACCTGTGATCATGAAGAAGATCTCACCCGCTATCACTTCAAGCGAAAGTTCGAAGAATACCGCAGCCTGATAATCACCCTGGAGGGGTATAGGTCCCAGGAGGCTGTAGATACCTTTATTAAGGAGCACAGGAAGGAATGAAACATTTAATTACACTCGCGGCAGCAGCTGCCCTTGCGGACTCTATGACGCTCCAGGCTCGCGACAGATACCTTGAAGAGCGAGAGCGGGAACGGGAGCGTGCATTAACTGTCAGGCACCGGGCAGATCCGGTCACCAAGAGGAAGCGCAAGGCGGTTAAGGCCGCGCGCAGGATCAATAGGAGAAAGAAATGAGTGGAGATAACGGCTGGGCGCTGCATAGCTCAGGTCTGTACGGTGAGGCTCTTAAGGCTGATGACTATCAGATCATGGCCGCGCGCACGGCAGATCCGGATCGCCCTTTTAACGAGCGTCTTGAGATTGCCCTGGAAGGTCTGGGCAGCGAGACAGGTGAGGTTTTAGGCGTCAGGCGTGCCGCGCTGGAGCATAAGAAAGAGCTGGACAGGGAGGCTCTGCTGCTCGAAGTCGGGGACGTGCTCTGGTATGCCGCCGAAATTTGCTCAACTCTGGGAGTCGACCTGAGCGAAGTGATGCTCAGGAACATCGACAAGCTTAAAAAGCGCTGGCCGGATGGGTTCAAGGTATGAGTGATGAAATTGAAGCCGGTGTCATTTTAGGATTTGCCTTGGTCTTTGGATTCACGGTTCTGGCAACTATTATTGATTTCCTGTGGATAATCTTAAGTGAGGTCTTATTGGTGCTTGCTACCTGCGGACTCTACTTTCTGCTCGTTAAGGTATTTGAGGAACTGGACCGGAGCCAAAATGATCGAGCCTGAGCTGCGTGCCGCTGACGGCGGCCGGATTGACTGGTATCCGGATACTCCCAAGGTCTACGCTCGGATAGGCTCTAAGACAGTGGCGGTACCGTTCACGCCTGAGCTTGCCAGACAATGCCGTAAGGCAGGCAGCTCGGAGCCGGTGATGGATGCGGCGTTTAAGATGCTGGGTGAGGATCGACTGGTTTAAGATAAGGATTGCAAGATGGTGGAGCAACTAGTCTCGCTCTGAGGCCCTGTCAGCAAATATGTAGCTGCCGACAAGCGCGGCCAGAGTTCCGGTCAGAACCGCTATTGATACTCGCTCAATACGATCCATCGTCGGATCGGACCAATATTGGTAGACAAGCAAGTTAAACGTGTAAAGCAAGACCACAACCAACAGCCAAGCCGCAGCCAGATATAACCCCCACTTTTTGATCTTATGGCGTTGTTTCAAATCTTCTTTACGATGGCTTTTCCTCAGATCGCTGAAAGATTTGTCATCCTCGGTGATGACCTGCGCCTCACTTTCATCGGCGGGAGGTATGTCTATGTAGGGGATCTTCATGTTGCAGAGGCCTGCTGGCTATCGGAAACGATGACATTGTTTTTGAAATAATCGCCGATCAGTACGTCGCTGATGGCATCGTACAATTTCTTGCCGCCCATGGTGGTCACGTCCCACGGAGATCCCTGGAGGTGGCTCCAATTGGTCAGGCTTGTCGCGTTGTACTGTCCAAAATGTTGTATTGCGCCGTCAACCAAATCCTTTTCCTCTTGTGGTAAAGCGTCCACAAAAGTCGGCGCATCCAAATCAATGCGTCCTTTATGGTGTGCGTTAAAAGCACGGGGGAAAGCGGGTCCATAGCTCCATGCGTGAGGGTGTTCGGCAACCAGACGTTTGCCGAATTGTGCCAAATATGCCCCGTAGCAGCAGTACATCAGCTTCTGGCATTTGGTATATGAGATTTTATAGCCATACTGGGCGCACTTGCGAATTATGTACGCAAGCAATTCCTTGCTGTCATTTGCCCTAAACATCGCCAAGACCTCCCTAGCTTCTCTTTCTTAGTTTAAGGCATAAATAAGAATTGCGCTGTGATTCAAGGCGGGGATCACGTTTTCAAAGCAATTACTTTGAATACCTTTGACATACTAATCTAAAAACGTTACAATGAAACCATCTTCAGTAAGGAACGTAAGGAGGTGATGAAATGTGAAACTGAAGAAAGGCAGATGGTCCAAGGCCGAATTGATAGCTCTCGCAGCCTTTATACTTGAGCTAATCAAAACAATCCTTGAACACATCTAGGACGCAGGGGGCGCAAGCCCCCTGCTCATGATGATAGGACTAACTTTGATAGGAGTCAATTATGAGCAGAGTAGAGATCCTGCTGATCGGCATAATCGTACTGCAGGTCGTCGATATTGCGCTGACCATGGCAGGCAGATGATGACCGGGCGCGGTGGAAGCCGCCCTGGTGCCGGGCGAAAGATCGGCAGCACTACGGGCGGTACCGGCTACAAGTCCGGTCGTATAGTGATTTCCTGCACCAAGGAGCAGGAACAGCGCATTAAGGAGATGGCCCAAGCTCAGCACGTTACAGTGAGCGCTCTGATCCTGAATGCCTTGAAAGTATGATGTAAGCCCCGCCTTGAGCGGGGCTTTTTATTCCGGTTACCTCAGCTCTACAGTCGGGCACACATCCAGTGCTATGAGTGCCTGTTCGTACTTTTCCACGCTGACGGTATCGGAGCCGTCAACGTAGCGCTGCACCTGCTGCCTGGTTATCTTAAGCAGCTGAGCAAGCTCGGTCTGGCTGATGTGTTTCTCCATCATGGTATTCCACAGCAAAATGCGCAGCTGCAGCTTGATGGGGATATACAGAGCGTTACCTGCCTCTGGCATTTTATCGGGCACCGGGATGGGCTTTTTTCTGCGCCGGTACTGCAGCTCAATAAAGCCGCTCATGCCCTCACGCAGTACTTCCCCCGCGGCATCTTCGCTCTCCTGAGGCTTGGTGGTCATGCCCAGCACTGCCACCTTCGCCACAAAACCCTCAGGCGTTTTCTCCACTTCATAACCGTAAATCATATTAAGCACTTACCTAACAGGAGCCATCTCAGCTCCGGAATAGAGCGCGGCCAGAAACCACTTGAAAATCTGCGTCAGTTTTTCAGGCGATCCGGATAGCAATACTGCCGGGACCCCAAGAAAAAGGATAGGGATAATTGAAGTTAAGGCGCTTATACAGGCCAATATCGGCCTGCTGGCTATAGCGAAAAGAACCAGGGTAGCGCTGTACATTTTAAAGTTAACCTCGTCGCCGTAGTCGCATTGCCCGGCCCGTCTTAGCACTCCCAGACTCCTGACCTTTTCGTTGCGATTACCTTTTACGATGGTGCAAGCCACCAGGAACGGGAACATCAGCCAGTACCAGAGCGAGCCGCAAAAACGGTAGTAAGCATAAGCGCTATGCTTATCCTCGTCAGGGATTGACTCATCTTTGAAGTAGTGGGTAAGAAATTCAGTCAGGCGCTTATGGTATCTCTCCGCTCTCTTCAGGCAGAAAGCTCTCCAGAGTAAGAAAACCGGTACCACGGTCAGCCAAAGCAGCTCCCAGCTCATTTTTTTTGCATTGCTCCCTAAGATTTAAGCCCACTCTCCACAAAAGAGCACCATTTCTCCATGACCGCACGCCGCTCTTCGAGCAGATCGGAACGGCCGTAGGCACGGCTCACTGCATTGCCCACGGTATGTGCCAGGCACATCTCCGCTACCTCAAAGTCGACACGCTGTTCCTGCATCCAGGTGCGACCCACTGATCTTATGCCGTGCGGTACCAGCACGCCGCTGAAACCGTGGCGCTGCATAAACACCCGGGACGTTTCACGGTTGTAGGGAATATTCGGCTTTTCCGGAGCGCACAAAACAAAGTCACCGATATGGGGACGATCTGCCAGGACATGCTGCAGCTGCGGGGTAATGGGTACCCTGAAG
>JAFUGP010000168.1 GCA_017469335.1 Succinivibrio sp. | reverse complement strand
TGCCCGACAGCTACGTGATATTTATCACCGAAACTGACGTCCTGAAGGGAAACAAGCCCCTCTACTGCATAGAGCGCATGATGATGGAGCTCAAGCAGCCCTTCAATGACGGCTCGCACATCGTGTACGTAAATGGGGAGAGCCGGGACAGTGCCACGGCCTTAGGCAGGCTCATGCATGACTTTTTCTGTACCGACCCCGATGATATGTATTACCCTGAGCTGGCCAATAAGGCCCGTTACTTCAAAGAAAACGCCAAAGGAGTTGCAACTATGAGCAGTGTTTTAGATGAAATGAAAAAAGAAGCGGTTTTGCGTGACAGAGTCGAGAGAGCAAAAGATTTATTGCAAAAAGGTAAGTTCTCGTTAGAGGATATTGCAGAAGCAGTGAAGCTATCACTTGCTAAAATCAAAGAGCTGGCTAAACAAAACAGCAGCGCGACTGCACCTATGCAGGGCGCGGCGCAGGCGTAATTTCCCGCTCTGACTCAGTGAATCTTGCCCGGAGAGCAGCCTGCTTGTGCCATGAATCTACACCGCTGTGCTCAGGTGGCCAGGACATGAAGTAGTTGTAACCATGGGCAATGCATTGAATGAGATGAGAGAGAAGCAGTTTTGCCTGGCAAAAGTGTAAAGATGATCGCAAAAACACCGGGAGAAATAAAAAAATTGCCCCATAAATTTGCTTTTTTAGGTTTTTGACCTATAGTTAATCTGTCCGAGGGGCATTTTTCAGCAAGCGATCCGCTGCTGCCTGAGTTCAGGCCCGGTCGCTCCCCAATCATAGCAAAGTCCCCGTACGACACTGTTTAAGACAGGATAAGTCTTAAGATGCGTCCCATACCCGAGCGGAAGTTATGAACCCGGGCGGTTTGGCTAGAATGGCCGGAGCACTAAGATCCCTGACACCAGACGCCGGGCGGCCGTAGGAGTTATCCTCGGCCGTTTGTGTTTTTAGGGACAGTCAAAATAAGCGGGCATGTCCACGCCCTCCGCTCAAATCGACACCGCAGGACCTTTGTCTGGTCAAATGTCCAATTCTCCCAGGCACTGCAAGCGCCAGCCGCTTTGCAGCTGCGCTATTTCCCGCCGCTCCTTACTTAAGAAATAATCATCCAGCAGCTGACCGCGGCAGAGCAGTTCAGGGCAGATACCGTGCTCTTTACAGCGCCTTTGAATTAAGTTTTTGAGCAGACTGTAGCTTTTTTCCAGCTCACGATTGTGGCTCATGGCATCAAAAGGAGGGAGAATGGCGGCATCCTCCTGAAGAAGTCTGGCCTGACCTAACCAGCCTAAAATGATCTTGCCGTACTGACGTACCGCCCCGGGCTTGACCCCGCAGTCCAACAGTCCCTGCAATGACTTGGGCTTTTCCCGGGCAAGTTTGGTCAGTGCCGAGCCGGTGATGACCCTGTTTAGCGCGACATCATGATCCTTAGCATAAAGGTAGCGCTCATGACACAGCAGTCTCAGGCGGTTTAAGGCCACCGCCGACAGCCGCCCCGCCCCGCGCACGCCTCGATAAAGCTCCGCGGGTTTAACGGGTCTGACACATTTGGTTGCAAGCTCGCGCATCTGCTCCTTGAACCATAAAAGGCGCGGCTCGTCGGCTTGAAACCGGCCTAGGTAGCTCTCATAAAGCGCCTGCAGATACTCCACATCCAGTACGGCGTAGTCAAGCTGTGCCAAATCCAGCGGACGATGCAGCCAGTCCGAGCGGGTCTGATCTTTTTGAATGGCGATATGCAGCGTCTCCTGTAGCGAGAACTGTAATCCACGGTTATAGTACAATCCGGCAAACCCCGCCAGCAGCTGCACATCAATGATCTGCCCGGGCAACAGCCTCTCTAACTCATAATCACGGGCGAGAGCGCAGATAAGCTCAAGATCCTCCTCGCCGGAGAACACCAGCAGCGCGGCCTTTAAACTGCAAATGGTCTCGATTAAAGGCCTGAGATCGGGCAGTGCGAGCGGATCAATCAGATAACATTGTCCGCGGAATTTAAGCTGTACCAGTGCCAGTCTGGGCCTTAGAGTGCGCTCGCGCTCAAACTCGGTATCCAGAGAGATAAATTCAGACGGGAGGGCATTCTTGAGCGCAGAGGCAAGCTCCAAGAGCTCATCCTCCTGCTCAATTAGAGTGTAGTTCAGGGACATGCAGTTGTGGGGATCCTAATTTTGCTTCAAATGGCGGCGCAACACCTTGCCCACCGCGCTCTTGGGCAGTTCATCGACAAATTCGATTTCGCGGGGCATTTTATAACCGGTCAGGTAGCGATGGCAATAGGCGATGACCTCGGCGCGGGAGAGCCTGGGGTCACGACGCACCACATAGAGCTTGATGGCTTCGCCGGTTTTGTCGGAGGGCACGCCCACCGCGCAGCACTCGGCGATGCGCTCATAGCGGCTCAGAATATCCTCAATTTCCGCGGGAAACACGTTAAAGCCCGAGATCAGGATCATGTCCTTGAGACGATCCACGATTTTGAGATACCCGCCCTCCAGCCACACCGCCACATCTCCGGTACGCAGCCAGCCGTCATGATTGACCAGCTCGTTGTCGTGGGGATTGTTGTAGTAACCCTTCATGACCTGCGGACCCTTGATTTCCAGCTCCCCGGGCTTATCGAGCTCCCAGATCTCCTCCCCGCTCTCCACCGCAACCAGCCGCGCCCAGGTCGAGGGCACCGGAATGCCGATGGAGCCGGTGTAGACATGCGCGGTATGCGGGTTTACGCAGCATAGGGGTGAGCACTCGGTCAGCCCGTAACCTTCCAGGATATGCACACCGGTGGCGGCAAAAAAACGCTCGGCCACTCCCGACTGAATGGCCGCACCGCCGCCTACGGCCAGACGCAGTTGCGGCAGCTTGATACGCTGGAAGATTTTTTGGTTGAGCATGGCGTTAAACAGCGTGTTTACGCCGGTGATGATGGAGATATCGGGATGACGGCGGATTAGCCGCTCGGTACTGTCCATCTGCCTGGGATCGATGATGAGCAGATTCTTGCAGCCGTAGGAGAAGGCAAAGAGCAGATTGATGGTCAGCGCGAAAATATGGTAAAGCGGCAGCGGCGTTAAGATCACCTCCTGCCCGCGGTGCAGCACCGAGCCGTACATCTCCGCGGTCTGCGCGATATTGGAGAGCAGATTGCCATGCGTGAGCATGGCCCCCTTGGGTGTGCCGGTGGTACCGCCGGTGAACTGCATCAGGGCCATGTCATCGTAGCCCCCGGGAGTAGGCTTAAGCGTGCGCTGCGCCCCCTGCTCCATCACCGTCTTGAAATCCAGCGCGCCCTCGATGGCGGCATAACCCTTGGACGCTACGATGTAGCGAAAATAAAGGTTGATCCCCAGGCCTTTGAATTTGGGCAGCAGATCCCCGGGACCGGTGACGATGATGTGCTTTAAGGAGGTGACATTGCGAATGGCGGCGATGGCCGCAGTGCACGAGGAGAGGGTGACCACCGCCACGGCGCCGGAGATCTTGAGCACCTCACGCATCTCCGAGGCGGTATAGAGGGGATTGACGTTAACGATGACCAGCCCCAGACGCTGTGCGGCAAACACACATACCGGATACTGCAAAAGATTAGGCAGTACCAGGGCCAGCACTTCGCCCCGCTTAAGCCCCAGTCCCTGCAGCCCCGCGGCTAAACAGTCAACTGCCTCGCGCAGTTCCCAGTAGCTTAATTCATGCTCTAAGCTGACAAAGGCCGTACGTGGCCCGAACTCGTCGCAGATGGTATCGAAAAAATCGCTGAGATTCTCATGGGTCCTGACCTCGATGTCAGGACTCACGTCCGCAGGATAACTGGCCAGCCAGGGCCTAGGACTGTCAACGCCGCTCATCTCAACCTTACAGGAAACTCCTGAGGCCTAATGCCGGGCGGCGAACTCCTTGAGAAAATCAACCAAAGCCTGCACACCCTCCAGGTCCATCGCATTGTAGATGGAAGCGCGCATACCGCCGAGCACTTTATGCCCCTTCAATCCTATCATATGATGTTTTTTGGCTTCATCAAGAAAATCAGCATTTAAACTTTCATCTTTGAGATTGAACACGCAATTCACCCGCGAGCGGTCCGGCACGGCAATGGGATTGCGGTACAAGGGCAGTTCATCCAAAGCACCGTAGAGCAGTCTGGACTTCTCCAGATTGCGCCGCTCCATGGCCTCCACTCCGCCGAGGGATTTAATCCACTTGAAGTTGAGATCTGCCATATACCAGGAGAAGGTGCAGGGGGTGTTGTACATGGAGTCGTATTTGTCGAGCACCGCCCAGTCCAGCACCGACGGGCAGTAGCGGCGGGCATGACCGATGAGATCCTCGCGCACGATTTCGATGACCAGTCCGGCGGGAGCCACATTTTTCTGCACGCCGAACATAATGGCCCCAAAGCGCGAGACATCGACCGGCCTGGTCAGGATGTTGGAGGACATGTCCGCGATCAGCGGAACCTCGCCGGTGTCGGGCAGCTTGAACATCTCAATGCCGTTGACCGTCTCGTTTAGGCACACGTAGGCATAGGCCGCGCCCTCGGTCACCTGCATCTTGGAGTAGTCAATCTCCCACAGGCCCTGGTCATTCTGGGCGGTGCACTCATGCAGCACGGCCTTACCGTAACGCTCGGCGCACTCCTTGTAGGCGCTGCGCGACCAGTGTCCGGTGACAAAGTAATCGGCCACCCCGTCCTCGGGCAGCAGATTTAAGGCGATGGCCGCAAACTGACCGCGGCCGCCTGATTGCTGAAAAAGTACCTTGTAGTTGTCGGGAATGTGCAGCAGCTCGCGCAGCAGCGCCTCGCTCTCCCGGGCAAGACCGTCAAACTGTGCGCTGCGGTGGGAGAGTTCCACCACGCCCACGCCCAGACCCTGAAAGTCCAGAAACTCGCGCTGCGCCTGTTCCATCACCGCAGGCGGCAGCATGCAGGGACCGGCGGCGTAGTTATATGCTTTGCTCATCTCTATAGCTCCTCACCGCTCTCGCCTTCCCCGGCAGAAGCGGTCGCATCTTCATCTGAATTACCCAAATTGTCATCCCTATCGCCTTCTGAGGCAGCCTCATCAGGCGCGGCGGCGTAGGCCGCCTCCTGCTCACGCTCGGCTTTCTGCGCGGCGCGCTCGGCCGCACGTGCCTGCGCGGTGCGGCGGCTGCTCTCCACCACATCGGCATCGATGCTGACCGCCGAGATAATGCGCTCACCCTCTTCAATGCGCATCAGGATGCTGCCGGTGGAGTAGACCCCCAACAGCGGCGTGTCGCTGATGGGCGAGCGGATCAGCTGTCCCTGGTCGGAGATCAGCATGAAATCGCCCTGGGGATCGCAGGGCACGGCCGCCACCACCTCGCCGCTGCGCTCGTTGATCTTAAGCACCGTGTTGCCCTGGGAGCCGCGGTTGTGCATGGGGAATTCGGCCAAGTCCACCCGCTTGCCCAGACCGAAGGCACACACCAGCATGCACTGGGTATGCGGATCTCCCTGGGCACGTACCATCAGCGAGACCACGCGTCCGCCCTTAGGCAGCCTGATACCGCGCACGCCGCCTGAGGTACGGCCGGCCGGGCGCACGCCCATGCCGGAATGGCGGGACAGCGGGGCCTGACTTTCGGCACCATCCTCGACCGGCGCATTATCTTCGACTCCGTCCGTATCCTCCGCTCCCTCGGCACCCTTGGGCGAATAGTACTCGCAAAAACGCAGCGCCTTGCCCTGGGAGGTGAAGAGGTAAATGTCATCATCGCCCTGGGAAATATCCGCGCCGATGAGTTCGTCACCTTCCTGCAGGTTCATCACCGTCAGAGGCTTGGAATTGCTGCGGTCAATAAAGCTGCGGAAATCGCTCACGCGGCTCTTTTTGACCGTGCCGGCGGCGGTGGCCATGAAGAAGTAGGTATTCTCCTCAATCTCGCTTAAGGGCAGCAGCGCGGTGATGCGTTCGCCCTCTTCAATCTCAAAGAGGTTCTGAATGGGCCGTCCCTTCCAGGTGCGGTTATCCGAGGTGGGCAGATCGTAAACCATGGTCACGAAGGCCCGGCCGCGCGAGGTGAAGCACATGAGATGATCGTGGGTATTGGCCACCACCACCGAGGTGATGAAATCCTCGTCCTTGAGCTTGGCCGCCAGACGGCCCTTGCCGCCGCGGTGCTGGCTCTCGTAGGTGGCGATGTCCTGATACTTGATGTAACCCTGGGAGGATAAGGTCACAATCACATCCTGCCTGGCGATGAGATCGGCCTTGTCAAAGCGGCCGTAATCCTCGGTAAAGTCGGTGCGCCGCTTGTTGGCGTACTCGCTGCGCACATCCTCCAGCTCCTGTCTGATCACCGCCTTCATACGCTCGGGATCGTTGAGGATCTCCAGATAGCCGCGGATGTTCTGCAACAGCCCCAGATAATCGTTTTTGATCTCATCCTGGGCCAGATGGGTCAGACGGGAGAGCGGCAGCGCCAAAATGGCCTTGGCCTGGGCGTCGGAGAGGAAGTAGTGGTCGCCGTGCAAGCCCCGGTCCTCGGGAATACCCTGCGGCAGCGCGAGGTTGACGCCCTCTGCGGTACGCTCGATAAGCGGCATGATCTCGCGATTGTCCCAGGGCTCGGCCATGAGGCGCACGCGCGCCTCTTCCTGGTTCTGGGAGGAGGTGATGAGATCGATGACGCGCTGGATGTTGGCCTTGCACAGCAGCAAGCCCTCATCCACGTGAGCCTTGCGGCGATCCTGTCTGAGCAAAAACACCGTACGGCGGGTGACCACCTCGCGGCGGAACTTCAAAAACTCCCGCAGGATCTCCATAAGTCCCAGCTGCCTGGGATGGTTGTGCACCAGCGCCACCATGTTGATGGGGAAGCTCGACTGCAGCATGGTGCTCTGATAAAGATTGTTGAGCACGGCCTCGGGGTAGGCGTCACGCTTTAGGTCGATGGCGATGCGCACGGGGTTTTTCTTGTCGGAGAGATCGTTGATCTCGGCGATGCCCTCTAGTTTCTTGTCGCGCAGCATCTGGGCGATCTGTTTTACGATGTCCACCTTGTGCACCACATAGGGGATCTCGTCGACAATGATGCTCTGCCTGCCGGAGTGATCGGTCTCGATGTGGGTGCGCGAGCGGATGATGCAGCGGCCGCGCCCGGTGGCGTAGGCCTGTTTGATGCCCTCGCGTCCCACGATGATGCCGCCGGTGGGGAAATCCGGACCGGGAATATAGCGCATCAGCTCCTCTAAGCTGAGCTCGGGGTTGTCGAGCAGCTGCAATGTCCCGTTGATGACCTCACCTAAATTGTGGGTGGGGATATTGGTGGCCATGCCCACGGCGATGCCCGAGGAGCCGTTGACCAGGAGATTGGGGAAACGGGTGGGCAGCACCTCGGGGATCTGCTCGTTACCGTCGTAGTTGGGATAGGTGTTGACCGTATCCTTGTCGATGTCCTGCAGCATGCGCTCGGCGATTTTCGTCATGCGCACCTCGGTGTAACGCATGGCCGCCGCACCGTCACCGTCGATGTCGCCGAAGTTGCCCTGACCGAAAATCAAGGGCTCGCGCATGGAGAACCACTGTGCCATGCGCACGATGGTGTCATACACCGCCACGTCCCCGTGCGGGTGGAAGCGGCCGATGACGTCACCCACGATACGGGCGGATTTTTTGGTCTGGCCGTTGTGCCACACCTTGAGATCATACATGTCGTAGAGCACGCGCCGGTGCACCGGCTTTAAGCCGTCGCGCACATCCGGCAAAGCCCGGTCCACGATGACCGACATGGCGTAGTCGATGAATGACTGTTTGAGCTCGTCCTCAAGATTAATGGTTTTAACCCCGCTGACTGCCGCGGCAGCGGCCGTCGGAGCACTGCTCTGTTCAGTGCTCTGCCCCGGGTTTTCGGTGTTGTCGGACATGAAAAGATTACCTTAAACAGAAAAAAGAAAATC
Organism: Succinivibrio sp.; assembly: GCA_017469335.1. GTDB lineage: Bacteria > Pseudomonadota > Gammaproteobacteria > Enterobacterales > Succinivibrionaceae > Succinivibrio. The sequence goes on along the minus strand of JAFUGP010000168.1, from coordinate 3,019 downwards.
ACCTGCTCTGCCCGGCCTGAACTCACAGCAAGACGCCGCGCCGACAAGGTAGCAAAGCGGTGAAAAAGACTTGGTCTGATTGTGGCTTATTCTAGCATTTCAAGCAGCCAAAATAAAGTACCCAAGGTGCCGGGAGGCACGCTTTGTTCCGGTATAAAAACTTATATATTCAAAAAGTTAACTTACAAAGGCGCAGCTTGATAAGCACCCGGGCTCAGACCTGTTACAATGAGACCTCAAAAAAACGCCCCCAAGAGGCACTAATTTTCCGCAATATCAACAGGTGATCAGCATGTGGTTTAAAAACGCCCGTATCTACACTCTGGATAAAGATGCCAGCGCCGCGCTCTTCAAAGATCCGCAGGCCCTGGAGGAGCAGCTTGAGCGCACCGCCTTTCGCCCCTGCATGGCCCAGGAGCTTTCCACCATGGGTTTTGCCCCCTTAACCGGCCCGGGCAGCGCCTTTCATTTCTCCCACGCCGGCAGTTTTTATCTGAAACTCACCGAGGAGACCAAACTGCTGCCGGCGGCGGTGGTGCGCACCGAGCTTGAGGAGCGCATCCGCCAGGCCGAGGAGAAGCTGGGCCGTCAGGTGCACAAGAACGAACAGGAAACGCTGCGCACCGCGCTCATCGGCGAGCTGCTGGAGAAGGCCTTCGCCACCCGCCGCGACACGCTGGTGTGGTTAAACCCCGCTTTGGGACTGTGCGCGGTGGGGGCCTCCTCGGCCAAACGTGCCGAAAAGGTCCTGGCGTTGCTGCGCGAGGCCTTAGGCTCCTTCCCGGCCAAGGTGCTGCAGCCGCGCTGCGTGGCCGAGGACAAGCTGACCGCCTGGCTCTCGCAGCAGGATCTGCCCGCCTCCTTGACCTTGGGCACCGATACCACCCTAAAGAGCCCTGCCGATGAGGGCGGCACCATCCGCGCCTCGCGCGAGGATCTGGCCTCCGAGGAGATCGCCGTGCACGTCAAGGCCGGCAAGCTGGCCACCGAAGTGCAGCTTATCTACGCCCAGGAGGCCGTGTTCGTGCTCAGCTCCGAGCTGGTGCTCAAACGCGTAAAGCTCCTGGACCAGTACCTAGAGCGCAGCCTGCCCGAGCACAGCGAGGATGAGGCAGCCGATCTGCAGGCCCTGCTCATCGTGCAGGGCGATCTGCTTTCCAGGCTCTGCACGGATCTGCTGGAGTTCTTTGACTGCGAGCGCTGAAAAGACGCCCAAGTGCCATGAAAAGACCTGAACTGCTCGCTCCGGCCGGCAGCCTCACGCACCTGCGCTGGGCCCTGAAGTGCGGGGCCGATGCCGTCTACGCCGGCGTGCCGCGCTGGTCGCTGAGGGTACGCGGCAACGGTTTTGGCGCGCAGGATTTTAACGAGGGTATTGCACTTGCGCACGCCTGGGGCAAGCGTTTTTACGCGGTGGTCAACACCATCCCCCATGAGCGCTCCCTGCCAGATTTCAAAGAAGCCATCCTCAAGGTGGCCGCCTGCGGCCCCGATGCCCTGATCATGGCCGATCCGGGGCTCATCTTGCTCACCCGCCAAGCCGGCGTCACCCTGCCGCTGCACCTCTCGGTGCAGGCCAATACGGTCAACTCCGCCGCCGTGGCCTTCTGGCAGCACTCAGGCGTCAGCCGCTGCATCCTATCCCGCGAGCTCTCGTTAGGTGAAATCGCACTCATCAGGGAGCACTGTCCTGAGATGGAGCTGGAAGTGTTCGTGCACGGGGCCATGTGCGTGGCCCGCTCCGGACGCTGCCTCATCTCGGGACTGCTCTCAAGGCGCGATGCCAACACCGGGGCCTGCAACAATTTCTGCCGCTCCCGCTTTAAGTTGCACGGCCTAGGCTGCAACACCCCTGAGGGCGGCGCAGCCGCAGACGGGAGTTCTGAGGATGATTTTGAGCTTACTGCCACCCTCGCCGAGCAGGACCACCGTCCGCAGGAAATTCTCACCCTGAAAGAAGATGCCCAGGGCAGTTACCTGTTTAACGCGCACGATCTCTGCGCGCTGCCGCTGCTCAGGGAACTGTGCGAGATTGGGGTGGATTCGCTGAAAATAGAAGGACGCTCGCGCTCGCCCTTTTACAGCGCCGCCACCTCGCTGTGCTACTCACGCGCCTTGGACGCGCTGCTGGCGGGCCTAGAAGTTCCCGGGTGGTGTTTTGAGTTTCTGCATGCTCTGCCCGGACGTCCTCTGGATACCGGACTGTTGAAGCCCAAGCCTGCAGGCGCGGATATTGATTACACCCAGGGCTCCCCCTACCCCGGCAGCTGGCGGCTGTGCGGCGAGGTAACCGGGCAGCTTGAGGACGGGCGCCTGCTCATTACGGTCAAAAACCGTTTTGACCGGGGCGATGCGCTGTTGCTCTTTACCCCTTTGGGCCTTAAGATTTTGGAGAGCGACGATCTGCGCGACAGCGCCGGGAAGCCGGTGCCGAGCGCACCGGGTGCGGGGTATGTCGTCACGCTGCCCTGCCCGCACGCGCTCTCAGAGCCCCCGGCGCTGATACTGCGCTGTGAGCGGCTACCGCTGCTGTGAACGGTGGCGTTTGCGCTCATACATGTAAGCGTCGGCGGCGTGCAGCAGGCCGTAGAAATCTCCCTGGGATCTGGTGTACTCCAGCACTCCCACCGAGGCCTTCAAGGCATAGGGCAGATGGGCCTGAGCTGCCAGCGCGGCGGTGCTCTCCTCAATGAGCCGCGCCAGTCTCTCGCCCTGGCTTTTGCTGCACTGCCTGCACACCAGCACAAACTCATCCCCGCCGTAGCGGCACAAAAAGCCGTTACCTTCCCCGGCTGCGCTCAACAGGGCCTGTGACACCAGCCTGAGTGCTCTGTCGCCTTCGGCATGGCCGTAGGTATCGTTGATGCTCTTGAATTTGGGGTCAGTGAATAATTTTGTGTAAACACGGCTACTTTCTAGACGCATCCATAAGCATTAGAAAAAAATATTCGTCATCGGCGACACCATAACGGGTACTTCGGATTGCCTTTATTTTGGCGTTCGTTCCCTCTACCTTTCC
>JAFUGP010000167.1 GCA_017469335.1 Succinivibrio sp. | reverse complement strand
GTTGATGAAGATGACGTGGTATTGATTGAGGTGCTTGCGGTAGCTCTCATCTTGGGCAATTTGCAGGGGAGCGAAAAGGTCTGCGCTGTCCTTCTGTCCGTAATAGGCGCAGAGCATCTCGGCCGTCACGCTCTTGCCAAAACGCCGGGGGCGGGAGATGCAGACGTACTTGCGGTCTTCATCGTTGACACAATTGTTAAGCTCATGGAGTATCGCAGATTTGTCCACCAGACGCCCGGATTTAAGTCGCCGTTCAAAAGCCCGGAGGTCAGGATCTAAGTAAATCGCCATTTACCGGTTCTCCGTCTTGAGTTTGGTCTCTGGTCAGGGAAGTTTGATGCTTGTGGGATCTGCTCATGCCATAATCCCTACGGCTGAACGGTAGTTAGCGCTCAACACTCAGCATTCTACTTCAGCGCATCTTTATCAACATCTTCTGCCACCATCATAACATGATGAAAAGACTTTCAAGAGAGCTCAGACCATGCGGCCTGGACGGTCTTAGGAGGTATCTCCAAAACCTATTTTCCCTGCTGCGCGGGGGTAAAAATCCGCATATCCTGCGGCAGCAGAGCCCTGAGGGTGGATAATACAGCATAGTCAATTTGCCTTGGGAGGGCAGCATGCTACCCCTGATAAAAGATATACCCGCTTTACCACAGCACTACCAAAAATACCTCATAGCCCTAAAAAACAGGGGTTTTTTAGGTGAGATTGAGGCTGATTATCCGGCCAGGTTGCTCTGTGCCACCGACAACTCGGTCTACCAGCGCCTGCCTCAGGCGGTGATTTTCCCTGCCTCCGAGGAGGATGTGGCGCTGGCCTTGAAGCTGAGAGCGCAAAGTGAGTTTGCGCAGGTGGTACTGACAGGCCGCGGCGGCGGCACCGGTACCAACGGGCAGTCGCTCACCGACGGGGTAGTGGTGGACTGTTCGCGGCATCTGCGTTCCTTTTGCGAGTTTGACGCCGGGAAACGGGAGATCTGGGTACAGAGCGGGGTCATCAAGGATGAACTCAACGAGTATTTAAAACCCCATGAGCTGTTCTTCTCTCCTGAGCTTTCCACCTCGAGCCGGGCTACCTTAGGGGGCATGATCAGCAATGACGCGGCCGGGCAGGGCTCGCTTAAGTACGGCCGCACCTCCACCCATATCAAGGAGGTAAGGGTGGCGCTGAGTGACGGTACTCTTACCACCTTCGGGGCGGTGAGCGGGGAGGAGTTGCAACGCTGTCTTAACAAGGAAGGACTGGAGGGTGAGATCTACCGCGGGGCCTATGAGCTCTTACGCAGCTGTCATGAGCAGGTGGAACGCGATTTTCCCAAGTTAAACCGTTTCATGACCGGCTATGACCTCTTTCATGCCTACGATCCGGCAAGTGATACCTTAAATTTGGCCAGGCTTATCTGCGGGGCCGAGGGCACCTTGGGGATCATCGTGGGAGCCAGACTGGACCTTACGAGTGCCCCTAAATTCAGGGCACTGGCCGTAATCAAATACAGCGATTTCATCTCGGCACTGCGCCATGCCCCGCAACTGGTGCAAGCCGGGGCCTTGTCGGTGGAGACCGTGGACTCCAAAGTGCTGGGACTGGCGCGCTCCGATGTGGTATGGCAGAGCGTGCACTCCTATATTACCGACATTCCCGGACAGGATATCCAGGGTATCAACATCGTGGAGTTTGCCGGAGCCGAGGAGAGCGCGGAGCGGCAGAAACTGCAGGTCTTGTGCGCCGAGGTGGAGCAGCACTTAGGTGAGCGCGGCCTGCTGGGGGTACAGCGCGTGGAGAGTGCCGCCGGCATCAGCGCGGTCTACGGCATGCGCAAAAAGGCGGTGGGGCTGCTGGGCAACGCCGCGGGGGCGCGCAAGCTGGTGCCCTTTACAGAGGATACGGTGGTACCCCCCGAGCAGCTGGCAGACTACATCGTGGAGTTTCGCGCCCTGCTTGACAGCATGCAGGTGCCCTACGGCATGTTCGGACATGTCGACACGGGGCTCATGCATGTGCGGCCCGCGCTGGACCTTACCCAGCCTGAGGAACGTGAGAAACTGCTTAAGATCTCCGATGGCGTGGTGCAGCTGGTGCGCAAATACGGCGGGCAGATGTGGGGCGAGCACGGACGTGGTTACCGCGCCTGCTACGGCGAGCTGTTTTTCGGTAAGCTGTATGAGCAATCCCGTAAAATCAAGGCACTCTTTGACCCGCACAATATACTAAACCCAGGCAAGATCTGCGTACCCTACGGCAATGAGGTCGACCATCTCGTTGAGGTCAAATCCCCCATGCGCGGTGAGTATGACGCGCTGCTGCCCCTGGCGGTGCGGGAGAATTTCGCCGAAGCTTTAAGCTGCAACGGCAACGGGCAGTGCTTTAACTACCAAAGATCGGCGCTGATGTGCCCGAGCTACCGCTACAGCCTGGATCGCTGCCGCTCACCTAAGGGCTACAGCGAGCTGATGCGCGATTTGCTGCGCAACTTAAGTCAGAGGGGTTTCAGCCCGGTGGCAGAGGAGTTAAGAGAGCTCACCCATCTGCCCAATCCCGTATCCTTTATAAAACGCTGTCTTAATACCCTAACTGAGCAAAAACAGGACTACAGCACGCAGTATTTGGAAAAACTTTCCACCTGCTTGAGCTGTAAATCCTGCAAGGGGATCTGCCCTAGTCATGTCAATGCCGCCGATCTGAATTCCCGCTTTCTCTCCTGGTATTACGGTCGCTACTTAAGACCGCGCATGGATCTGGCGGTGTTAAACAGCGAGAGGGTGCTGCCCTGGGCCGCACGGGTGCCCAAACTTGCCAACTACCTGCAAAACAGCGTGTTAGGGCGCTCTGTGTGCCGCAGTCTGTTCTCTTTGGTGGAGCTGCCCTCCTTTTGCGAGCACAGCCTTACGCAGCGCTGCAAAGAAGAGGGGTTTGCCCTGCTCTCTTTGCAGAGTGCGCTTAAAAACCGCCCTCAGGTGCTCATAGTGACCGATCCCTTTACGGTGGCCTACGAGGCGCAGGGACTTATGGAGCTGGCGGTGGTGGTGCGCAAGTTGGGTTTTGAGGTGCAGTTTTTAAAACCCTATGTCAACGGCAAACTGCGGGTCATCAGAGGGGACAGACGCGGTTTTGTGCGCTACGCTGCCAGGCAGGCAGGGAGGCTGCAGGCTCTCGCCGCCGCGGGGGTGACGCTGATAGGTTACGATCCGGCTTTGACCATCTGCTATCGTGATGAGTACACTCAGCTTTTAGGGGAGCGGCGCGGCAGCTTTGAGGTGCTGTTGCCCGAGGAGTGGCTGACGCGGGTGCTGCCCACCCTCAAACTGCCCGAGCTCCTGTCCGGGAGAGTGCAAAAGGAAGGTGCGGCGCTGAGTCCTGAGCCTTATTACCTCTTTGCTCACTGTACCGAAAAGGCCCTGCTGCCGGCGAGTGTGCGGCAGTGGCAGGAGGCTCTTAAGGCCTGTGGGGTGGAGGTGGTGCCCGTTGAGACCGCCTGCTGCGGCATGGCCGGGCTGCACGGACATATGGCCGAGCACTTAGATGAGACTTATAAGGTCTACGCGCAGAACTGGCAGGGACATTTTAAAAAGCTGCCCTTTGAGCGCTGCCTGGTCACCGGCTTTTCCTGTCGCTCACAGGTACAGCGCATGGAAGGAAAAAGACCGCGCCATCCGCTTTCGGTGCTCGCGGAGGTGCTCTGTGGCAGCTGATTTCACGTTCAAAGACTACGCGGTGCTGGCCGCAGGCAGTCTGACGGTGCTGCTGGTACCTTCCGCTCTGATGCTGGGCATTGCCCGGCTGTGGCCTTTGGGATTTCTGCCTTCCCTGAAGATAGGGCAGGCCCTGGGAGCCCTGAGTTCCGCGGCGGGACTTGCTCTGACCTGTTGGGCGGTCTATGAGCTCATGCACACGGGCAGAGGGGGACCTGCGGTCCTAGGCCCGGTCAGGCTCATGCCGCAGAGCAGGTGTCTGGTGACCGGCGGACCTTATTCTTTATGCAGAAATCCCATGCACTTAGGGCTGTTTCTATTTTATTTGGGGCTGTCATGTGCTATAAATTCTCTATTTAGCCTGATTATACCCGCTGTGACATTGATAACATCCTGGGCGGTGGCGGTATGGGTGGATGAACCCCGCCTCAAGCAGGATTTTGCCGGGGAATATGAGGAATGGGCCCTGAGGGTGCCCAGATTTTGGCCTAAATTTGGCAGATTACGATAAATTGGGAGCAAGAACATGACGTTGATGTCAGGTGCCCAGATGCTGGTGCGCACGCTGGAGGATCTGGGGGTGGAATATCTGTTTGGTTACCCCGGCGGCGCGGTGCTGGATATTTATGACGCGCTGCTTGATTCACACAAACTGCATCATGTGCTGGGACGGCACGAGCAGGGCCTGGCCATGGCCGCCGACGGTTATGCCCGCACCACCGGCAAGGTGGGTGTGTGCCTGGTGACCTCGGGCCCGGGATCGACCAACACGGTGACCGCCATCGCCACCGCCTACATGGACTCCATCCCGCTGGTGGTCATCACCGGGCAGGTGGGCACGCAGCTCATTGGCTCCGATGCTTTCCAGGAGGTGGATACCATCGGCATTACCCGTCCGGTGGTCAAGCACTCCTACCTCTGCCAGAAGGCTACCGATATCCCCAAATATATCAGGCAGGCCTTTTACCTGGCCTCCACCGGCCGTCCCGGCCCGGTGGTGGTGGACGTGCCCAAGGACTGCGTGCGCCCCAGCCAGAAGTTCGAGTACCCTGAGCCCGAGGAAGTGCACCTGCGCTCCTACGATCCCACTTTGCAGGGGCATAAGGGGCAGATCAAGCGCATCACCAAGGTGCTCGCGGAGGCCAAACGCCCGGTGCTGATGTTAGGCGGCGGTACCATAGCCTCCAATGCCTCCGAGCAGATAAGAGAGCTGGCGCATCAGTTCAGGCTGCCCGTGGTCTCAACCTTAATGGGGCTGGGCGTGTACTCAGGCGACGATCCGCAGTTTTTGGGTATGGTCGGCATGCACGGCACCTACGAGGCCAATCAGGCCATGGACAAGGCCGATCTGGTGCTGGCTTTGGGCGTGCGCTTTGATGACAGGGTTACCAATAACTTGGGCAAGTTCTGTCCCGAGGCAGCCATTGTGCACGTGGATATCGACCCGGCCTCCATCTCCAAGACCGTCCGTACCGACTATCCGGTGGTGGGCGATGTCTCGCGGGTGCTCACTCAGCTCAAAAACAGCATCGAGGAGCTCAAAGTTGGCTGTGACAACCAGGCCATGGACGCGTGGTGGGCGCAGATAGAGGAGTGGCGCGGGGAGCAGAGCCTTAACTTTGAGCATAAAAGCGCCGTCATTGAGCCGCAGGAGATTGTGCAGACCTTAAGCGAGCTCACCCGCGGTGAGGCGGTGATCACCACCGACGTGGGACAGCATCAGATGTTTACCGCGCAGTACTATAAATTTACCAAGCCGCGCAGGTTTTTAACCTCAGGCGGCCTAGGCACCATGGGTTACGGTTTCCCGGCCGGCATCGGCGCCTATCTGGGGGTTAAGGATCAGCGGCTGCCGGTGTGCGTGCTCACCGGGGACGGCTCCTTCCAGATGAACATCCAGGAGCTTTCCACCTGTCTGGAGTTTCAGATCCCGCTTAAGATCTTCATCTTTGACAACAGCACCTTGGGCAATGTCAGGCAGTGGCAGCGCATGTTCTATCGCGGACGCATCAGCTCCACCGATCTCAAGTTCAACCCCGATTTTGTGGCGCTGGCCAAGGCCTACGGGCATGAGGCTTTTCGCATTGAAAAGCCCGAGGAACTGCGCGCGGGGATCCAGCGGGCTTTGGACATCAAGGACAAACTGGTATTGGTTGACATCGTCTGCGACACTGATGCGCTTATCATGCCGATGCAAAAAGGCGGCGGGCGCATGAGCGAGATGGTGCTGCGCAGTGACGGCAACACCTACTGAGCACCGCGCTCAGGGGGATCGCCAGTGACTTTTCCTGGCGCCACAGGGCGCTGCGGACACACAAGGAGCGCGTATGGCTGATTTGTACGCAGAAATCGAAGAGCTCAACGAGCGCAATGACTATTTCGGCATAGTCGGGCGTCTCATGGATGCCCCGCGCGACCTAAAACTGAGTCTGCAGTATGTGAGGGCTCTCATCAACGCCTCGCAGATGACCGATGACAGCTACGAGCTGCACCGCAAGGCCGAAGATGAGCTGGAGGCGGTGCACAAGGAGGCCGAAGGCCTGGCGCAGTGGCATTTTTACAAGGGCTATCTGCGCTATCTGCAGGGGCGTTTCATGGAGAGCCTCATCTGCTTTGAGCAGGCCTTCAAATGCGTGGATGTCGAGCGCGACGATGCTGCGCTGCTCTCCAACATCAACCGCATGCTGCAGATGTGCCGCTCCAAGCTCATGGAGATCGAGTATCCCGGCGTCAGTGCCGACGATCGCGGCATTCTCATGCACCACATTCATGAGCATTTTGGCGAATGTGTCAAGCTGTGCACCCTCTATAAGGTGGAAGTGCAGCGGGTGCTGCCCACCCCCGCACACCCTTATCACCTGCTGGTGACCTGCGGGCTGTCGGGCAAGAAACTCAATGTGCCGCAGGGCTATGACACCATGGCCAATGCCCATCTGGAGCTGTGTCTGCCTCTGCCGGAGCGTTATGAGTTCACCGCCGACCGCGATGCCAACTGGCCGGTGTACATGCTCTTGGATCTCATTGAAATGGTGATTTCCACCCGGGATTTTGTGGGCTTTGGTTACTGCGTGGAAAACGGCAAGCCTTTCTCCAAGGTTGCTCCCTTCAACGCGGTGATGTTCTCGGGCTTGGGCGAGTACCCCGGGGAGAGTCAGAGCGTGGAACTCTCTGACAAGTCCCTGACCCATTTTTATCAGCTGTTGCCGCTTATGCCGCTGGAGACGGCTTTTCGGCGCCGGCACAGCGCCATCGAGCTGTTGGATGAGTTCAAGAACAGCCGCGTGATGCTCACGCCTTTTTATGAGGACCGGCCGGATATTTTTGTCAAACCGCCGCAACGCGGGGTCTGAAGGCCCCGGGATGCAGAGGCAAGAACTCCCGGTGCAGTCTGCCGGTTGCAGGCAGTGGTGAGATTAGGAAAGCGCCCGTGCCTTACGGGTATGTTTGTTGGAGATAAAGTTGGATAAGTTATGCGGAGCCGCCCAGCTCATCAGGGCGCTGGAGGAACTGGAGGTAACCGAGATCTTCGGTTACCCCGGAGCCACCGTGGTCGATATCTATGATGAGCTTTTAAACTCCCAAAAAATTCACCATACCTTGGCGCGCCACGAGCAGGGCGCGGTACACGAGGCGGACGGTTACGCCCGCGCCAGCGGCCGGGTGGGGGTGGCACTGGTGACCTCCGGACCGGGGGCGACCAATACCGTCACCGCTCTGGCCACCGCCTACGGCGATTCCATTCCGCTGGTGCTGATCTCAGGGCAGGTTTCCACCTCCATGATCGGCACTGATGCTTTTCAGGAAGTTGACACCATGGGCGTGACCCGCCCGGTGGTGAAGTACAGTTTTCTGTGCAAGAAACCCGAGGATATTGTGCCCAATATCCGCAAGGCTTTCTTCATCGCTTCCACCGGCCGCAAGGGCCCGGTGGTGGTGGATATTCCCAAGAACTGCCAGAGCCGCAGCTATCTGTTTGACTACGAGCCCAGTTCGGACATGCACCTGCGCTCCTACAACCCCACGGTCTACGGCCATAAGGGGCAGGTCAACCGTGCCGCCGAAGAGCTGTGCAAGGCCGCCCGTCCGGTGGTGATGGCAGGCGGCGGGATAGTGCAGGGCGCCGCGGGTCCGATGCTGGAGAGCCTGGTGGCGCGGCTTAACCTGCCGGTGGTCTCCACCTTGATGGGCATCGGCGCCTACCCCTGCAATGACCGGCGTTATATCGGCATGATGGGCATGCACGGCCTCTATGAGGCCAACGAGACCATGCATCACTCCGATCTGGTATTCGCGGTGGGTACCCGTTTCGCGGATCGGGCCACCAACAACGTGCGCAAGTTCTGTCCCGAGGCCAAAATCATTCACATCGACGTGGACCCCGCATCCATATCCAAGACCGTGCACGCCGACATCCCCATTGTGGGAGATGCGGCAGCCGTGCTCGGGCAGATTAATTCCAAATTGGAGGAGCTCAAGGCACAGCCGCATCCGGAGATTGGCAAGTGGTGGGAGCAGATAGCCGCCTGGCAGGATAAAAAATGCCTGAGCTATACCGAGAAGGAGGGCATCATCCGCCCGCAGCGCGTCATTGAGACATTGTATAGACTGCTTGAAGGACGCGGGGCCATCATCACCACCGATGTGGGACAGCATCAGATGTTCGCCGCACAGTACTACCGTTTCCCGGGGCGGCGCAACTTTTTAAGTTCAGGCGGCCTGGGTACCATGGGCTTCGGGCTGCCGGCGGCGGTGGGTGCGCAGAAAGCGCTGCCCGAGCGCCTGGTGGTGACCGTTACCGGGGATGGCTCTTTTCAGATGAATCTGCAGGAGCTCTCCGTGGCGCGCAAATACAACATGCCGCTTAAGATTGTCATTTTGGACAACAGCGTGCTGGGCATGGTCAGACAGTTCCAGAGCGTGTTCTATCAGGGGCGCTACGCCGCCACCTATTTGGACTGCAATCCCGATTTTGTGAAGATTGCCGAGGCCTATGACTGTGTGGGGATCCGCGTTACCGAGCAGAACAAGCTGGAGGAGGGCCTCAAGCAGGCGCTGGAGGTGCAGGACCGTCCCGTGATCGTGGATGTGGTGACCGATACCGACACCAAGGTGCTGCCGTGGCAGAGGGCCGACGGCTCAATGATCGACATGCTGCTCAATACCGATTTATCCCAGTAAAACAAGGAGGGGCGCTAAAGACGTGCCCGTGCATTTATGAGACATGTAATTAGCATACTGATTGAAAACGAGGCCGGTGCCTTGTCCCGCGTGGTCGGGCTGTTCTCGCAGCGCGGCTACAACATTGAAAGCCTGACCGTGGCTCCCACCGACGATCCCACGCTCTCGCGCTGCACCATTCTCACCACCGGCGACAGCGATGAGGCCGAGCAGATCACCAAACAGCTGCACAAGCTGGTGTGTATCCTGCGCGTGTCGGCCCTAAACGAGGAGAAAAACGGCTCGCAGGAGCGCGAACTGGTGCTCATCAAACTGCCTACTCCCAACCGCAACGTGCGTGAGGACATCAAGTCATTGTCCGATATTTTCGGGGCCAAGATCATCGATGTCAGCCCCGAGACCTATACGCTGCAGTACGTCGGCTCCTCCGAGGAGGTGGATACCTTCTGTGAGACTGTCTTCAAGATGAGCGATGTGCTGGAGGTGGTGCGCTCGGGGGTGCTGGGCATTGCCCGCGGCAACCACTACATGCACAGCTGATGAAGAGCTTAAGGTGAAGACCGCCGGTATTGTGGCCGATGCCCTGGGGGTGGACGAGGAACTGACCAACCCAGAGAAAACCACTCAGGAGGCGCAGGCCGAACAGGATCCGCGCAGTGAGGATCGGGCGCTGCGCCCGCAGCGTCTTTGCGATTACATCGGGCAGAGTGAGGTCAAAAACCAGCTGGAGATAGCCTTGGAGGCGGCCCGCCGCCGCGGCGAGGCCCTCGATCACGTGCTGATCTTCGGACCGCCGGGCTTAGGCAAGACCACGCTCTCCAACATCATCGCCAACGAACTGGGGGTGGGATTGTCCCAGACCTCGGGTCCTGCTTTGGAGAAAAAAGGCGACGCGGCGGCGCTGCTGACCAATCTGCAGCAGCGCTCGGTGCTGTTTATCGACGAGATCCACCGCCTAACCCCCATCATCGAGGAGTTCATGTACCCGGCCATGGAGGATTATCAGGTGGAGATCATGACCGGCGAGGGTCCCTCGGCGCGCTCCATCAAGATCCCCTTAAATCCTTTCACCTTGGTGGGGGCCACCACCCGGGCCGGTACCCTGACCTCACCTCTGCGCGATCGCTTCGGCATCATTTTGCAGCTTAAGTTCTACAGCCCGCAGGAGCTTGAGATCATCGTCAACAACAGCGCCCAGAAGCTTAAGATAGCCATTGCCGGGCAGGGAGCGCACGAGATTGCCCGCCGCTCGCGCGGCACTCCGCGCATTGCCAACCGCCTCCTAAAGCGGGTGCGCGATTACGCCGAGGTCAAAGGCAATGGGGTGATTACCCAGGAGATTGCCGCCGCCGCGCTGGATCTTCTGGCCATAGACGAGGACGGTTTTGATGATTTTGACCGCCAGTACCTGCACGCCATCATCTTCGATTACGACGGCGGCCCGGTGGGGATTGAGAGCCTGTCGGCGTCGCTGGGGCACGATCGCGACACGCTGGAGAATCTGGTGGAACCCTATATCATTCAGCAGGGCTTTGTGCAGCGCTCGCGCACCGGGCGGGTAGCCAGCCGCAAGGCCTACGAGAAATTCGGGCTGACCATGCCTAAGGAGCTGTCGTGACTCCCTTTACCATCAATGTCAGAGTGTATTACGAGGATACCGATGCCGGCGGACGGGTGTATTACGCCAATTATCTGAAGTTCTGTGAGCGCGCCCGCACCGAGTGGCTGCGCGCGGTGAAGATCACCCAGCAGGAGATGTTAGAGCAGGGCCGGGGTTTTGTGGTGAGTTCCTGCAAGGTGAAATACCGCGGCATGGCCAAGCTCGATGACGAGCTGTTGGTAAGCTGTGTGCCGCTGCGCTTAAGACACGCCTCACTGACCTTATACCAGCAGGTCTGCGACCGTCTGGGCAGGTGCCTGTGCGAGCTGGAGTGCGCGCTGGCCTTTGTTGATACCGCCTCCGGTCGTCCGCTGCCCCTGCCGGAGACCATCTATGAGTTTGTCAAGTCCATCCTGCCGGAGGATGTGTCCGCGCTGGGTGTGAAGTTGAGTTAGAAAAATGCAAGAGAATCAACTGTCTTTTTCCGAATTGATCTTTAACGCCAGTTTTCTGGTGCAGATGGTGATGCTGTTTTTGCTGCTGCTCTCGCTGGTGTCCTGGACCATCATCATTCAGCGCAGCAGCGCCTACAAGCGCGGCCGCAGCAAGGCCGACGAGTTTGAGGACCGCTTCTGGTCGGGCATTGATCTCAACAACCTCTACCAGGATTGCATCAAGCGTCAGCAGACCCTGCAGGGGCTGGAGGTTATCTATACGGCCGGCTTCAAGGAATTCGTACGCCTGGTCAACTCGGGGCCTGCCGATCAGGAAGTGGTGATGGACGGCACCTACCGTCAGATGAAGGTGGCGCAGTCAAGGGAAGTGGAAGCGCTGGAATCCCATCTGGCCACGCTCGCCACCATCGGCTCCATCAGCCCCTATATCGGGCTGTTCGGTACCGTGTGGGGTATCATGCATGCCTTTGTGGCGCTGGCAGCGGTCAAAAATGCCACCCTTTCCATGGTGGCGCCGCCGATTGCCGAGGCCCTCATCGCCACGGCCATGGGTCTGTTCGCGGCCATTCCGGCGGTGATGTTCTACAACCATTTCATCGCCAAGGTCGAGGCGTTGGAGAACCGCTACTTCAACTTCATGGATGAGTTCGCCACCATCTTAAACCGCCGTCTGGTGACGGTGCGCTCCCAGCTCAAGCGCGAGAATGAGAAGCGTGAGACTCAGGCGCTAAGTCAGAGCGCCCCGGCACAGAATCCTCAGGGCTATCAGGATTATCACTCCGATCCCTACCAGGAGCAGCAAAACCGCATGCCGCCCATGCATTCGGTGCCGCCGCGCAACTATCAGCGCGAGCAGGAGTATCTGCAGAATAATACCCAGCAGGGCTACCAGATCGGTCGCAGCCGCAGCTACGATCCCACCGCCGGGGCGCGGGACCAGAATCAGGGGCCGCAGTACATCACCCCGGGGGTTGCCGGGGACGCGGCCCGGCGTCAGCAGCAACAGCAGATGACCCAGCCGTCATCTTATCCCGGTGCCGGATCTTACAGGAGGTAGCCTGAGATGATGAGGGCCGGCAGACGGCGCAGCCGTTCGGTGGCAGAGATCAACGTGGTGCCGTACATCGACGTCATGTTGGTGCTGTTGGTGATTTTCATCGCCACGGCGCCGGTGGTGATGCAGGGTGTGACCGTGGATCTGCCCGAGGCTCAGAGTGAGGCCATGAATGAGGATCAGCGCACCCCCATCATCGCCACGGTGGACCGGGTGGGACAGTTTTACGTGAGCGTGGATTCCAATTTACAAAAACTGCCCTCCCTGGATGATGTCACTGCCAGGGTGAGGGAGGAGTTGGAGCGTGATCCCAGCCGTCCGGTAGTGGTGCAGGGCGATGCCCAGGTACCTTATGACAGCGTCATCAAACTCATGAATGCCCTGAAGATGGGTGGGGTCAAGAGTGTAGGTCTGGTCACGGCTCCATTGGAGAGCGGAGAGCTTAAGTGAAAGTAAGCCTGGCAGTATCTTTTCTCATCGCCTGCCTTATTCACGCCCTCATTATCGTGTTGCTGGTGGTGAACATCACCCTCAACAAGCCCGAACGTCCGGCCAACTCCCAGGCTGAACTCATGCACGCCACCTTTATCGGTGAAAGCGCCCCCAAAGGCGGTCAGACCAAACCTCAGACCCCGGTGCCTCAGAAAACTGTCAGCGATGATACCGCTGCTCGTGAAGAGCAACGCAAGCAGGCCCAGGAAGAGCTCAAACGCAAGGTTGAAGAGCAAAAGGCTCAGGAACAGAAGCGTCAGGAGGTGCTGGCCCGCAAAAAAGCCGAAGAGGAAAAGATGCTGGCGCTGAAGAAGGCTGAAGAGCAAAAGAAGAAAGCCGAAGAGGAAAAACGTAAGGCAGAAGAAAAGAAGAAAGCCGAGGAAGAGAAAAAGCGCCTTGAGGAAGAACAAAAGAAAAAGGCTGAAGAAGAACGCAAAAAATTAGAGGAACAAAAAAAACTAGAAGAGGAAAAACAGAAAAAATTAGCCGAAGAAAAGAAGAAAACCGAGGAAGAACAAAAGAAAAAGGCCGAGGCTGAAAAGAAAAGACAGGCCGAGGAACAAAAAAAACAGGCCGAAGCCAAGAGGCGCGCCGAGTCGGAAAAACAGGCCAAGGCGCTTGAGGATGATATCCTGGGCTCAGGTGGCTCAGGCAGCGGCGGCGGTCAAGGGGTGGCCGAGGGTTACGGCGCTAAAGTACGCACCCTCATTGAGCAGAACTGGCGCGTGGACTCTTCCATGAACGGCAAAACCGTCAAGGTCACCATCCGCATTGCCAAAGACGGAACCATCAGCTCTCAGGAGTGCAAGGGCAATGCCGAGGTGTGTCGCACGGCCTTGGATACACTCTCCCTCATCGGCATGTTGCCCATGCCGCCGGCAGACTGCAAGGAGTGCAATCATATTGTCATCTCCATGACGCCAAAGATTTGAGAAGGATGGCAACGAGCTTGCCTGGTGTTGAGAGTCTGTCTTCGGGCAGATCTCACGCGCTCTGATAAGCCATCACCCCGCGTCTGCCGGGGGCGGCGCCGTACACGAGGGCAAGCCTGATGAGCTCTCTGCCGTCTAAGTTTTCACGGCCGTAGTCATGCTCTCTTATCTGATTTACGGCCTCCTCGAGGAGCTTATCTTGGTTGGTGCCGTCCTGGCTGTACTTAAGCTCAAGTACCAAGATCCGGTGCTCAAAGCAGGCGGTGACATCGCTTCTGCCGTTGTGGTTGTGCTGCTCGGCTCTTACATTGTCACAGTAAATCTGGATGAAGAACTGTACCACCAAGCGCAGGAGCATCTCGTTTTTAAGCGGGAAGTGGTCATAGGGTATGGCGGCCAAGGTTTCCTTTAAGAGCTCGGCAATCTCCTCGGCACTGCCCTCCTCTAAGGTTCTGCGTACATGGCGGGCATGATTGGAGCGCTGTTGTCCCGGGAAGATGAGTTTCTTTAAACGTTTGGAGAGGGAGTTGGCCGTCTCCAGATTGGCAAAGCCCAACAGCACATCGTCATCATCGTTAAGCGGGGAGTGCAGGGTAAGATACCCGGTCTGACACATCAGCACGTTTTCATTGATGGTCACTAAGGAGGTGGGATTTTTGAACTCATCGACATCCACGCTAAGCTCGCTCTCCTGCTTGGGGTCAAGTAGCTGCAGATAGCTGTTCAGTACCTCCATGCCGTGGGATTTCAGGTAGTTGACCAAAATGGAAGGCAATCCCCCGGCGTCATACCAGTAGTTTTCAAAAGCAACCTCTTCGTCTGTGATGATGTGCTGCAGGAAGCTGTTGACCGACCAGGTGGAGAACACCTTGAGGCGGTACTTGCTGTCAAAGCAGTACCCATCATAGTGCCGGGCCATGTCATCGAGCAGTAACTCGATGTCATCTGCGCTTACCTGCTCAGGCTCCTTGTGCTGCGCGTAGGCTGCCCCCAGCCTTAAGTAGTCCTGGTAGAACTTTTTAATCTCATCACGGGTAAAGCCGATGAGCTGACTGCAGAGGTGCTCATAGCTCATGTCCACAATATCCGAGCCTACCGAGAAGATGGAGACATCCTTTAAGCGGGTCACCCCGGTGATGGCCAGAAACTTGATCTGCTTTTTGTCCTTGTGGGCACCGAAAAACTCACGCAGACAGAGCTGGTACCTG
>JAFUGP010000166.1 GCA_017469335.1 Succinivibrio sp. | reverse complement strand
TATCTTTGAGTGTTACCTAAACTCCTGGACTTACGACAACAAGTCTCTCTCCTCAGAGAACGCCTGCCGCGGTCTTATCGCCACCTGGCTGCAGGCCTCGGGATTTGAGGTCATCACCGAGGCTCACAGCGCAGGCGGCAGGTGCGATATCCTGCTTACCATCCCCGAGGCCAAGCTGCGCTACGCCTTTGAGTTCAAGGTACAGCACCAAGGTGAGAACAGCGACAAGCGCCTTGAGGATGCCTTAAAGCAGCTCGTGGAAAACGACTACGGACAGGTGCCGCCGGTGTCCTACGAACTCAAAAAGGTCGGGGTGGTGATCGGACCTGACTTTCGCAGTATCGTGAAAATGGCATTTAGCTGGCAAAGCTCCCACCACCAAAACGCTTAATTGACTCTGCCCGCCGTAAGTTTTGCAGTACCGGGCTGCCTGTCATTTCTCAGCTATTGCATCCCGGCAATCCCCGCGCTCCTCGGCAAACCCGACCTCAGTGCTGCGTGTTATAATGAGCGGCTAAACTGTCGGTGCATTTAAGTGTAGTCAGATGACCTAATTTAAGTTCTCGCAACACTGTGCATCCGCGCAGTACCCTAATAAGACGCAACACTTTTAATGAAAACCTTGCCCGATTTCAGGCCTAACCGGCCAGGATCGGACAGGAGGGCTTTTGAGCGATGTCTGACACCGTGACTGACACAGAGGAAGAGGCTGAGGAAGAAACCCTGGAGCCTCAAACCCAGACAGGCATGCTCGCTCCGGTCGGCAACCTGGAGAGTTACATCCGCACCGTCAATCAAGTGCCCATGCTCGAGGAGGATGACGAACTGGCGTTGGCCAGAAGATTACGTGATTACGGCGATCTCGAAGCTGCCCGCAAACTGGTGCTCTCACACCTAAGACTGGTGGTCAGCATCGCCCGCGGCTATGCCGGCTACGGCCTGCCCATCTCCGATCTCATTCAGGAAGGCAACATCGGCCTCATGAAGGCCGTCAAACATTTCGATCCCGAGGTGGGCGGACGACTGGCCGCCTTCGCGGTGCACTGGATCAAATCCGAAATCCATGATTATGTCATCCGCAACTGGCGCATGGTCAAGGTAGCCACCACCAAAGCTCAGCGCAAACTTTTTTTCAAACTGCGCAAGAACAAGACCCACTTAGGTTGGTTTACCGAAAGCGAGCGCCAACATGTAGCCGACGATCTGGGCGTGAGCAGTGCTGATGTGGCTGAGATGGAATCGCGTCTTTCCGGACAGGATATCGGCTTTGAAGGCGATCCCGAGGACGGTGAGCCGGGCACGGCCCTGCTGGCGCCGGCCGCCTACCTGGAGGATGAAAACTCCAATTTTGCCCGGGCCTTCGAAAACCGCGATTACCGCAGCTTTGAACTGCAGCGTCTGCGCGAGGCCCTGGACAGTCTGGATGAGCGATCCAAACTGGTGGTGGAGCGCCGCTGGCTGACCGAACACAAGGCCACCTTGCAGGAACTGGCCGACGAGCTTAAGGTTTCGGTGGAGCGGGTAAGACAGATTGAAAATGCCGCCATGAAGAAAGTAAAAGAGCAGATGCTCACCCCCAAGGAAGATACCCCCGCCACTCTGCCCAAGCCCCTGCCTTACGGCTCATATGGCAACAATGATCCCGACACTTACGATTAATTTAATTTCAAACAGATACCATGTCCAATACTGATCTTCAGCATGAAATAGCGCGCCGTCGTACCTTTGCCATCATCTCGCACCCTGATGCCGGTAAGACCACCATCACCGAAAAAGTGCTGCTCTTTGGCAGCGTCATTCAACAGGCCGGCGAGGTCAAAGGCCGCGGCAGTACCGGTACCTTTGCCCGCTCGGACTGGATGGAAATGGAAAAGGAGCGCGGCATCTCGGTTTCCACCTCGGTGATGCAGTTTCCTTATAAGGACTGTGTGATCAATCTGCTCGACACTCCCGGCCACGAGGACTTCTCGGAGGACACCTACCGCGTCCTTACCGCGGTGGACTCCTGTCTTATGGTCATAGACGCCGCCAAGGGCGTGGAGGAGCGTACCCGCAAGCTCATGGAGGTGACTAGGCTGCGCACCACCCCCATCATCACCTTCATGAACAAGTTAGACCGCGAGACGCGCGACCCGCTGGATCTTCTGGACGAGGTTGAAAAAGAGCTGCACATCGCCTGTGCCCCCATCACCTGGCCCATCGGCTCGGGCAAGGGGTTTCGCGGCGTCTACCACCTGCTGCGCGATGAGGTGCTGCTCTACCGCTCAGGCGAGGGGTTTCATATTCAGGAAAGTCAGGTGATTGCAGGCCTGAACAACCCGGAATTGCCCGCAGTCTTAGGGCAGACCGAGTATGACCAGCTGACCGAGCAAATAGAACTCATCCGTGGCGGCCAGGCGCAGTTTGACCTCAAAGAGTACCGCTCGGGTCATCTGACGCCGGTGTTTTTCGGCACCGCGCTGGGCAATTTCGGAGTGGACTGCATGCTCGACGGGCTGACCGCCTGGGCCCCGCCCCCGCAGGGACGCCATAGTGAGCAACGCGAGGTTGACGCCGGCGAGAGTAAGCTTACCGGCTTTATCTTCAAAATTCAGGCCAACATGGATCCGCGCCACCACGATCGCATCGCTTTTTTGCGGCTGGTCTCGGGCAGCTACCACCGCGGCATGAAACTCTTTAACGTACGCACCGGCAAAGAGACCCAGATCTCCGATGCGGTGACCTTCATGGCGGGGGATCGGGCTCAGGCTCAGTTTGACGTGGCAGGTGACATCATCGGATTGCACAATCACGGCACCATGCGCATTGGCGACACCTTCAGCGAAGGCGAGAAATTGCGTTTCACCGGCATCCCCAATTTCGCCCCCGAGCTGTTCAAACGCATCCATCTGCGCGATCCGCTCCGGCAAAAGCAGCTGCTCAAGGGACTGCTGCAGCTCTCCGAGGAAGGCGCGGTGCAGGTCTTCCGGCCCATCCTCAACAATGATCTCATCGTCGGCGCCGTGGGTCTGCTGCAGTTTGACGTGGTGGTCTCCCGGCTCAAGCACGAGTACGGTGTGGACGCACTCTATGAGGAGATCCCTGTCACCACCGCCCGCTGGCTGAGCGCGGCCGATCCCAAGGCCTTAGAGGAGATGCGCGATCGCGTGCCGCAGTACCTGGCCTTAGACGGCGGCGAGAATCTTACCTATCTGGCCAGCTCCGGCGTTAACTTAAGACTGACCGAGGAACGCTATCCCAAGGTCAGCTTCAGCGCCACCCGCGAGCACTGAACATGCTGCTGGATGCTCACGTCCACCTGAGCCTGTTTCCTCAAGAGCAGATCCCTACCCTGATAGACAGAGCACGGGAGTCGCACCTGGAATTGCTGTGCGTCTCCTGTGATCTTGAGGACTCCCGCCTGAACCTCAAGCTGGCCGCTCAGTACGGCTGCCGGGTGCTCATCGGCCTTCATCCCTGGTTTGCGACAAGCCCGCACCTGGAACGTGCCAAATTTGAGGAGCTGCTCTCCGGCGGAATTTGCTGCGGCATCGGTGAATGCGGTCTGGACGCCAGGCAGGGACTGCCTGTGCTGCAGCAGCTGACGCTGCTGCGCTCGCTGCTGGAACTTGCCTGTGACTGCAAGCTGCCGGTAAATTTGCATGTAAGGCATGCCCACAACGAGCTCTTAACCTTGCTGCGCCGCTTTCGCGGCAGCCTCAGAGGCTGCGTGCATAATTTTACTTTCTCAGCGGAGCTGGCGCAGGCCTATCGTCGGGAGCATATGCTCTTAAGCGTGGGTCATCACCTGCTCTTCAGACATCAGAGGCTGTGTGAGAGCGTACGCCTGGCAGGTCCGGAGGGACTGCTGTTTGAGACCGACGCGGACTTTATCCATTCAGGGCCTTATAAGATTGACGACATAGCCTGCCTCTATGAGGCAGCCGCCTCTCTGCTGGGACTTAAAACGGAGGTATTGGAGAGGATAGTGTGGGACAATGCTGCCATCTTCAGAAAATAACATGGAATGTAACATTCCATATTTGCAAAATTGCACTGCCTATTTAAATATAATTCAATGAATATTATTTTAATTTTTAGGTAATGGTTAACGTTAAGTTTATTTAGCGCCCATCACCTGCTATGTAGTCTGGCACAACGGTACTAGTCCACGCGGTGGGTGAGTACAATCTTTCGATCGCAGGTCGAGCAGACCATCACCACTCGCACTAAGGTAAGAGGAGAGGTGCCCTTGCCGTACTCTTTGGTCTTGATCTGTTTGATACCCTCCTGCAGGGAGGCATCTACATCACGATCCTCATAGGTGCGCTTAAACTCAATGACCAGATGGGTTTTATGGGTCTTGAGCTCTAAGTCGGACTCTCCGTGCAGAGTGTTATGTTCGCGCAGCTTGGTAAGAGCCTTCTCGGGGATCTTCATGTAGAGGATGTTGCGGATGTCAGGTTCGTAGTTGAAGACCTTGGTATCGGAGGTTAAGCACTCGTTGAGCACATCGTTGAAGAGCTCCTGTATGCTCTTAAGGTCTAATGCGTCAATGAGCTCAGGCAGATTATCTAGCTTAGTGGTGGTCTCATCCGTGAGTCTTAAGTGGTTGATGTCCTCGATGAGCTTGAGTACTGAGGCTTCCACTTCTTCGTTGGGGAATACCAGCGCTGCCCTTTGCGAGGAAACGGGCTTTAAGGTGTAGTAGCCTGTCTGCCAGAGCAGCAAATCCTCGGGGATATTTAGCGCCTCGGATTTGGAGATAAGCCGGTCTTTGTCCACGGTGGGCCGGTCATGCTCCATGGCCGCATAGTCTAAGTTTACGGCGTTGCGCTTTAGGTGCTCTATAAGCAGTTTGGGGGTGCCGGCACCGGACTGATACCAGTAGTTGTCAAAACCATCCTCAGGCTGGGAGAGGAACGAGAGCACTGACCAGGGATTGTAGAGTGTCTGTCCTCCTACCTCCAAGGTAAAGCGATAGCCGTCGTAGCGTGTTTTGAGGCGCGAGTAGACATCCTCCACCGTCATGTCCAGCACCGCGGCGGCATTCTCCACATAAGGGTGAAAATAACGGTGCAGTTCATCCTCGGTGAAACCTATCAGGGTGGAAAGCTTTCTGGAGAGCGTCAGTTCCTTTAGGTTATTAAATTCGGAGAACAGACTGACGTGGGCAATGCGAGTGACTCCGGTTATGAAGGTGAAGCGGCATCTGCCGGTGAAATCTTTTAAGACGTTGAAGAACGCTCTTAAGATTTCTGTTATTTGCTCGTTCAGCCTAGGTTTGTCCAGAGTATGAGCGATGGGAGCATCATACTCGTCAATGAGCAGCACGATGGAGGCAGTGTCACAAGCGGAAAGCAACTCTAAAAAGAAATCTGACGGCGCTTTGGGATGGCCGGCTACGTCATAGGGGGACGCTGCCATGAAAACTCCGAACTGACGGCTCAGATCGGCCCGCATGGAACTCTCAAAACTTGCTGCGTTAGTGAGCTTGTAGTTAGCGAAGGTAAGATGCACCACAGGGTAAGTTCTGTCCTCGTGCCAAAGATTTTCGATGGCGAGACCATGAAAATCCTCGAGTCCTTTGGAGAACAGCGACTCAAAAGTAGAGAGCAACAGAGACTTACCAAAGCGGCGAGGACGGGAGAGAAAGTATGGTACTTTGCTTACTGCCAGCTGGTGTACCAAAGAGGTCTTGTCGACGTAGATCATGCCGCTTTGGCGTATATCAGAAAATCTGGCCCAACCGCAGGGCAGACGTTCAATATCATCAGAAGATAAGAGTGCTGCACCCATTAGCAGTCCTCCGTAAGTTAACGCTCTGGTATCATTCTAACGCAGTGGCAAAGCTTGACCAAGATTGACTCATAAACATTTACAAACTAACCAAAATTCGCCCCGCGTTGTCTTCACAGATTAATCGCGCCGCTTGGGGTTGTGACCGTCCTCCGATATAGGCTGTATCGCCGTAAGAGCTTACCCGATCGGAAAGCTACTGACTGCGCACTCCTTCCTTCATTATTGGTCTTAACCTGCAAGGGTGATGACAAAAAATAGGTGAAACTCCCCGTCAATTTTAGATTATTACGATATAAAACAATTGTTTTGCTGTATCATAAAGAGTTGATGATGTTTAGGGCAAAGGGGGTTCCGGTTAGCAGTCCCACAAGAACCTGTCAACCTGAGATCAGTTTTGTTCTTTCCCGCAGATACCACCGACAGGCGTTGGCTTGGTGTTGATGATTTCTCTCAACACAGGTAAGACAAAGGTGTCGCAATCAGAACCTGCTCTTGGCAGTACTGATTCTGACTCATCAATTGCAACGACGGTCAGACGTAGGCTATGGAACAATCGAGATGAGTGACAGTAAGGATTTGCTGGCTGTATTGTGGGCCGGTGCGGATGTACTGCGCGGCAAGATGGACGCCAACGAGTACAAGGACTATCTGCTCGGGCTGGTGTTCTACAAGTACCTCTCCGATCACTATCTCACGGTCGCCTATGATCTGGTGGAAAACGGTGCTCCCAAAGACTTAGAGGAAGCGCAGCGCGTATATGAGAGAGCCTGCAGCAGTGAGGATGCTGCGGAGCTCCTAGAGGAGATCAAAACTTCGCTGCACTATACGCTGGAGCCGCAAATGACCTACACGGCCATGCTCAGGGCCATTGACGAGCAAAGGTTCAACCGTGAGGCGCTGCAGGCAGCGTTTAACCGCATTCAGGAATCTGACGCCTTATTTAACGGTCTGTTCGCGGACGTGGATCTATACTCCACCAGGTTGGGCATAGGCGATACCAAGCAGAGCGCCACCATTGCCGACGTGATCAAGGTTCTGGCAGCGGCCGATTTGATTCACGCCGAGGGGGATGTACTGGGTAATGCCTATGAGTATTTGATAGGTCAGTTTGCCTCAGAGACCGGTAAGAAGGCCGGGGAGTTCTATACCCCGCACGGACCGGCACAAATCCTGTGTCGGATCGCCACTGCAGGGCAGGAAGGTAAGAGAGGGCTGCAGGTCTATGATCCCTGCATGGGTTCAGGATCTTTAATGCTCAGCGTCAAGAAGTACAACAAAGAGCCGGACTACATCAAGTATTACGGTCAGGAGCTCATGACTTCTACCTACAACCTGGCCCGCATGAACATGTTTTTGCACCAGGTGCTGCCGGAGAATCAACACCTGCGCAACGCTGACACGCTAGACGCTGACTGGCCTACCGATGAGGAAACACAGTTTGACGTGGTGACCATGAATCCCCCTTATTCGGCGCATTGGTCGGCCAAGGAAGGCTTCAAGCAGGACGAGCGTTTCATGGATTACGGCGGGGCGCTGGCGCCCAAGTCCAAGGCTGACTACGCTTTCCTGTTGCACGGCTTTTATCACTTAAAGCCGGGTGGCACCATGGCAATCGTGCTGCCGCATGGCGTGTTGTTCCGCGGCGGCGCGGAAGGCACGATCCGGGAGATCCTGCTTAAAAACGGCTCTATCTACGCCGTGATCGGGCTGCCGGCCAACATGTTCTTCAATACCACCATCCCAACCTGCATCATCGTACTTAAAAAGCACCGCGAGGGCCGCGATGTGCTCTTTATTGACGCTTCCACGCTCTTTGAGAAAGAGAAAAAACAGAACGTCATGAAAGAGGAGCACATCAGCCGGGTGGTGGAGCTCTACAAGGAGCGCAAAGACGTAGACAAGATGGCCCACGTGGCGCAGTTTGAGGAGCTAGAGCAGAACGGCTTTAACCTCAATATTCCGCGCTACATCGACAGCAGTGAGGCCGAGGAGCGCATAGACATAGTCAAACTTACCGCAGAGATTGCACAGACCAAGGGAGCCATAAGACAGGGCAATGAAGATCTCCTGGCATTAATCGGTGAGCTCGATACTTCCTCAGATGAGGCTCGCCAGGCGGTGGAGAGCTTCAAACAAATTTTCGCGGGGGTGTGAGATGGCTACACCAAAACTCCGCTTCGCCGGTTTCTCCGGTACGTGGAAGCATAAGACGTTGAGAGAGATTGCAGTAAAAGTCACTGAGAAAAACAAAGCCGGCGAGTATGGAGAGACCTTATCAAATTCGGCAGAGCAGGGGATTATAAGTCAGACCGATTACTTTGACCGCAAGATATCCAACGATGAAAATATTGACGGTTATTATGTCGTCAGGCCAGATGACTTTATCTATAACCCGCGTATTTCAACAAGTGCGCCTGTCGGACCTATCAACAGAAATAAGCTTGGTAGGACAGGAGTTATGTCGCCGCTTTATACGGTGTTCAGAACACACGATGTTAATCCGGAATATTTAGAGTGGTACTTTAAGAGCTCTTGTTGGCACCACTTCATGAACATCAACGGAAACTCAGGAGCCAGATCGGATCGGTTCTCAATAAGCGACGATGTGTTTTTCACCATGCCGATCCCCTGCCCGTCTCAGAATGAACAGGTAAAAATCGGGAAGATTTTTACATGCCTCGATTCTCTAATAACCCACCAAGAAAACGGCCTGGAGCAACTTCGTACAGCCAAGCGCTACTTCCTGCAGCGGATGTTCCCACAGGAGGGCCAGGACGTTCCTGAGCTCCGCTTCGCCGGCTTCTCCGGTGCGTGGAAAAAACAAAAGTTAGGTGACATTGCCAAATTTAATAACGGGAGAGCTTATTCACAGGAAGAACTACAGGATTCTGGCAAGTACAAGGTCCTTCGTGTGGGAAACTTTTATACCAATGATTCATGGTATTACTCGGACCTGGAACTGGATGATAAGTTCTACGCCAATGATGGAGACCTGTTATACACCTGGTCTGCTACGTTCGGCCCTCATATTTGGCATGGCGATAAGGTCATCTACCACTACCACATATGGAGAATAGACTTAACAGAAAATTTGGAGAAATCTTTTGCTGTCCAACTCTTAGAGCAGGATAAGGCAAACATCTTATCGGGCACAAATGGCTCCACCATGATTCACATCACTAAGGCCGGGATGGAGGAAAAGATTGTTAATATTCCCGGCATAGTGGAACAAAAAAAGATCGGCGCTTTCCTCTCATCCCTAGATGGCTTAATAGACCAGCGAGAGCGTGAGCTCTCGCTGCTTAGAAAGCTCAAAACCTACTTACTGCAAAACATGTTCCCCGAGGAGTAACTGATGGCCGAATTGGAAGCAGAGCTGGAAAACAAGCTTATAGAGCGGTTATGCCAGGGGGAATCACAGTGGATCTACGAGCCGGAGCTCAACAACGAGGAGAAGCTGTGGGCCAACTTCCGAAAGATTCTGGAAATGAACAACAAGGCTGTTTTGGACGGCGGCCATCTTAGTGAATCTGAGTTTGCCCAGGTCAAAAACGCCGTCTCTCACGCCTCTTTCTATGAGGCCGGCTGCTGGCTGATGGGTGAAGGCGGCAGGGTCTCAGTGCACGTGCAGCGCGGCAATGAAAAGCTGCATCTGTTGGTGTTCAACAAAGAGCACAACTGTGGCGGCACCAGCATTTATCAGGTGATCAACCAATACAACGCTTTTGCTCAGGCAGGTGAGAGCGAAAGAGATCGCAGATTTGACGTCACGCTGCTCATCAACGGTCTGCCGCTCATCCACATCGAGCTTAAAAGCCGCTCTCACTCCTACAAAGAGGGCTTTCGGCAGATCAAAAAATACATTGAGGAGGGGAAGTTTCACGGTCTGTTCTCTAACGTGCAATTGTTCGTGGTTAGCAACGCAGCCGATACCAAGTATTTCGCGCCGGCCTATGCCGATGAGCTCAAGGCTGAGTTTTTAACCGGCTGGGTGGATGAGAATAACCGCCCGGTGGGTGATTACTTAAGTTTCGCCGGCGCGGTGCTTAAAATCCCGCAGGCACATGAACTGGTGGCGAAGTACACGGTGCTCGATCATGACGCCAAAAGGCTCATTGTTCTGCGCCCCTATCAAATTCATGCCATTGAGGCGGTAAGAGCGGCATCTCATAAGGAAAAATCGGGGTTTGTGTGGCATACCACCGGCTCAGGTAAAACCGTGACGTCCTATAAGGCGACACGCAATCTGCTGATGGATATCCCCAGCCTGGATAAAACGCTCTTTTTGATTGACCGTCGCGATCTGGACCAACAGACCACGGCAGCCTTTCAGTCCTATGCCGAGAACGACACGATTGATGTCGATGATACTGACCATACGGCCGATCTGCTAAAGAAACTATCCGACGGCAGCCGCGCCATGATCGTGACCACCATCCAGAAGTTGCAAAATCTGATAAGCCGCAGCGAGCAGCCTAACCTCAAGGACAAAGAGCAGGGACGTTATGCCAAGGTACGTCAGCTCAAGCTCGCTATCGTGGTCGATGAGTGTCACCGGGCAGTGACGCCGCAGACTAAGCGCGAGATAGAGCGCTTCTTCGGGCGCTCGCTGTGGTATGGCTTCACCGGTACGCCGATCTTTGAGCAGAACGCCTACGAGGCCAGAGGAGATTTGCCGCGCACTACCGAGGAACTTTACGGACCGTGTCTGCATCGCTACACCATCAAAGAGGCGGTACATGATCGCGCCGTTTTAGGCTTCACGGTGGAGAACATGGGGCAGGACGGGCTCTCGCCGGAGGAAGATGAGAAGTTAGTAGGGAATGAGAAGCACATGCGTGAAGTGCTGCGGGTCATTCTCAATCAGTCCAAGCACAAGCTCAAGCTTACGGCAGGACGCGGGCAGACCTTCGAGGGCCTGTTGACGGTGAGCTCTATTGCCATCGCGCAGAAATACTATGACCTTCTCAAAAGAGTGAAGGCGGGCGAGGACGAGCTCAAGATAGATCCGGAGATCTTAAAAGCGCTGCCGGATTTTCCCAAGTTCGCGATCACCTACTCAGTGGTAGAGAATGCCGAAGCCTCAGCCGTAAACACCGGAAAAATGGAAGAGTCGCTCTCTGACTACAACGCCATGTTCGGCACCGGCTATCAAATGAAATTCATCCGGGCCTACAACTCCAACCTAACGGAGAGACTGGCTCGTAAAAATCCGCTTTTTCATGATCGGGGGCAGCAATTGGACCTGGTGATAGTGGTCGATCGCCTGCTGACGGGCTTTGACGCGCCCTGCCTCTCGACACTCTTTATTGACCGTCCCCCCATGTCACCGCAAGGGTTAATCCAGGCATTCTCCCGCACCAATCGCCTGTTTAACAAAGATAAAGATTCAGGCCAGGTGGTTACTTTCCTCTCTCCTAAGCTCTACAAAAAGGAGATCGACGACGCGCTCACACTCTACTCTTGCGGGGGACTGGGCACAGCTGAGGTGCAGGATTGGGATCTGGTGCTGCAGGGCTTTATTGACGCGCTGCGAGCCTTGCGCGAGTTTGTGCCCACGCCCAGGGATGTGCTGGGACTATCCTTGAACGAGACGAAGCGCTTTGTACGGCTGTTCTGGGATCTTGACCGCACCTACTCGCAACTGAGATGTTTTGCCAAATTCACGCCGCAGGTGCTTGAGGCGCAGAACTTCTCAGAGCAGGAGTACGAGGAATGGCGGGCCGTGTACCTCAATATAAAACCCGAGCCCGAAATAATAGATCCGCCAGATGATGATCCTGATAGTCTTGGCTCGTTGCTGGATGATTATGAGCTCAAGGTGGTCACTTCCTTCAAAGTCGATTATGAGTACATCGTGCAACTGTTGCGCGGCCTGGTGCAGCTCTTGGGGGACAACACAGACAGCGGCATTGACAAGCAGAGCTTTGATAAGAAGGTCGAGGAGATCAGATCAGTCATTGCCGATTACACCAAGGACAGGCCGGCACTGGGTAAGCAGTTTGGTGAGCTGCTGGACAAGATAGTAGCCAATCCCGGCGACTACTCGGGGCGAGACGTGGCCGAGATCATCAACGAAATGACCGGCAATGTGATCACAACGAAGATTCAGGAGTTCGCAGGTAAGTGGTTTGTGGACGAGGACACTTTGAGCTATGAGGCCTACCACTACCGCGCCGGGGAGTTGGAGAACGAGAATAAGCTCAAAGAGGCTGCGGACTATGACGCTTATTGTGAGAGTGTGCAGGCTAAAGGTGAAAAACCGCTGCCCAAATTCAAGTTCAGGAAAGAGCTCATTTTGGGTTTTCAGAATGAGCTCATGGCAGAGCTCACGCCGCTGTTTCATTGAGGCATGTCAAGACAGCTCATTGGCATCCCGTGCCCGCCTTAAATCAGCATAAGCATGGCAAGCAGCGCAGGCCGGAGATGTTGCTGCTTTACAAAGAGGAGTTTTCATGAGTCAGGTGTTTATCTGCCGCAGCGAAAATGCGGCTTCTTTTGACCCGCAAAAGGCCGCAGCGCAGCTCTCCGCGCTCTCCCGCATTCGGATCGGAGTGGACCTGGGATACTGTGACAGTCTGGGCAGCAGCCGCGGCGGGATCTTTCCCTTCGCCGACATCGATTTGGCCCAGATGCAGAGGATAGTGAAAAATCATGGTCTCGTTGATTTTGACGTGCTGGCCGTATCCTCGTTTCCAAGGCTGGACCGCCCCGGTGCCGTGGTGCTGGACATGGACATGACCTCGGTGCAGATAGAGGGCATCGACGAGATAGCCCGCCGTTTCAAGGTTTACTACGCGGTAGCCGACATCACCGCGCAGGCCATGCGCGGGGAAATTGATTTTGCCACCTCCCTAAGACGCCGGGTCTCCATGCTGCGGCACTGCCCGGCCCGGGTGCTGGAGGAAGTGCGCAACGCCATGCCCGAGACGGCGGGCCTTGATCTGCTCATGCACTGCGCCGCCGAGGCCTCCTGGAAAAAAGGGATCTGCTCGGGTGGCTTTGTGCAGATCATCTCCAAGTTAGAGCAGAAATACCATCTGGATATGGTCAGAGCCAATTCCTTTGACATCCAGAATGATGAACTCACCGGTGAACTGGACGGCGCGGTGGTGGACGCCGAAAGCAAGCGGGAGGGGATCATCGCCCTGCGCGAGCGCTTCTCTTTAGATCCCGCGCAGGTGGTAGTCTTAGGTGACGGTGCCAATGACCTCAAGATGATTGAGGAGGCGGGACTGGGCATTGCCTACCATGCCAAGCCGTTGGTGCAGGAGCGCGCACCCTGCGCGCTCAACCACAGCGATTTGAGCGCGGTAGCGCTGCTGCTTAAGCTGGCATCCCGCCGGGAGCAGGCCCAAACGGCTCTCTGATGGCTCAGTCCACTAAGGCGGCGACAAAGGCCTCGCTGTCAAAGGGCCTGAGATCATCAATACCCTCGCCTATGCCCACATAGCGCAGCGGGATTTTGAACTGATCGGCTAGAGCGAAGATCACCCCGCCCTTGGCGCTGCCGTCTAACTTGGTCACGGTCAACCCGGTCACCGGCACTGCTTCCTTGAACAGCTTAAGCTGAGAGATGGCGTTCTGGCCGGTGGTGGCATCCAGTACCAGCATGACCTCCTGTGGCACCCTCTCATCTATCTTTTTCATGACCCTGACAATCTTCTTGAGCTCGGCCATGAGATTATCCTTGTTCTGCAACCGCCCGGCCGTATCGCAGATAAGCACGTCGCAGTGGCGAGAGATGGCCGCCTGCACCGCGTCATAGATAACCGAGGCGCTGTCAGAGCCGGTCTCCTGGGAAATCACGCTTACCGCGGAGCGCTCGCCCCATTCTTTTAACTGCTCCACCGCCGCCGCCCGGAAGGTATCCCCGGCCGCAAGCATGACCTTAAGACCCTGCTTTAAAAATTTGCCCGCCAGTTTGCCGATGGTGGTGGTCTTGCCCGCGCCGTTGACACCCACCATGAGGATCACGTAGGGCAGACCGTCCTGGGGAGCAATCTTTAATTCCTGCTCGCAGGGCTTTAACATCTCCGCTAATATGCCGCGCAGATTCTGTCTGAGCGCACCGGCATCATGCAGATCACGGGCCTTGGACTCCAGTCTTAGGCGATCAATCACCCGCTCGGTGGTCTCCACCCCCAGATCGGCGGTAAGCAGTGCCGTCTCCAGCTCCTCATAGAGTTCTTCGCTGATCCTGCGGCCGACGATAAAAGCCTCCAGACCATAGGCGAGGTTCTGGCGGGTGCGCTTTAACCGCGCAAAAAAGGACTCTTTGGCAGGAGTACTGTCAGTCCCTTTCGCTGCCGCCTTAACCTGCACCGGAGTTGACGGCTCGGTATTGCCTGTTTCTGCCTCAGATACTGCCTCAAATCCTGCAGGGACTTTTTCTTCAGCAGCGGCTCGGGCGCTGCGAGGTGCCTCGCCCTCACCTGAGGCCGGGGTGGCCGCAGCTGCCATTGAAGTTGGAGACTTTCCTGCCACCTCAGCTGCTGTCTGGGGAACCACTCCCTCCTTGGCCGGGGTACTCTCAGGTGCCAAGGAGGTATTAGGCGAAGATGGAGATAGGACTTGATCAGCGATTTCGCTCTGCACCTCAGGAAATTCGGGTGCAGCGAGTTCGGGCTTACCTTCCGCTCTTCCGGCAGCGGGCGTACGTACCTCAATCTCAGCAGACGCAACTGCCGAAAGTTCGTCTTCTCCGGAGCTTTTTGGCAAGGTGGGCTCTGAAGATGCCTTGACTTCTGTCGGTGCTGCGACTTGGCCTAAGTCATTGCCACTATCGCCCTGCGTTGCATTTTCTGAGCGTGGTTGCGCCTCCTCCGCACTCTCAGGCTGGTTCTGCGGGGAGTTGCGTTTTTTAAAAAAGCCAAAAATTCCTGCCATACTCTCTACCTGCTCTGCTGTAGGCCCGACGGTGCTTGCCGTAACTTCCGAAGGATACCAAGTCCGCAGCCCCGGTGTCAGGGGCTTGATCCTTTATTGGATAGGAATTTTAGCATTGATTGGGCAGGTGGAGACTTATGCGTTGCAGATCACATTTATAGGTTGCCCTACTTTCCTCCAATCTGGGCACCTGTACCTGGTGGATACACACTATTCCGGTTTGGAATAAGGCCCTCAGATCTCCGCCTGCACCAGATGACCGAAATTGAGTTCATCCTGCAACAGACCGAACACGTAGGCAGGACTCTCGCTGTACAGCCCGGTTTCCACATCAAGCAGTTTGGCGTAAACCTCTGAGTCATAAACTGCCCGCATGGCCTGATCGTATCCGACACCCTGTGTGGTGGTAAGCAGTTCCACAAGATCCATGGTCATAAACTGAATTAGCTGTTCCTGAACCTTGTTCATAGCTGACGTACCCACTTGAGCAAGCTGACTGATCTTTCGGTGTGAAAGGAATATTGGTTGGAAACCTGCCTGTAGGCCATGGCGCGGCACATGTCAGCAAAGTTCAGCAGCCCCTTCTCATACTGTTGAAAAAGCAGGTTCATATTGTCATCGGCCACCGGACCTATCACGATGTCGTACTTATGGTCTAAATTGCAGTCAGGGTTGGCGAAGTCAGTCAAGTTGCGG
Organism: Succinivibrio sp.; assembly: GCA_017469335.1. GTDB lineage: Bacteria > Pseudomonadota > Gammaproteobacteria > Enterobacterales > Succinivibrionaceae > Succinivibrio. The sequence continues at coordinate 8,112 of JAFUGP010000166.1, read as the reverse complement.
TTACGGTTATTTCTGACGAACCTCGCCCAACTCTCTGAAGTCTCAGAGCCAAAATTCAGGATGCGCAGTTCAGAGCGCCCAGCAAAATCATCAGAGAGCTCGAACTCGCTTACCACCGCAGAGCCGCCGAAAATCCTGGCCTTACGCCGGGCCATGGACCTTGCTTGTTCCACCAATTGCGTCAGATAAAAACCTCTGCCAAAATCCTTATAGGGGCGGCACATGGCAAGATTGATCTCCCTTATCGGGATATTGCTGCCATGATACAGTCGCATCAGTATGCTCCTCCATGGTTGCGGCAGACCAAGACCAAATCATCTACCACATCCTCCAGTCCCAGCGTATGCTCGGCAGAGTAGCATTCCTTGAGAAATTGTATGCCCTCATATTCCTGGAGGTAATGAAATGACTGCACCGAAGTGAGATGAAAACGGGTGGCAAAAGCGTCGACGCACAGCACGGTGAAAATGATGCGCTGCTGCAACTCGCTGAGAATCACCTTATCGCCCATGACTTACTCCTTGACCACAATTTTAGGATAAACAGGCAGTCAATTCTCCCTCAACAGGTGCGGATGCTCCTATGATCCTGCGGCGGTACTCCAGGTAGAAAACACCTGCAGTTACCAAGGCATTCGCGCCGGGACTGAGAATTGAGACTCAGCGAAACTGTCAGCTGCCCCGGCTAGGACGCACCAGCTGCATGGCACCTGAGACCATGTCTTTGCGCAGCTGCCCCAAGGTCATCACCTCGGCGTGCAAAGGCAGCGGGCGCACCGCTTTGATGGTCAGATACCCCAGGCGGGTGGAGTAGATGCCCGCGGCCAGTCCCTGCCCTAAGGCAGCGCTGAATTTGCCAAAGGCCTCCGCTCCCAGGGAGTCCATCAGGGCATCGGTGGCCAGATCGGTTACCCCGATGAAAATAAGATTGCGCACCACCGAGCGGTACAGCTGCAGTCTGCCCCACAGGCCGCAATGGTAGCCGTAGGCCTGCGCTATTTCTCTTATCATGCGCAGCGAGCGCACCAGCGTAAAGGCCATGTCCAGCCAGGCCAGCGGGCTCAACGCCACCACCGCCGCGCTCTCGCAGGAGCGTTTGACCACAATGCTGCGGGCCTTGGCATCGAGCTTGCGCAAAACAAGCTGCTCATAAAGGTCAAAGACTTCGGCGGCGCTAAAATGCGGCTGAACCCTAGTTTTGAAGGCGGCGTAAGCCTGATCATCCGTGCCGTGGTACATGTCCTGGCACAGTAAAAGAGCCTCACGTGCCTGCGCACTGCCTACTGTCTCACGGTAGCGCTTGCGGTTGCGCTCGGTGCTTTTAAGCTGCCAGACCGAGCGCAGCTCTTTGAAAACTGCCCTAAGCGCCAACAGTGACACCACGCCGATACCCAAGCTCCAGAGGGCACCGGAGAGCAGGCTGCGCTCAAAGGCCTCGGTCAGCAGCGCGTAGACCTGCAGACCGCCCACGCCCACCACCAGCAGCAACAGCCACAACAGAGGACTGCTCCAGAAGCGGCTGCGCAACGGCTCCTCATCCTCCGCCGCGCCGTCCTCGGCATAAGGCAGAGCGATGGTGGTGGACTGCGAGCTCTCCTGGGAGCCCTGATCAAGTGCCCTCACCTGCTGCGGCGGACTCTCCAGCTCAAAACCCCGCTCAAACACCGGACGGGAGCGCCCCGTCGTTTCCTGCCCGGGATCAGTCTTAGGCTCACCCTGTCCTCTGGGGTCAAGCTCAAATCCTGCCTGATAGCTGCTCATCGGCCGCTCCTTCTTGATTACGCCAGCTTGTCGCGCAGCATGTAGCTGAGCATGATGTCCAGATTCTGCGCGGGGATGGGATCGCCGTCGCCAAGCGGCGGCGGGGGCAGCTCTTTGTGCAGGAAAAAGCGCTGAAAATGCTCCATCGCCTCCAGGGACCACTGCGCGGGGAATTCGCCCGGGTTATACCATTTCTCGCCCTCACGCCCCGTGGAGAGCACCTGCGTGAGACGACCCTGATACTCCAGTTCAAAGCAGCGGGTGGCGGCGATGGCCGCGAGCACCAGATACTCGCACTTGATCCCCGCGGCGGCAACCTGCCGGGCGGCCGGGGAGACCAGGGACTGCAGCAGACTCAGCAGATGAGGCTGCTCGGCGAAGGTTACCTGATCGGCCTTGGTGGCGGCGAAGATCACCTTGTCGATGCGCGGACTGAAAATACGCGTCAAAAGGTTGTTGTCGCCGTAGCTGAAGTTTTTGAGCAGAGCCTGCAACGTCTCGTTGACGTTGTGGAAGACCTCCTCTCCCCCGCGCAGGGCCTGAAAACAGTCAATGAGCACCACCTGCCGGTCCAGCGCGGAGAAACACTCGCGGTAAAAACGCTCCACCACCTCGCGCCGGTAAGCCTCGTAGCGCTGCTGCAGCGTCTGATAGAGACTGCCCTGCGGTGCCCTGCTCACCTTCTGCCCCAACCAGGGCACAAACTCCAGCAAAGGTGCCCCCTGCAGATTCCCCGGCAGCACGAAACGCCCCGGGACTACCATGGTAAGTCCCCGCGCCTTGCACTCGCGCAGCCAGCTCACATAGCTCTCCACCGCCTGACGCAGCTCGCGCGGATGGGGACTTTTGTCAGGCTTAAGCGCCGCTCCCAGCGCCAGCAGAGTCTCACCTGCGGGGATCAGCTTAAGCAGCTTCTGCACCTGAGTGCGCATCAGGGCACTGAACTGCTCGTAACTTAAGTCCAGCAGCATGAGATCGAGCAGCCACTCCCCGGGGTAGTCCCACAGATCGATGTACAGACTGCGGTGAGCTCCCGGTACCAGGAGCCTGCGGTCGGCAAATTTAACCTCCAGGCGGATCTCGCTTAAACCCTCGGTGGGAACCGGCCAGTGCGGGCTCACACCCACCAGGGCGTCGTAGCACTCCTGATAGGGAAAGGCCGGCACGCTTAAATCATGGTTGGCCACCACCCCGCCGTAGAAGATGCCCTCCCGCTCATATTCGGCAAAACGCGGCAGACGCGCGGCACTGTCCTGACGGTCAAAATTGCACACGGCGTTTACCAGCGAGGTCAGAAAGGCGGTTTTACCGCCCCGCGAGAAGCCGGTTACGCCGATGCGGATCTCCCGGTCCAACAGGCGGTTGACTCCTTCGGTGACGGTATCGGTCAGATCGTCGAAAATGCGCTCTAAACTGAACATGCGCTCCCCTGCAGCGGCCTAGGTTGATGGTGGCACGAGACGGGGTTCTCCGCCTCCGCTTGTGGCATCATAGAACACCGCAGGGCCGTATGCCAGTCATGCGCAATGAAAGTGCCACAGCGCAGGCAAATGCAGCTTAAGTATCCCGCCTGGGCACTGTGTTAACATGAGGTACTGTCAAGTCCGACGCAAGCGCATCTTTAAGGAGCACCATGAGCAACCCCCGACCTGCCCATACCCTGAGAATCATCGCCGGTACCCTGCGCGGCGCCCGCCTGAGTGTGCCCGTCGCCGCGGGGTTGCGCCCCACTCCGGATCGGGTACGGGAGAGCGTGTTTGCCTGGTTAGGTGACCGGGTGGTGGGGGCCAGGGTACTGGACCTGTTCTGCGGCAGCGGAGCGCTGGCGCTGGAGGCGCTCTCGCGCGGAGCAAGCGCGGCGGTTATGGTGGAGCAAAATGAGGCGGTCTGCGCCACGCTCAGCGCGACTATCGAGCGCCTGGGCTGTACGCAGGCACAGGTGGTCAACCGCGAGGCCTTAGGCTATCTGCGTGAGTGCAATCAAACCTTTGACCTGGTTTTTTTGGACCCGCCCTTTGCCGCCTCTTTGTGGTGTCAGGCGCTGACGCTTCTGCGCGTGCGAGCGCTCATCCACGAGCACTCGCTTATCTACCTGGAGACCCCCGCCGGGCACCATCCTGCAGTGGCAGGTTATGAGGTGGTAAGGGAAGGACAGGCCGGAGCGGACTGCTTTGCACTGTGGCGCCTGAGCTTGCTGCTGTCTGTACCCTGAGCACAGGCAGAACACTCTGCCCGGCGCCAGAGCGCTGCAGAGCCAAAGTCTGCGGCACACTGCCTTAAAGCCTTGCTCCAGCACTCCTCGTCATGTCCCTCCTCAGGCAGTAGCGTAAATGAGCTCGCTATCCCGGCGTGCTCAAGCAAAGTGCGCACATATTCAGTCTGACACTGCGACAGATAATCCTCACTGCCGCAGGAAAAATCCAGCTGCGGCAGCAGACTGATGCCGCGCGCGGCCGCCTGCTCTGTCAGCGTGGCCACGGCATTGCGCTCTCCCTGCGGCCCCCCGTGCAGATCATTGAGCCAGGGCCTGGCTATCTTGAGAATGTTTTTCTGGCGACGTTCCTTATCCAGACGGGGATCATCGGGCAGCGCGGGCTCATAGTAGCCGCTGACGGCGAACACCCGGCCAAAGAGCTGAGGCTGCTCCAATGCCAGGCACAGCGCACCGTAAGCGCCCATCGAGATGCCGAAGGCGGCGTTGTCCTCACGCGCTTTGGAGAGCGGCAGCAGTTGTTGCAGCGCCGGGATAAGCTCTCCGCCCACAAAGGCGGCATTGCGTCTGGGTCCCTGATCGCGAAAGAAACTGTTAGGCAGCGAGGGGGCAATTAAGGCCAGGGAGTACTTGTCGCACAGAGCGGACGCTCCCAGGCTTTCAAAGAAGATCCCGGCGTCGGCAAAAGCGCAGTGAAACAGCCACAGCGTGCGCCAGCCGCGCCCCTGCGGCGGGGCCATCTCAATTAAACTGTAAGGCAGCGCCGCCTTGACCTCCACGGGGGCGAGCAGCAGCTGCGAGTTGAATTTAAAATCCGCACGAATCATAACATCTCAGATCCACACCATCCGGCAGACTGACCTAATGCGGCGGGGAATTTCTCTGCCTGACCTGTCCCATTATACCGTGACACCAACTGACCTTAAGCAGCTACATCCGCTCAAAGGAGGAGCACTGCAGCAGGGCAGAGCCTTTCTGGGTGTGAAAAAGATCGCGTTTTTCAGAAATGCCCTCCATAAATTGACCTCCTTTGGCATGACGATCAAACCGCCTGAACTGCCCGGAACTTAAATTAGAAGTTTTGGGAGGCTGTCTGCAGCCTAGGGGATCCTTAAAGGGGAGCGCAGCTGCCAAGCTGCGTTAGCAGTATAAAAAATCTCTTCGGAGGCAACTTTGCACATCAGGATATTAGGAGTCGCGCTGCTGATGCAGCTGACCGCAGTGACTATCGGACCTGCTGCCGCGCAGGAGGCGGCCGGAGCTCTGGAGGTTGATGCCTTTTTCTACAATAAAAACAGCGATTTTGGCAATATGATGCTCCGTGACCTCAAGGCGGTGGCTCAAGAGCGCAACCTTAAAATTGACTTTGCCTTCGGCACCGGGGAATTCGGGCAGCTGGAGGAGTATCTCAACGGAAAAACTGAGTTCAAAAAACCGCTGATCATTCACGCCCGTCGCGATGACGGCGCGCAGCTGGCGGCCCATCTGGCCTCCCGCCATGATATTCCGCTCATTTTTCTGACCAGTGATCCCGGCGACAAGACCCTGCAGAGTTACGACAAGGTCTGGTTCATCGGCTCACTGCCCAGCCAGCACGGCACCTTTCAGGCCCGTATCCTCATCGATTACCTGAAAAACCACCCCGAATGGGACCGCAACGGCAACGGCGAGCTGGATTTTTACCTCATCAAAGGCGATATCGGACACATCGATACCATTTCCCGCACCCGTTACGTGCAACAAACCCTCAAGCGGGCCAAGTACAAGATACACAACCGCGAAGAGGGCTTTGCCAACTGGAACCGCCAGGCCGCCACCGAGATAGTGCACAAAATGATCGCGCACTACCCGCTTGAAGGCGTCGACGCCATCATCTCCAACAACGATTCGATGGCCATGGGTGTGCTCGATGCCCTGCATGAGCAGGGTTATAACTCAGAGGATCCCAAGCTCTTCATTCCCCTGGTGGGAGTGGACGGCAGTCCGCCGGCCATGGAGGCCATCCGCAAAGGGCAGATGTTGGGCACCGTCATTCAGGACAGCGCCACGCAGATGCAGGTCTGCGTGAGGCTGCTGGAATTTCTGCAGCAAAACCCGCAGGGTTCACCGGATGAGTCGGTACTGGGAGTGGAAGTGCGGCCCGACCGGCGCATCTACATCCCCTATGCCCTGCTCTTTCAGGGCGACGGACAGCTGCAGCGCGTCATGGAAGAGCAGTAGGAGTTGCAGTCATAACCACATGGATTTTTCTATGAGTAACACAAAATGCAGTATCGGCACTTGGAACCTTACTGTATGCCACCCGGATTTGAGGTTTAAGTGCGTTTGCCGTTCAAACCTGCCCTGAGACTGACCTGGTATATTGCCCTAGGCCTGATGCTGTCTGGTGCCGTCGCGACCTTAAATGCCGCTGCGCTTGATCCGGTGCTGGAGGAGCAGCTCAAGGCCGGCTGCTACAGTGGGGTACGCGAAGAGTGTCGGTTGCTGGGCGAACTGTATCTCAACGCCGAGCCCGACGGCAAGTATATCTCTCAGGGGCTGGTACAGCTGCGCCGCTCCTGCGATCTTAAGGACGGTCCCGGGTGCAGCATGTTGGGACTGTTGTACCTGCAGGGCTGGGAGGTTCATCACGATCACGATGAGGCCCGGCGCTATTTTGAGTTAGGCTGCGAACTCAACGACGCGACCGGCTGCAGGGGGCTGGCGCGTCTGTACTACGACGGGCACGGGGTCAAGCGGGATCTCGACACCGCCCGCTTCTACCTGGGACTGGCCTGCGAACTGGGATCGCAAAACGCCTGCCGCGCCTATGTGGACAGCTCAGAGGCAATGCGCTGACTAAAAACATGGGCTTTTTTTTGATCTGTCATGTAAATTTCAGCAAAAATCACCTGCTCTGCCCTCACAAAGCACAAGGTTTAACCAAAACTTTGTTATATTCCATGCTAATCGGTGTCCGCTAAGACCTGGGCTCAACCAGGCCGAGTACTACAATCTTTTTTTGCAAACGGAGTGTTTATGTTTGACAAGCTGTCAGTAAAGATGAAGGTGGTAAGCGGCTTTACCGCCGTGATCGTGTTTACCCTGATCATCGGCATCAGCGCCATCTTCATCATGCTCAACTTCAACAGCGCCGCCAATGAGGTGCATCAGACTCTCAATGTGCGTCACACGCGCATTCACAATGTCGTAAAGGCCATCTCCAATGCCGACAACATCGTATATGAGGCGGTAAAAGAGCCTCAAAAGGCCTCGCTGACCGATCTCAACAATGCTCTGGAACAGCTCTATACTGTAACAAACGCGCTTAAAGGCGCCACCGATCCCCAGGTCTCACAGAACATCAAAGACTCCGTGGCGAAGATACGTCAGGCTGTGCCCACCTTGCTTGATGCCATCAAAGCCGGCAACAGCGAAGGGGCCGAGGACATCTACAACGAGTACTTTTACCCCAACTTCACCTCGGCCACGGCATCAGCCGATACCATTACCGAAAAACAGATTGCTCACGCCGGCAATGTCATCGAGAGCATCGCCTCCATGGTGCCGGTCTATGCCACCATCGTGCTGTTGGTACTGGCCGTCATCGTGGCCACGGGCATTGCCATCTTAGTTTCCAATTACACCGTGCGCAATCTGCAGACGGCGCTTAAGACCGCCACCGCCATCGCGCAGGGCGATCTCAACGTGGCCATCGACTCCAAGAGCCAGGACGAATTCGGGCAGCTCATCCGCGCCACCGAGAAAATGAGATCCGAGCTTTACACCCTGGTGGGGCAGATCAAGACGGCCGTCAACCGCGCCGTGGAGGATTTTGACTCCATTCACTCCATCACCGAGGAGATCAGCGCCTCGGCTCAGTCCACCGAGAACAAGGCCGTGACCGTGGCCGCCGCCTCCGACGAGATGGTCTCCACCACCGGCGACATCGCCAAGAACTGTCAGAGCGCCGCCACCACCTCCTCACAGGCCAACGCCACCACCGAGCAGGGCGTGAATGAGGTGCAGGACACCATCCGCTCCATCCAGGAGCAGGTGCGCAAGACCCAGGTCGATGCCGAGCTCATCAAGGCACTGGTGGACCAGTCCCAGAAGATCGGCACCATCGTGCAGACCATTGAGGACATCGCCTCCCAGACC
>JAFUGP010000165.1 GCA_017469335.1 Succinivibrio sp. | reverse complement strand
TGAAGGCATGCTGCTCTATACCGACGGGGTAAGCGAGGCGCAGAACGAGGCACACGAACTCTTCGGGGAGGAACGCATCAAGGAGTTGCTCCGTGAACGGCATGACAGCAGCAGTACGCAGTTGCTCGCCGCCGTGGAAGAGGCGGTGGAACGTTTTCGCGGCGCGGCCGCCCAGTCAGATGACATCACCATGGTGGCCCTGACCCCGTACAAGCATGCTTAAGACCCACTCTTGGTGCCCGGGATTTCTTCTGGCAGAAAACGCCAGAGCAGCGCACAGACCAGCAGGGCAGTCAGGCACAGATACTGCCCCAGGCTCAGCTGCCCGGGCAGATAACCCACCGCAGCATCGGGCTCGCGCCAGCATTCCATTATCAGTCTGAACGCGGCGTACCCTGCCAGGTAGCACAGCGCCACCGCTCCGCAGCGCCTCTTAAGTCTTGGGTAGAGCAGATAAATGAACAGGGCCAGGAGCGGTCCTTCGGTCAGAGCCTCATAAAGTTGTACCGGGTGGCGCGGCAGTTCGTCGGCACCTTCAAAAATCACCGCCCAGGGCAGTGTGCTCGGTGTTCCCCACAATTCTCCGTTTAAAAAGTTGACGATGCGTCCCAGCGGAATAATAAGCAGGGCGAGCAGGGCGATGAGATCAAGCTCGCTCAGTGCCCGGCGCAGCGTGCCGCAGGAGAGGAACACCGCGCAGCACACTCCCAGGACTCCGCCGAAAAAAGACATGCCGCCGCGCCATAATTGAGGGATCTCACCGAGGTGCTGAGAGTACCAGTGCGGCTCATAGCACAGCACATAGCCTAATCTGCCGCCTAAAATAGCTCCCAATCCCACGCAGCTGACCTGCGGCAGGCGCGTGATAAGGGTACCATAGCGCGCTGATACAGCGGGAAGCAGCGGACATAACAGATAAAGTACCACCGCAGACAGATAGACCAAACCGTACAGCGACATCTCAGGTTCCTGCTTTGATTTTTTGCAAATATTCAGTCTGTGCCATACAATCAGCTCATATTTGTTGCTTTTGTTAATGAGGGCAAGATCCCTGTCCAAGCCCAGATTGTAACCTGCCTATTCAGAGGACTTAAAGAAGGGCCACAGCCATGAGCGGCGAGAAAACCGAACAGCCTACACCCAAACGACTGCGCGAGTCCAGGGAGAAGGGCGATGTTCCCAAGTCACAGGAATTGCCGTCGGCAGTAATCGTGCTGCTGACCGTGATGTATTTTATGTTGGCCTCCCGTAATATTTTTGATGAACTGACCGATTTTGTGGAGGTGGCCATCAAGTGCAGTCTGACTCAGCCTTTTGATGAGGCCTGGCGTCTGCTCTCGGGGTATGCGGTCATGCTGATGGTCCGGGTGGTGCTGCCCCTGATTGCGGTGGTCATCACGGCCTCGCTGCTGTCCAATATAGCGCAGGTGGGGATTCTGATCGCCTTTAAGGGCGCCATGCCAAAGTTGTCCAATTTAAACCCCCAGAAGTGGTTTAAGCAGGTATTCTCCAAGAAAAACCTGTTTGATTTCTGCAAGAATGTCGCCAAGGTGACCACCTTGAGCATTGCGGCGCTGCTAGCGGTCAAAGGACACTTTCGTGAGCTCTTTATGCTGCCGGAGGGTGACATAGGCGGCATGTGGGCAGCACTGGGCGGTACCATGTGGGATCTGGCCATCTTCGTGATTGTGGCCTTTTCGGTCATTGCGCTCATCGATTTTCTCTACACCCGTATGAAATACACCAAGGATCACATGATGTCACCCGACGAAGTAAAACGTGAGTTCAAGGAGTCCGAAGGCGATCCGCTCATCAAATCCAAGCGCAAGCAACTGCATCAGGAAATGATCAATCAGAACACCTTAGGCAACACCCGCAAGGCCAAGGTGTTGGTGGTCAACCCGACACACTATGCCGTTGCCTTGGACTACGACCGTGAGCGTGAGCCCATCCCCCGCATTCTGGCCAAAGGAGAGGGTGATCTGGCCTTGCGCATGATTGAGGTGGCCAAGCAGGAGAACATCCCCATCATGCGACAGGCTACCCTGGCCAGGGCTCTGTATGCCGAAGGCGAGGAGGGGAATTTTATCCCCGAGGATTTGTTTGCGGCCGTAGCCGAGGTACTGCGTTTTGTTGCCTCCCTGGAGGAGAGCTGATGGCCGTCTATCCTCTTGCCAGGTTGGTGGGACTGCGCGAACATCGCCGCGATGATGCCCGCAGCCGTCAACAGGCTGCTCATCAGGCGGTGCTGCAGGCCGCAGACGAGGTAAAAAAGCGCGAGCGGGAACTGGAAGAATATAAAGTCTGGCGTGAGGAGGAGATTGAACGGCGCTATGCCGCTATCAAAGAGCAGGTTCTGGAACAACAGGAATTAGAGGAGTTCAAGGCCGGGCTCGCGCAGCTCAACGCCCGCGACGCTATCCTGACCGAGGCCATCGCCCAGGCCGAACATGAACTGGATAAGGCCAAAGAGGAGGAGGAAAAGACACATGTGGCACTGCTGGAGTGCACCAAGGCCTTGGGTAAACTGGAGGAGCATCGTAAGCAATGGTTACGCTCACAGGCCGTGCTGGAAGAGCAGCAGGCAGATTTGGAACTGGAGGATTTTCACGGTAAAGCACTGACAGACGTCTGAGCTTGGGATTATCGTAAGACTTTGCCATCAGAAACTGCCTGACATACTCACAGTACCTAGTGCTGTTTGAGCAAGGATGCAGCTGTATCGGGTGCCCGAAAGATTCCGGCGTGTTTTTTACGAGCCGCACTTAACATTTCAGCATGGGTGGGTCTGTTCAGCAACTGAGGCTGAGGGTTAAACCGGGCGCCGCACTTCACCGGAAGTGACTGACACTCTGAGATCGCGGTGGAGATGAAGTGACAGGTAAGAGTGTGCCAATATATTGATCTGTCGATACGATTCTATGATCGTACTCATGTTTTTTATATATGGTAGAAAAATAATTTCATTAGACCAAAATAATTGTCTATAATTGCGCCTAAAAGGTACTTGTGGATAATTTTGCACTTATGAATACGCTGAAGGTACAGCCAGTCTTTCGGTCAGATTGGCAATGCGTTAGCTATAGTAGCTTGGTTATAGGATAAGGAGAGGGCAATGCCGGAAATTCAGGGAATGCAAGGACCGACCTCGCTGCTGCACATGATGACAGATGGCAGTGACGCTCAGGTCAAGGAGCAACACGGCATTTTAGGCGGCAATGAGGTAGTGGTACAGAAGGACGAACAGTCCAAGCTGGCCGACGCCGCCGAGGAGATGACCTTTGCCCGTGACAACAGCCGTAAGGTAAAGCTCTCGGATCGCAAACAAAGCGGACCTGCCAAAACCCAGACCGAAAAAGCCAAATCTCTCAGTCAGAAGATGAAATCTTCGACTGACAACAAGAAAAAAAGCGAAAAACTAAAAAGCCGCGCCCAACAGCCTGATACCGATGAAGAAGATTTGGAAGATGAGGCGCTGCAGCTTTTCATAGAGCCGGCCGAGGCCTTTGCTGCCTTGCAGGAAGGTGCGGAAAACGCCCAAAGCGATGAGGAAAAGGAGCTGTTTAAAAAGGCTGCGGCCAATGTGCTCAAAGATCACGGCTCGCGGGTCAACGCACTGCTCAATGCCTTGGATGACAGTGAAAAGGCCCAGAATGCAACCGGCCTGGACGCCCTGCAGAATGCCCGCAATTACACCGAAATAGTGTGTAATTTCACCCAGGCCAGGCAGATGCTCGACTTCATGACAAAAAATTACGGAGATAAGGTCGAAGAAGGACTGAACTTCATGTATCGTGCCTTAGGTGCCGATCTGGAAAGCTCCAATCCCAGTCATGAACGCGCTCTGTTAATCTCGGTCGGCAATTCCTTGGACTTTGCCCGCATGCTGAACTCCTCGCTTAAGCAGGTGCAGGATCTGCTGAACCGACTTGACAAGGTTCACGGCCTCAACACGACGGGTGCCAAGCAGACGGACGTGCTCAATCGTCTGGTCAACTTCGCCGACAGCAAGTTCATCGCTCCGTTGGAGATACGTAATCTGGTTTCTGAGGTCAAGACCCAGGATCCCGAGCAGGAGGTGCTGCTGACCCAGGAGTTGCTCAAAATGTTGCGTGATTGCCCGGACTCGCTGTTCAGCGGGAATGCTAACCGCGCCTCGGTCATGGAAGCGGCGCAGAGGTTGGTGGACGAAAAAATCGCTCTGGAGGACGAATGGCTGGCGAAAATGTAGACCTGAACCGGCTTGACTATGAGCTGGGGCAACTCTCTGAGATGCTGCAACTGCCGCAGAAACTCAACTTAGAGCAGGGGCGGTCGCTCAATCTTAAGATAGGAGACAAATATACCGCTACCTTGGAGTTGAACCGCAGCGGTACCATGTTGCTGGTGTCGGTAAGCTTTGAGGCGGCGTTGAGCACAGAGCAGCTGAAAAAGGCTTTGAGCAAGGGTGATTGGTCCTTCGGTGCAGGCCGCGTGCTCACGAGTTTTGCCGAGCCTACGGTCATTTTGACCATGCAGCTCTCAGCCTCTGCCGTGAGTGCCTCGCGCCTGCAGCAGTGTCTCATGGAGCTCATGGAGACTGCGGACAGTATCACACAGTCCTAGGTGATTTAGCCGGCTGCCCGGTATTAGAATTAACCTTTAAACATAGGGTGATGACATGGCAATTAATGATGTACTCAGTTCGCGGATTGGCCTATCCGAAATTCTGCCGCCGGCGGTGGAGGAAAACCATCTGCCCAAGGCCGAGGATTATGTCGCAGGCGAGGTCAATCAGGTAAGTCTGGAGGGACTCTTCGGCAGTGATCGTCAGCTAGCTGAACAGCGATCTGCGTTGTTGCCTAAGCTCGACAGACCCGAGCAGTTAAGTCCCGTGCAGATCCGCCGCTCGTTAGAGTCCATAGGCGGCAAACTCTCACAGCTGCAGGATGCTCACTGCCGCGTCTTTTTACGTGACGTGATGCAGCCTTTGATGGAAGACACCGAACTTTTAACGTCCTATACCAACATGATGATCGGAGGCTGAGGACATGCCGGCGGAAGTGCTCTCGACGGATGAGATCAAAACTCTGGAAATGCTCTCCTATTTTTTCTACGTCATGGGGTTGGACCGCAAGGCGCAGAAGACGGCGCAGGCCATCATGAGTGTTGACCCTGACAATACCTGGGCCCGGGGCATGATGGCGGCCTTGGCTTTCCGTAATGAGCGTTATGACTTAACGCTGTCCATGACCTCAGGTTATACGCCCGCAGGCGCTAAGAGTGCCGCCGATCGTGAAATGTGCAAATTACGCGCCCGGGCGCTGTTCAAAACCGGCCAGACCGACAAGGCCCGCGCCATGATGAGTGAGTTGTTGGGAGATATCAGCCGATGAGCATGGTAGGGGTGGCACGCGCTGCCGCCGGATCGGTGACCCGGCATGCCGATCTGGCATTGGTGGTGCTGGTGGTGGCCGTAATCGCACTGATGATTGTGCCTCTGCCCACACCGCTGGTGGACCTGCTGATCTCGGCTAACCTGTCCATTTCTTTTGTCATCCTCATGATGACCATGTATACCCCGACGGTACTCAGTTTCAGTTCCTTTCCGACCTTACTGCTCTTTACCACGCTGTTTCGCCTGGGGCTTAACATTGCCACCACCAGGCTGATCCTGCTGCAGGCCGATGCCGGCGAGATTATTTTTACCTTCGGGGAGTTTGCCGTAGGCGGCAATTTCGTGGTCGGTGCGGTGGTGTTCATCATCATCGCGGTTATACAGTTTTTGGTGATTGCCAAGGGCGCCGAGCGTGTCTCCGAGGTGGGAGCGAGGTTTTCTTTGGACGCCATGCCGGGCAAGCAGATGTCCATCGATGCCGATCTCAGGGCCGGCAGCATTGACGGGGCCGAAGCTCAGCGCCGTCGTGATGAGGTAGGTCAGGAAAGCAAGATGTACGGTGCCATGGACGGCGCCATGAAGTTTGTCAAAGGTGATGCCATCGCCGGTCTCATCGTGGCGGCAGTCAACATCGTGGCCGGAACCATCATCGGTTCTACCACACGGGGTCTGAGTGCCTCGGAATCGCTGCAGTTATATGGTGTGCTGACCATCGGTGACGGTCTGGTCTCTCAGATCCCCTCGCTGCTTATCTCCATTTCCGCGGGCATTTTGGTTACCCGCGCCGGGGGCCGTACCAACAATGTAGGCGAGCAGATAGGCGGCCAGATTTTCTCGCAGCCCAAGGCCATGAAAGTAGCCGGTGCTCTGGTGTTTATCTTCGCTCTGGTGCCGGGCTTTCCCAAGCCGCAGCTTTTCTCTCTGGCCTTTTTGCTGTTCGGCATCGGTTACGGGCTGCAGAAGATGAGCTGCTACAACGAGGAAGACCCTCATGAGTCCATCTCCCGCACCTTAGCTCCAACTGTCAAGTCCAAGACAGCCAAACCGTCCGCGGCCGCGCAGCAAGGCGATGATTTCACCCCGGTGGTGCCCATCATTTTGGATATTTCCCCGGCTCTTGAAGAGCAGATGGATTATGCCGGTCTGGATAACAGCATGATGCAGCTGCGCAGTGCTCTGTACTTTGACCTGGGAGTGCCGTTCCCCGGCATAAATCTGCGTGAGGCCCCGGCGTTGACGGGGCTTGAGTATGTACTCAACTTAGATGAGATCCCGGTAAGTCACGGCGTGATGGAAGCGGGCAAGGTTCTGGTGCGCGAGGATGCGGACAATGTCCGCATGTTGGGCATAGAAGTCACGCAGGGAGCGGAGTTCCTGCCCGGCGGCAAGTCCCTGTGGATTGACAAAAAACATTATGATTCCTTGAAGAAGGTCAACATGGCCTGCCTCAATTATGAGGAGATCATCACCTTGCATCTCTCCATGCTGCTCTCCAGGCACGCCGGTGACTTTATCGGACTGCAGGAGACCAAATACCTGCTTGACCGCATGGAGGAGCGCGCCCCCGATCTGGTGCATGAGGCCACCAGGTTGTTGCCGCTGCAGAAGGTTGCGGACATGTTCAAGCGCCTGGTGCAGGAGCAGATCTCCATTCGCGATCTGCGTACTATTCTTGAGGCGATCATCGCCTGGGCACCTAAGGAGAAGGACATCATCATGCTGTGCGAGTACATTCGCACCTCCTTAAAGCGGCAGATCAGTTTCAAGTACACCGCAGGTCAGAATATTCTGCCGGTGGTGCTGTTGGATCCCAAGGTGGAGGAACTCATACGCAAGTCCATACGCCAGACCTCGGCGGGTGCTTTTTTGGCGCTCGATCCCGAGTCATCCAAAAAGTTCGTGCAGGAGGTCAGGCGCATACGCCAGAGTTGCAAGAAAGAGCCGGCACTGATTGCTTCCATCGATATCAGGCGTTATGTCAGAAGACTCATCGAAGCGGAATTCTATGAGATCCCGGTATTGGATTACCAGGAGCTGACCCCGGAAGTTTCAGTGCAACCGGTGGATCGGATCAGGTTCTAACAGCGATGACTGAACATCCGCAATAGTGATCTAGGTCCTACTTAGTGCTTAAGTGGGAGTGTGAAACCTGCCAGCCATTTGACTGACTCGAAGCTCAAAGCTGTAGACCGGCAAAGGCATGCTTTCTCCGGTCCTGATTGACTCCCAAACAAGCGGAGCAACGGGTACAGAGGACCGAGCACTCTCACAAAGAATTCTCCAGCTAAAACCGTGTCTTGTTGGTGTACACCTAAGCCTCCAGCAGAACTCCAAAGACCTCAATGAGGCAGAGGCAGCGGCCGCGCTCACCAAGTTCGGCAACAGCTCCCTGAACTTAGGGAGTATCCATTCGACTGAGGATAACCGGGCAGGAACCACAGCGTGGCTTCCAATCTGACGAGGCACTTACCAAAAACCCCCTGGCTGAAAATGCTTCTGTCCAAGCTGAGCCCTATGTCCTACCTGAGACGTTACTTTGGACGTGAGAAACTACAGTCTATCGCCACACAACCGAAGATGCTTAAGCGCAGTGAGGAAATTGAGATCCTCGTACCTGATAAACCGACATAAAAAGTTAAAAAGCTTTTAAAAATTAGACAGTAGAGGCCAATTCACGTCCTTCAAACTTAAAATGTCGAAGGATGATACAGAGCAAGCAGTCTCAACAAGCGGTAGCTGCACGGTCCGATACCTTGCCAAATACTGCGAAACCATTTTGAATTTGCTCTGTTTTAAAGCTTATCAAATTATGGCCATGGCCTATTTAGGCAATAGTTGAAAAATAGTAGCAGTGTGGCATGATTAAGAGATTATCATGCTGAATATTCAAATTTTGAAGAATATCACCATTCTTGAGAGAATTGCGTGTATAATTAGCCCTAGGCAAGCAGTTGACGGCTTAAATAGTCGCAAGCTGCTACTTGGAGTTAAAAGTCAAAGTTGAGAGGAAAATGCCATGAGCATGACTGTAGACAATAACGGTAACATTTCAGGGGTAGGTCTGAACGTCAACGGTGAGCAGCTTGACACCGAAAAATCCATCCAGTTTATTTTCGCGCAGCTGCAAAACGAACTGGCCAAGGCCAACAAAGACAAGGCGCTGGGCATCATCAACGAGATCAAGGAAAGCCAGAACCAGGCCAAACGGATCACGGAGATTATCAACTATGTGCGTGAGGTCAAAGGCACCACCGACAGTGACGGCCACAGCTACATCAAAGATCCGGTGCAGTGGCGCGCCAAAGTTCAGGGACCGGCACAGGACATAACTTACAAAGAGAACGGTGCCGCCACCAATGTACCCTACGAGAAGGTGGATGACTCCCAGAAACTTAACCTGGGCATCAACTCCGATCTGCTGCAGGGCTTTGATCAGCACTCGGATAAATTTGACAAGCGTCTGGACTCGCTGTTGGAGATCTTAAAGTCCAAACAGGAGCAGTGCGGCACCGACATCCAGCAGAAGATGGTGTTCGTGCAGGACTGGATAGGCCAGTACAACGCCTATCAGCAGGGTGCTTCCACCGCCATCTCCCAGGCCAACCAGACTCTCAGCTCGTTGGCACGTGGACAGTAACTCCGGTTAGCGGTTTAAACAACAGTCCTAACAAAGGAGTTTAGAATAACAAAAATAGGATGATATTTTAAAAGATTATGCTTAAAAGGTTATGCTGAGATGAACAGCTTGACATGGATATAAAGTTGAGACATCTCATCTGAATTTTCCTTAGTTGGTTTTTTTATTAACAATATATGAGGTTATAAATTATGGCAACAACCGAACTGGCCGTTGAACTTCCGCTTGAGGATAAAGAGATCATTGATCTGGTGGCTAACGGTGTGTCCGTAGCGCAGATGGTGGGACTTTCCGATGAGAAACTTGAATTGCTCTATGCCTTAGCTTACACGCAGTATCAGGCCGGCAATTACAGCGATTCTGAGAATATTTTCCGGGTGCTGTGCCTGTATGACGGCACTCAGGAGCGTTTCTGGATGGGCCTGGCCGGCAGTCTGCAACATGAGGAGCGCTTTGCCGAGGCCGCCGAGATTTACAGCATGGCCTGCACCATGACCGGGCTTACCGATCCCGAGCCTATGTATTATGCCGCCCGTTGCCTGCTCAAGGATGGCCGTTCAGACGATGCCATCAATGCCTTGGACTTCATCGACATCATGGGTCGTGAGGGTAATGCCAAGGACCTCGAGATAAAGAAGAACGCCAAGGCCCTCATTGAGACACTGCGTTCCACTAAGAACGAGAACAAATCCTAAAAAAGAGGTGCAAGATGTCAGACACCAACATTCAGCAGTTACGCAATTTAGTCGGGCAGTATACCAATACTGATCCTGAAAAATTAGCGGGGATGAGCGAGAGTGAGCTCAAGCAGTTAGCGGCCACTCAGGCGAACACCAAGATCCAGGAAATACTCCAGAAGATGGTGCTGTCCTCGCAGTTGATGAATTCCATCGGGCAGAGCGGCGGCAACAGCGCAGGCACATCCGATGCCCCGACTTTGAGTGCTCCCGATCCCAAGGCCTTAGAGACCCTTAAAAATCTCAGCGGTGATGCCCTGATGTCCATGCTGAGCAATGATGAGCGTCAGACGGCGGTTAAAACCGGTCTGTCCACTCTCAAAGCCAACGCGGAGAAGCGCAAGCAGGAGCAGGATAAGATCCTCAAGAATCTTCAGGAACAGGTCAAAAAACTCGAAGAACAGGAAAAGCTCTCTCCCTTCCAGAAGATCTTCAGCTGGGTAAGCGCCATCGTCAGTACCATAGTGGGCATTGCCTCCACGGTGGCCGGTGCCCTGACTGCCAATCCGCTTTTAATCGCAGGCGGCATCATGCTTACCATATCGGGTGTGGACAGTATTGTGCAGCAGGCTACGGGCAAGGGTATGTTCCAGCATGCGCTGGAAGCTGCGGGCGTGGACAAGGAGACAGCTATGTGGGTCGGCATGGGTATCAGTCTGGCCTTAAGCATTGCCGGTTCTGTCTGCACGGGCGTGGGCGCCAGCAGAGCTCTCAACGCCGTCGACATTGCCGATAAAGCTAAAACGGTGGCAAATACCGTCAAAACCGTGTCATTGGTTGCCGGTTCCACATCGCAAATAGTCTCGGGCTCTTTGGGTATCGCCAGTTCGCAGATAGAAAAAAGTTTAGTTAATCTCAACGCCGACAAGAAGTTGGTGGATGCTATTTTAGCTAAGTTACAGTCCCTGGATCAGATGGAAACCGAGTATATCCAAGGCATGCTGGAGCGTGCTACCGATACGGTTAACAAGGTTAAAGACTGCATCAGCGGCATGAACAAGACTCTTGCCTCCGTGACCACCGGCGGTGGCCAGATGGCTTAGTAAAAAGTGCAGGAAAAGCGCAGGACTTTTGCGCTCTGCAACTGAATGAAAGTGATGTTACACAACTTAATTATTTGCAATGAAATGAAAATTTAAGAGGATTCAACTATGACAACAATTAACCCGGTAAACAGCACCCCGGACGCCAACCGCCTGTTTGAGGTCATGTTTGGCAATCTCGATGAAACCAATAAGACAGGTAAGACCAATAACACCAACAGCAACACTCTGCCTCCTGCCGGGGATAAGAATACTTCC
This sequence comes from Succinivibrio sp., assembly GCA_017469335.1. Lineage (GTDB taxonomy): Bacteria > Pseudomonadota > Gammaproteobacteria > Enterobacterales > Succinivibrionaceae > Succinivibrio. The sequence continues at coordinate 11,044 of JAFUGP010000165.1, read as the reverse complement.
GGCGAGACTCCGCTGCTGCCCCAGCCTGGTACGCAGCTCACCCCCGAAACCTTAGGCGGTCTTGATTCTACCCTGGGCTCGTTGGCGGCACAGCTTAATTTGCTCATCACCAAAACCGCCACTGAACAGCGCAAGAATAACCGCGAAGATCTGGTTGCGGCCACCAATGCCGCTGTCAAACAGATAGAAAAACAGGCCGACCAAATGCAGAAAAAAGCCATGTTGATCGGCATGATGGGATTGCTCGCCGGCAGTCTGCAAATTGCAGGTGGATTTGCCTCTCTTGCTGCTTTGGGCAATGGGCTAAAGGGGGCCGGCGATATGAACTCCAAAATTATGGCGGCCACCACCAAGGCAGGCGCTTGGCAGTCGATGCTTGGCGGGGCGAGTTCAATTGTGCAGTCGGCATCTCAAGCCGGGCAAGCCGAGTTTGACGCCGAAATCAAAAAACTTGAGGCCTCGCAGACCAACTATCAGTCCATAGCCGAGCGTATCAAGAGCTATACCGACAGTCTCTCGGAGCTCATCTCCAAAACCAATCAGACGGTCTCTTCCTTGGTGGAGAACTCCAATCAGTCGCTCAACCGCATCTTAGGCTGAGACTGGTAGAACAGAGTCTCTGACTTACTTCGCAGTCACGCTCCCGCAGCACCTACGGGAGCGTGTGCCTGAGAAGCTCTGTGCTGACTGTACCCAGTAGCTCTGACTGTGACGGCAGCAGACTGCAGCTGAGACTTAAGTTGGTGTGGTTATATGGTCACTCGCAAGGTGAATTCTCAGGCAGCGGTGAGGCATGTTAGGCCGGTCAGCGAATGCAGAAGTTCCTCTTTAATAAGATGGGCTGCTGAACATAACGTTAGGTAATGATTGATTGAAGTAATACCATGAATACAACCAAGATCTTTGAGGTGTTGGAACAGGAGACGGGGTGGATACCCGACGTGGACGTTCAGGGGCGGCGCAGTGTTCACCTTGAGGGTTGCACTCTGGAGTATTTTTCCCCGGACGGTGCGCTTTTGGTGCTCAGTGCCGCTCTGGGAACTGAGACCTTGGTTGATCTGGCACACTGCGAGAACTACGCCAGGCTCAACGCTGCGCTAATCAAGGATTCTCCCACGGCGGTGGTTATTGACAAAAATGCTTTCTATCTGCAGTCAGTTTATGACTCACAGGATCTGGAAATACGCGACGTGAGCGAGATTTTTGAGCAATTTCTCAATGATTATGAATATGTAAGCTCAGTTAACGCTACAATACAGCAACAGGCAAATGTTGCCGACAATTTGCGGATCCTCCTCTGATTTGGCCTTGTTTGGTTCTACGACCAAAATAGGTATAACTCAGGCATAACTGAGCAAAAACAAAATAAATGATACGTTTGGTGGGCAGATTATTCTGCGCTGTGCTCTGTCTGGTGCTGTTTACCAGTTACCCGGCACAAGCTTACAACTTCAAGAACAGCTACTCTCATTATTCCGACAGTGAGCCTTTAGGCGCGGTACTGCAGGATTTTGCCCGCGTACAGGGACTCAATTCTCAGGTCTCCTCTGCCGTGACCGGCAAATTAAGCGGCATGTTCCAGAGTCAAAGCCCCAAAAAGTTCCTGGAAGGCATGCGCGCTGCCTTTGGTGTACGCTATTACGTGCTGAGCGGTACGGTGTATTTTTACAACGAGACCGAATGGCAGCAAACCCTCATTCGTCCTGTCAACCTGTCCTCTGCCGCCCTTAAGAACACTTTGGAACGGGCAGGTTTTGTTTCACCGGATCTGCCCTTGCAGGACAAGGGGGGCGTGTTGGTGGTGGAAGGACCGCCATCCTACTTAGACAGCGTAAGCGCGATGGCCGCGAACCTGGACAATTCCCCGCAGGTCAAACAGGTCATGCGGGTGTTTCGTCTCAAGCATGCCAAGGCCGACGATACCGAGGTCAATTCCATGAGCCGCACGGTGGTGGTGCCGGGTGTGGCTTCCATTTTAAACCGCATGGTCACAGGTGGTAGTCAGCAGGGGCTCGGTCCCATGATTTCGGTCAAGCCGGCCACGGTACAGAAACTGCGCGGCAGCGGTCTGATCTCCCAAGGCGGCAGCAACAATAACTCAGGCACCCAGAAAGGCACGGGCAACTCCGCAGCGCAGGACGGTGAGGCAGCTGCCGAGCAGCAGGCTCCCTCCATAGTGGCAGATACCAGACTAAACGCGGTGCTGGTTCATGACTATGAGTACCGCATGCCTTTTTACTCCCGGGTGATCAGCGATCTGGATCAGCCGGTGAAACTGGTGGAACTGCACGCAGCCATCGTGGATATCGATATCAATGCCGCCCGTGACGTGGGCATTGACTGGCAGGGCGGCATCAGCCGCGGTAACTGGAATATAGGCGGCGGAGTGGGCAACTCTTCCAATCTCAGCAGTTTCAACGGTGCCACCGGTCTGCCGCTCTCCAACAGTGATAACGGAGGCATTTTCTCCACCGTCTTCAGTTCCACCCACGGTGCCTTCATGGCCACGGTGAACATGCTGGAGTCCGCCAGCCGTGCCCGCACGCTCGGGCGTCCTTCCGTGCTCACGCAGGATAATATGGAAGCCACGCTCGAAGACACCACCACCTTGTACGTCAAGGTGGCAGGTAACGAGGATGTCGATCTCTTCAAGGTTGAATCGGGGACGGTGTTGCAGGTGACACCTCACATCATCGAGGACGAAGAAGGCGGCAAACCTTTCATCTCCATGGTGGTCAATCTGCAGAGCAATTCGGGGGACAACTCCTCTTTCTCCATCTCCACCTCGGGCGAGGTACCGCCGGTCAAGCAGACTAAGATCAGCACCCGGGCTCTGGTGCGCGAAGGACAGAGTCTGCTGTTGGGAGGTTTGTTCGTCGAGTATCAGAAAGTAAGCGGCGACGGGGTACCGGGCGCGAGAGATGTGGCCGTGGTGGGCAAGCTGTTCGGGCGTGATTCCGACAGCAGCTACCGTCAGGAGCGTTTCTTCCTCATCACCCCGCGGGTACTGAATGTCGACGAAGTGCAGAATATGCCGCAGAACCTTGATGACGAACAGTTTGTAATGTCCCCCACCCAGGACAATTATTTAAAGCGTCCGGCGCGGCCTAAGAAAGAATCCGGCTGCAGTTCCAACCGTACCAGAGAAGAAATACTGAGCGACTGAATATGCCCGAGACCATACAGCTTCGCGTTTATGGCGGCCCGCAGCAGGGTGCGCAGCTCGAATTAGGACCGGGCACTTATGTGCTGGGTTCGTCCGATGCGGCTGATTTGGTGTTCTCAGATGAGGATATGTTGGGGGCACATGCCGCAATCATTATCTCTCCCACCGAGGCCATGGTGGAAGCGCGCGAGGGCGGTTATTTCATCGACGGTCATGACTACCCGCAGGGGCGGATCAGTTGGGCGAGCGGACAACTTTTGCAGTTAGGTTCCACCCTGCTGATGTGGGGCACGGCAGGTATGCAGTGGCCTGCTCTCAACGGCATGACCGCAGCGGCCGCCAAGACCGAGGACACGCCCGAGCAGACCGTGCCGGCAGCAGGGGACAACTCTCAGGAGCGCCCCGCAGGGGGAGAGGCTTCGGCCGAGCCTCAGTCAGACTCCGGCGTGAAGGCCGTGCTGCGCCAGGCGCGCGTGCTGTTGCCCGCGTTGTTGCTCGTGGTGTTGCTGGCACTGATGATTTTCGGCCCGGCTTATTTTGAACGTTCGCCTTTGGAGCAGGACACGGCCACAGTGCGCCAGGCCCTGGGAGATCGCTATAAGGATGTGGTGGTCACGCCCTTTGAGGGGGCAGTGAAACTGACGGGCTCAGTGCCCTCGCAGCAGCAGTTCACCTCCCTGTTGCAGGAACTGCCGGATATTCGTTGCAGTACCGTACTTGATGTCGAGGTGCGGGATGATGAGGTCATGGGACTGGAGCGCACCTTGCGTGCCTTAGGCTTCAATGCCCGGGTCAAACACTTAGATGACGATAAGCTCGGAGTGAGTGCTTATATGCTGAATCCCTTTGTGGAGGCTAAGATTTTCACTCAGTTGGATCGCTACTACCAGGACCGGCTCCAAGGACGCATACTCTATCGGGGCGATGTTGACCCCGAGCTGCGCAAGGCTCTCACCGAGCGGGGGCTTGATGCCCTGCAACTTGACTATACCGCAGGCGGCATTCTCTATCAGGGGCATTTGTCGTTGCTCTCGGAGAGTGCCCTAAAAGAGGCCGCTGAGGCGGTGGGAAGCAAACTGGGGATCCCGCTTGAGGTGCGTTCGGCAGAAGATGCCGGTCTGAGCATGGAAGCCCTCACTTTGGAGAAAAGTTCCCTGTCCCCGGCAGCGGCGGCACTTGGCTCGGCCCTGTCAGCTGCAGGCTCGTCAAACGGTGCGGGAGGGCAGTCGGGTAACGGTGCTGACGGCGCTCAGCCGCAGGTTTTTGCCTCGGGCATGCACAAGAGCAGTGAACCTTTGGACGTAAGCGATGTGGTGGGACTGAGCGTGGACCCGTTGCGTTTTGTCACGCTGCGCAACGGGCAGAAATATTTTGAGGGAGGGGTGTTGCCGTCGGGCTATACCCTGCAATCGGTTGAACTGGATAAAATCATTGTGACCAAAGGAGATGAAAGTCATGAATACCGACTTAAGTAAACTTGATGTCTTTGCCGCAGTGGCAGAGCGTGATGTGGTGGCACTTAAAGCATTGAACGAGCATTTTGCGGATCTGTCCGCCCAGGTCAAGTCCGTGCTGGATCGCGGCGTGTCCCCGGATGATTTTACCCGTGTAAGCGCTGCGCAGCAGGCCCTGGACGCCGCCTCCGTGCTGAGCTTTCGGTTGCAGGACTGAGCATTGAAAGGAGATTGAATCATGGAAGAGATAATTCAAAAAGAGGATCTGCGCCTGTTGGTTGAACTGGGATTTGCCGCCTGCATGGCAGGTCAGATCTCCGATGCCCGCAACATCTTTCAGGCACTGCGTCAGTACGATGCTTCCACCGAGGCGGTACAGTTGGGGCTGGCCTTGACCTACCTGGTGACCGACGAGTTTGAGAAGGGAGATGAAATCCTCAACGCTCTGTCCGATGGCAGCGATGTGCTGGGTTTCAAAGTGCTCTCCAAGGCTCTGCAGCGCAAGACCGACGAGGCGAAATCACTGTATGAGAGCATCGCTGACAAAGACGCGGTGTCGGCGAAGATGGCCAAGGCAGTGCTGGAGGCCAGGCAGTGAGTTGTTGCCGGCGTGTGCTGTTGCCGCTGTTGGCAGCACTCTTGCTCTCACTGTGCGGCTGTCGCGAGGAATTGTATTCTTCGCTCAGTGAGTCAGATGCCAACGAGATGATCTCCACGCTGCTCAAGCGCGGGGTCAATGCCCAGAAGGTTTCCGAGGGCAAGGGCCTGTACAGTGTGACCGTGGATGAAGAGGAGATGGTACGTGCGCTCGATATCATCCGTGAGCACAATCTGCCTCGGGCGGCCTATCAGGATTTGGGCAAGATCTTCACCGGGCAGGCGATGATCTCCTCGCAGCTTGAGGAGCAATCCAGACTGGCTTTCGGCATTTCCCAGGAACTCTCCGCGACCTTCTCCAAAATTACCGGAGTGTTGGACTCAAGGGTGCACGTGGTGCTGGTACAGCATGAGCAGTCCTCGGGAGTGACCACGCCGCCCTCGGCGGCGGTGTTCATCCGGCATCTGCCGGACTCACCGGTGGTCAATATGGTAGGCGAGATTAAGGAGACCGCCGCGCGCGCCGTGCCTGGCCTCAGCCAGGAGCGCGTCAGCGTGATGCTGGAATCCTTCCGCGAAAAAATCATTCCGCCGGCGGTCAAACAAGTGCCATGGTACAACCATATCCCGGCTCTGCTCGGTATAGGGGCGGCGGCGACTTTGCTGCTGGTGCTGCTTGTCGCGCTCGTACTGTGGAAATTCAAGCTCCTCAACCTCAGTCTGGGCAAGGGTGGTGCCGCCGTTAAGGATGCGCAGAAGACCTAAGGGACACCGTAGGGTACCCATGAACCTAAGTTATGCGGGAAGCTTTGATGGATAGCACCTTTGCCCGTCAGCTGATGCAACCGCCGCGGCTGTTGTTAAGGCGTCTGTTAGCCTACAACGGCTGCGGCCGTATGCCGCAGGATCGCTATCAGGATCTGGCCGGTACCGCGTTGCTGCAGTCTTTGCAGACCCGACCTGATTTATGTGCCTCACTGACCTTGCCCGGCAGCGCCTGGTATGATTTCGCGCAGCCTCACAACCGCATGGTATTGCTGTCCGAGGAAGTGGTCGAGCGCTGGGCCCGTTATCTGGGGGCCTGTTTCTGGGCCCCGCAGCTGATCCGCTTAATCGAACGCAGTGAAATTTTTGCGGTTCGCGAGGCCATAGGAGAGGAGTGTCGCCATTTTGCCTTAGGCAGAGGCAGGCTCATCATGAGTCAGAAGCTGCGTGCGTGCCTGGTGGATCCTGACGCTCAGGTTGAGCCTCGGGAGATCCCCATTACCGGCTATACGGTGTTGCGCACGCTCTCCGAGCTGGCCACGTCAGGTTACCGGCGGGAGTTTCCTCTGACTGTCAGGCCCATGCTGCAGGAGTTCAGCAAAGAGCAGCAGGGGGTGTTGTGGGATCTGGCGGTCAAGGTGTTGTGTCAGGAGGTAGACAGTTCATGTCTGGATATTTTCAGCTAGTCACCGATGATCCTCATTGGACCGTGAAGCCGGGCACGCGTATCTTAAAGAGTGCGGATTATGCGGAGCTGTGTCAGGCCAATCGTCTGCTCGAACAGGTCAAAAACGCTGCACAGGAGGCCAAAAAACGCGCCGAGGAGGCTTATAAGGAGCGTTATGCGGCAGGCTATCAGGACGGTCATGAAGAGGGCAAGGGCGAGTATACCGAAAAGATTATGGAGACGGTGCTCAAATCCATCGACTCCTTAGAGGGCCTGGAATCACAGTTAGTGCAGCTGGTGGTGGACTCGGTGGTAAAAATCATCGGGCAGTTTGAGCCCGGGGATCGCGTGCTGCGCGTGGTACGTCAGGCGCTTAACAGCGTGCGCGGCAGCAAATACGTCCACATGCGGGTTTGCAGTCAGGAAGAGCCTTTGGTCAGACAGCAGCTCTCTTCGTATTTGGTCAGCTCGGATGGCTCCTCAGGCTACATCAATCTCAAGGCCGATCCCAATTTAAAGCCCGGTGACTGTGTGCTGGAGACCGAGATGGGCGTGGTGGATTCCTCGCTGTCCTCGCAGCTCGCCATTTTGCGCAAATCTCTGATGGAACATGTGGTGAGGGACTGAAGTGGCCTTGGATTACATCGCGTCGCTGCTGCAGAACGCGATCCGCAATACCAGTACCATTGAGGTGCGCGGCCGGGTGGAGAAGGTCGTGGGCACCATCATTTATGCCTTGGTTCCCGAGGTCAAGGTCGGGGAGCTGTGCATACTGCGCAACCCCGGCGAGCAGTGGTCACTGCGCGCCGAGGTGGTGGGCTTTGCCAAAAACATCGCGCTGCTTACCCCCTTAGGTGATTTAGACGGCATCTCGGTGCATACCGAGGTCATTCCCACCGGCAACGTCTTGTCGGTACCGGTAGGCGAGGAGCTGTTAGGCCGGGTCATCAACGGGGTGGGTGATGTGGCCGACGGCGGTGGGCCTCTTAATACCCACACTTTCTATCCGGTGTATGCCGATCCTCCCGCCGCCATGTCACGCAGGCTTATCACCAAGCCCATCAGCCTGGGATTGCGCTGCTTGGACGGGGTGCTGACCTGCGGTGAGGGGCAGCGTATGGGTATTTTCGCCGCCGCCGGCGGCGGTAAGTCCACCTTGCTCTCCTCCATCATCAAAGGCTGCAGCGCTGAGGTCTGCGTGCTTGCCCTGATAGGTGAGCGCGGCCGTGAGGTGAGAGAATTTATTGAGCGCGATTTAGGCCCCGAGGGATTGAAAAAGTCCGTGCTGGTGATATCAACCTCCGATCGCTCCTCCATGGAGCGCCTCAAGGCTGCCTATACCGCCACGGCGGTGGCAGAATATTTCAGGGATCAAGGCCGCAGTGTGCTGCTGATGATGGACAGCGTTACCCGTTTTGGACGTGCCCAGCGCGAAATAGGCCTGGCCGCCGGTGAGCCTCCCACCCGCCGCGGTTTCCCGCCCTCGGTATTCTCCACGCTGCCCAAACTCATGGAGCGGGCCGGCAATTCCGAGAAAGGCTCCATCACCGCGCTGTACACGGTGCTGGTGGAAGGTGATGACATGACCGAGCCCATCGCCGATGAGACCCGTTCCATCCTGGACGGACATATCATTCTCTCACGCAAATTAGCCGCGCGTAACCATTATCCGGCCATCGACGTGCAGGCCTCGGTGAGCCGCGTCATGAATGCCATCGTCACCCCCGAGCACAAGCAGGCTGCGGCCAAACTTCGTGAAATACTGGCCAAATACAATGAAATAGAACTGCTGGTGCAGTTAGGCGAATACAAGCAGGGCTCCGATCCGGAGGCCGATCGGGCTCTGGCCAAGATAGGTCCGGTCAATGATTTTCTCAAGCAGGGCTTAGGCGAAAAATCCACTTTTGAGGAGACCGTGGCGGCTCTCATCAAGGTGGTGTCCTAGGCCCGCATGGCCCAAGTCCCCATCAAGCCCCTCTTCTAGGGCATGATCAGGGTACGTCCTCCCAGCACTCCCACCAACTCGCGCAGATAGCCGTTGCTCTTTTCCAGCAGACCCGCTCCGATGTTGAAGTAGGGGGCAATGAAAAAGACTATCAGCAAGGCGCAGAGCAGACTCTTGATGCCCATGGAGAGAATGAACACGTTAAGCTGCGGGGCAAAGCGGTTGACCAGGCCTAAGGACACATCACTCATTAAGGCCACCAGCACAAAGGGGGCGCACAAAAGCAGAGCCTGCACGGCCATGCCGTTGACCAGGGAGGCCATGAAGATCCCGAAATTGGCTGAGGTGAAGGCCGGGGTCAGCGAGAACACCGGCCAGAAGGCGTAGCTGTTATAGAACAACGACATGAAAATGATGATGGCCCCGGAGGCGTAAAAAAGCGTGACCAAGGAGAGAAAAAGCACCGAGCCAAAAGGAGAGTTCTCCTCGCCGGTGAGCAGATCTGAGGTCTGGGCCTGGGAGGCGCCGCGCTGATTGTCGATGATCATGCCCGCCGATATCGCCACGTAGAACATCAGTGAGGCGCACAGCGTAAAGGCCAGCCCCAGCAGACATTCCTTGAGGATGATCAAGGAGAGCCACAGCACGCTGAAATTCTCCATGATGCCGGAATGCTGCACTTCATAGACCAGATAGGGGTGCAGCGGCAGTTGCAGTGCGGCCACCAGGGCTATAGATACGGAGCCTGTCACCGCCGGCCCGAAAAACGGTGCCATGCCGATGAGTACCAGCAGCCTGGGCAGTGCGGCGGCAAAGGCTATGATGTGCACCAGAACGTCTTGTGAGGTGAGGAATTCAATGACGGGCTCTAACTGCAACATAACCTAGCGGCCAATCCTGGTTTAGTACTTAGCGGCGCTGTTACTGCAACAGGTAGAAACGATTGAACAGCGTGGCGCCGAAACGGATGATCTCACCTGAGATCCAGCCTGCGCACAAAAACAGCGTGATGGAAACGGCGATGAGTTTGACCGCAAAAGACAGCGTCTGCTCCTGCAGCTGCGTGATGGCCTGAAACAGACTGAGCGAGAGACCTACCACCGAGGCCACCAGAATGGGCGGCAGCGAGAGCAGCAGCACCAGATACATGCCCTGACTGATGTATTCAATGACGTTGGGATTCAAGTGAGCTCCTCTTAGGTTTAGGCATACCGACTACGGCTTTCCCACCATTATACCTGCTTTGAGCCGGGCTGTTATCACCAAAAACTGAGACAAGGTACTTTTGTGCCTTACCAAACAAAAGAATACTGATCTCAAAGCGCAAATAAACCCTATTTTTTTGCCTACTTTTGATAAACATCTAAAAAATTCTGAGACTCTGTCCTTGTGACAGGGGGCAGGCGTGCTAGTATGTCACTTTAAGATTTCCATTCCGGGAGCGCTGTCTGCCCGGGCGTTTTGAGGTGCGGGGTTAGAATATGAGTATGAGAGTAGATGGCAGTGGCGGCACCAACACGGCAAGTCGGGCTGAGCAGGAGCCGCGCGCGGGAGCGTCGCAGAGCACTCCGGCAGATGAGCAGCGCCGGGCCGGCCTGTTTTCCTCACTTATGCAGGAAAAGGACCGCCCGGGGCAGGGCGGTTCGGGCTTCTCTTCAGAGGGTGAGGGCGGTGAGTTAGACGAAGACGGTCTGGAGTTCTCCCCTGAGGGATCGCGCCTTGGCGCTGACAGCCTCAAAGAGGGGAGGACAAAGATGGACGATACCCATACAGCCCGTCTGGGCGCAGGCGGTTATGGCGGCGGTAGCGAGGAGTACGCCGCCACCTCCGGACAGCAGCTGCCTCCCGATGGTCTGTCAGCCATGTTCTCCTCACTGATGAGTCAGAGCGCTGCCCCCACTGAGGCGGTGGTGCAGACAGCCCCGGCTCTTGACGAGAGCGAACTGCAGGAACTCTCCGATCGTCTGGTGGACCGAATACTGGTCAGCGAGCCTAAGCTTGACGGCTCCCGGGAGGTCAGATTGGAGCTGCAGAACAGCAATCTTCTAAGAGATACCTCCATCACGTTGATGCGCGATTTAAACGGCATGCTGTTCGTGAACATCAGCAGCTCCGACGCGGTATCCTTAAGGCGCCTGGCCGAGGCTCGCAGCAGACTGGAGAGCAGATTAGACGAGCAGGAGAAAGGCGCGGTACGCGTGGAGGTCACGGACAGTTCACCAAGCGTTTCCGAGCAGTCGGAACGCCCGGATCCCCGTGATTATTTCGCTGCGCTGTGACATGACCCAGACCCAGAAAGTAAACCTGACACCGCCATGAACCAAGATACAGAGCAGGCCGCGCCCTACACTTATCCCCGCCTGACGCCGGCGCAGGTGAGACTGTACAATGCCGTAAGCGCGGCGCTGCCGCCTGACGGCAGATTGAGCTTAAGCGCTCACCCTCACTTT
>JAFUGP010000164.1 GCA_017469335.1 Succinivibrio sp. | reverse complement strand
GAAATTGTTGATGCCGGTGAAGATGCTCTCCCGGCTTATCCTCAGACAGCCGGTGACTATGCCCTTGAACAGGTATTCATTGGTCTTGAAGACCTTGCCCAGCATGCCTCTGATGACATCCAGCATCTCCCGGTAGTAGCCCTTGGCCTTGGCTTTCTGCAGAGGGACATCGTATTCATCCACCAGGACCATGACCTTGCGGCCGGTGACCTGCTCCAGCATGTAGGTCAGATCAAAGAGGCTTGACTTCAGTTTGAGCACTGCGTCAGTACGGTGAGTCTGAAACCACTCATCATAATCGCGGATCTGAGTCAGACTGATCATGTAAGCAAGGTAATTTTTGGATACCTCATTAAGTTTGGGGTTATCCCGAAGTAATTCAAACTGTTGGTATAACTTCCCCACCAAAGTCAACAGCGAACCCAGAGCAGAGGCAAAATCAAGACCATCCACCTCCTTGAGAGAAATACTGATGACCGGATACTGCCCTAAATGCTCCCGGCAGAAAGCCTCGTCTTTCATAATGTCCAGACCGGCAAAGAGGCTCTGCGGCAGGGTCTTGTCCTCGGGGTTTTGGTAATTGATCGCGAAAAACTCCTTAATCATGCTCATGGTAAAGGTCTTGCCAAAACGCCTAGGACGGGTAAAGAGCATGACCAAGTCTTCACCGGGAGGGCCGTCCTCATGTGCTACCTCGGCAAAGAACTCCTTTAAGCAGGCCGTCTTGTCCACATACAGATAGTGACCTGCTCTGAGTTCTTTAAAACTTTCACAGCCGGGATAAAGAGGCAGTGCCATCTCAAATTTCTCCAACGGTACACGTCATGCGATGCATTTATCACTGACCGGCAAAAACCAAGTCAGGTGAGTCTGCCATGGCCAAAGTCACTAAGTATTTTAACAGTAAGTATAACCCAACAGTTTGAATGCTTTTGCTGTACCGCTCTCTTTCGGCCGTAAACCATCTCATGCATGCGTTATGGACATAGCTCACCAACACATAATGGCGTCTGTCAGTATTCTCATCTGCGCTCATAAATGTTAGAATTCAGCCTTGCTTTTGGAGAGGTTAATATGGCAGAGAACACTGAAATACTTGAGAAAATTAAAAAATTGATGGCGCTGAGCCAAAGCACCAATCCCAATGAGGCAGCGTTGGCCTTAAAACGGGCACGCAAACTCATGGATGAGAATAACATTACCAACCAAGATCTCAGTCTCTCACAGTTTGTCTCCGTTAAACAGGGTGCAGTCAGGGGACTCAATGACAAGCTGATCATGGTACCCTTAGGACGTATCATCGCCCACTCTTTTGGTCTGGAAATGATTATCAACTCCCGAGGCGGACGATTTGAGGCGCTGACTTTCTTGGGCCGTGCCGACCGGGTAGAGTCGGCCATGTACGTCTTTACGGTGTTAAGCCGTCAGACACTTATTGCCAAGCAGGAATATCTCGACCGCAGCCGAGATCTCATTGAAAAGGAAGCCACCGAGCTGTTAGAAGAGCAGATCGACTATGGCGAGGTCGACATCTGGGATGATGACGACTACCGTGAATACTTAAAACGCCGCCGCTCTACCGTGGCCAACCGCCTCACCAAAAACTATCTGCGCGGCTGGTTGCTCTCCATTGAGGAGAAGGTTGAGGACTTTGTGCTTGAAGAGCAGGAGCAGAAGTTGCTCACGCAGTTTGTCAACAAAACTTTCCCCAACCTGACCTATTCCTACAGCCGCAGACGCAGCCTGGATCCCTCCAGTTGGGATGCCATGAATCAGGGTCGCGCGGACGGCAAGGATGGTTTTGAACTGTACCGCGGAGTGCAGGGCCAGGCCCGCAAACGCATCAGCGGTTTCTGACAGCTCTGAACTCAAAAAGACCGTCCCATGCTTCACAACAGGTCATCATCGGTCCCGCGACTTGATAGGATCCCTACAGAGACAGGTGACACGGTCGTTCACCTGTCATCGTCATCCTCATCCGGCAGATTGCCATCCTCACCCTGCTCCTGTGTGTCAGGCCGTGGCGGCTGTAACTGAGCAACAGAGGTTCTGGCGTCCGGCGCCTTTATCTCCTTGGAACTTTGCTTGGCGGGCAGTTTGCCAAGACCCGGAAAGTATTCTGTCTTGGGGCCTGCAGCTGCTAACGTCTTAAGATTAACCAGCAGACGCGGCACCTGCCTGCCCTCTCTTACCGTACCCGGTCTGAATACGAACTCCAGCCCGTCGGGTCGCAGCAGAAAATTGCGCGGCGAGATCTCGGTGGCGGTAACCACCAAAGGCAGCAGTTCGGCCTTTGAACCAGCATATTCCTCTTCGATGCGCCGAGCACAGAGCATGGCCGCCAGCTCCGGTTTGTCAAACAGCGCGTCAAAGGAAAGAAAGTTACCTGAGGAATTTTCAATGTTAAAGGTCTCCACAAAACTGCGCTTGGTTTCCCCCACCTTCTGTCTGATATCGGCCTCCACCATGGAAAATCCCAGCTGTTCGAGAACCTTTATGTCAATAAAGGCCTCCTGCAATGCCGTTTCCTTAGGCAGAAAATCCAGTCCCTCGTCCTGACGCATGAGCTCACTTTGGCGTGTCACCATCTCCCGTTCGAAACGGCTGATCAAATAACTGCCAAAACGCCGGCACAGCTCGGAGAATTTTTCCTCGCGACAGCGCTCGGGCAGATGCAGCGTGGTGGTGGAGTAACTGCGCTCCTCCACCTCGGTGATACCGGCGCTTTGTACCTGCCAGGACAGGGCGCATAATATCAGCAACAGAGCAGATCTCATGATTTTTCCTCGTCAGAGCGTGGCTGCAGGGGCGTGCTAAGGGCGGTCAACCTCAGGGACTGAGCCGCGTTCAGTACCAGAGCACCCCCCAGAGCGTGCAGCAGCCAGCATCTTAGGATCATAAACAGCAGGTGGGGATCAAAGGTACTCCTGCCTCGCAAAACCATCTCCAGATAACGCATCTTATAGAAAGCAAACTCCCTTTCCAAAGCAGCGCCGCACAGCAGGATAACCAATGTCAGCAGCATGAGACCGGGCAGATTGTAGGCCACGGCCAGAGCAGCCGCCTTTACGGGGTGGTGGGCCGTGCCCAAAAGAGACATGGCAAGGTGCAGCTGTAAGATGAGATGCACCAACTGCACCGCCGCGATACCCGCGAACAAAGACCACATTCTCTTTACATACAGGGACTGCGCCTGGGGCGGTACCAGCTGATCGGGATCTGCGCTGCCGGCTGCCACCAGATCGGCGTAGTAACCGTCATATAAGTCAACGCCCAGCACAAAACACCCATACCAGCCTGCCAGCCACAACAGCTGCAGCACCATAAGCCCCAGCCACGGAGTTCGCGCGGCCGCTATGCCCAGCACGCGGGAGGCGTAGAGCGCGTATAAAGGCGGCATGGCCAAGATGACCGCGGCGGATACCGGGGAGAGCAGCGGCAACGTCAGTTTGAGCGGAGCTGCGCCGTAAGGCAGAGTGGTGAGCGCCGTAAAAAGCGCTCCCAGGGGACCGCCCACGCCCAGAAAACGCGGGCGGTCAGGGACCGTACCGGGCATCAGAGCGCCGCGGCCGCGATGATAATCATGATCTGCGGGGAGAGTATGCGCAGGAACATCACAAACGGATACACGGTCGCATAGCCGATGGCCGAAGCCTCAGGATCTTTGTACATACCGTTGGCATAGGCCAAAGCCGGCGGATCGGTATAGGAGCCGGCCAGCATGCCGCTTAACACCAGGTAGTTGATCTTGGCGAACTTATAGGCCAGAAGTCCCACCACGCACAGCGGGATGAAGGAGATGAGGGTTGCCCAGCCCATCCACATCAGCCCCGGGCCTTCGGTCAAGGTCTCCCAGAAACCGGACGCTCCGGCCGAGATCCCCACGATGGTAAGGAAGAGCGAAATGCCTATTTCCCTGAAGGCTGCCAACGCGGCCACCGGCATGCGCCAGTGCAGTACGTTGAAAGACCAGGCGTCACCGAAACGGGCCAGAAAAATGGCCATGATGAGCGGCCCGCCGGCGATGCCCAGCTTGAGCGGGGCCGGCACCCCCGGAATGGAGATGGGAATGCTGCCCAGCAAGATGCCCAGGCCAATGCCGATGAACATGGGCAACATGGCCACCTTGTTAATGGCAGCCTTGGAATCGCCCACCACCTCGGCCACCTTGTGCAGATTCTCCTCACTGCCCACCACGTTGAGCTCATCGCCGAAGCGCAGCTTCAGGTGAGGATCGGGCATGAACTGGAAGCCTGAACGGAAGACACGCGAAACCACCACCCCGCAGCGCTCATCCAAGGAGAGCTCGCCTAGGGTACGGTTCAACACGGCATTCTTCGTGAGGATCACGTGCCGCACCTGCAGTCCGGAGCCGTGTGTGGTCAGCACGTCACGGGTGGGCTCGCCGATGACCATGGCCTCTTTTAAATGCTCGGGCATGCCCACCATATGCAGCATGTCACCTTCCATCAGTACCACGTGGTGATCGGGGGCGTGCAGCTTGTCTCCGCGCTTGAGCCTGGAGCACACCACCACACCCCGCTCCACACCGGGGATGTCGCCAATCGTCTTGCCGATGTAGTTACTGTCCTTGAGCACGATGTTCACCGAGGTCAGGGCCGGCTTGCCGCCGCTCTTGGCCAGCGCGTATTCCTCGCCGGCCGTGTCGATATCCACCCGGAACACGATGCGGATCATCACAATGACAATCAACAGCGAACACACGGCGAAAGGATAGGCCATGGCGTAGGCCGAGGGCACCACCGAGGGGTTAAGCCCCTCGGGAACCGCTCCCGTGTCACGGGCGAAAGCCGCCGCGAGTTCCTGAATCATGGCCGTGCCGGCACCTAGGGCCGGGGTATTGGTGATGGCACCGGAGTACATGCCGATCATGGCGTCCAAGGGCACGATACCGGCAAAATAGAGCGCGAGCGCGATACCGCAGCCGCCTAAGATGATAAGCACCGCCAGGCCGATGAGCTTGGCACCCTGGCCGCGCAGCGAGGAGAAGAAGCTCGGGCCCACCTGGATGCCGATGACATAAACGAACAGGATAAGTCCGAACTCCTGCACGTAATGCAGGATATGCCCCGAGGGGGTCAGCACTCCGCTCTCGTCATGGATGTCCAGCCCGCAGTACTGATGGGCCAGATGTCCCACCAAGATGCCGGCAAAGAGCACACCGCCGATACCCAGGCCCACCCCGCGGTAGCGGATTTGTCCCAGGGAGATCCCCAGCACCGCGCCCAGCGAGATGGCGAGGGTCAGAAAGGCTATGGAAGACATAATCTACTCTTTCAACTGAAAAATATTAGGGTTTAATATTTAGTTATTTATTTATTGATATAAAGTGAACTTTAAGCGCTTATAAAGGTTGAATAACCGCCGATAAAGTTAAGTGGCAATATACCACACAACGAGCTCTTACGAGCCATTTTTCTTAATTCAAACAAGGATTTTTGTCCGCTTTGTGAGCTATGAGCAAGCACCGCCGCGGGTCCTGCTTATACTTAGATTGTAAGCCTTGTTGTGCAGGAGGCAGACACCATGAATAAAATCAACATACTTGCCGACTCCAGAAAGATCCTGTTCGTGCCGGTGTGGCTGGCCAAACTCATTTTCGTGGTGAGCGTGGTAGCCGTGGTTTACATGTACGGACATGCCAGCATTGACGTCATCAAAGACATTGCGGCCGGCAATTTCGGCTCTAATTACCACGAGCAGCCCGCCTCACAGGACGAGAGGGTCAGCTCGCTGCAAAATGCCTTCAAATAGATACGCATAGATATACGCATAGATACGCTATAGATACGCAAGTCAGACCGTACCGCCAGTCCCTGCCCCACGCAGGCCTCTGCCGGGGCAGTATCGCACTCTGTTCTTTATCTGCGCAGTAGCCGATTATTCTGGCATTCAAACAGAGGTTTTCAAAACAGAGAAACAACAGTGCTCCCGGACCGGCGCGAGAAGGCTCACACAACTTGGATAGAGCGCTCAATCTTGCCACCTTTCTTTGAAAAAAAAACCAAAAAAGCTTATCATAGGCCCTGTCTCAGGTGAGATAACCAAACAAACACATCAGGAACAAATGCTTGTGCCTAGTCAGGAGTAATCTTCTATGAGAGGCTTGCAACTTACCTACCCTAAGGCCTTCGTGCTCAATTTCATGGGCGACGCGCCGCAGTGGTATAAAAATTTCATCTTCATCTGTCTGCTGCTCAATCCGGTCATCGCCTCGATCTCGCCCTATGTGGCAGGGTGGCTCCTCATCTTGGAGTTCATCTTCACGCTGGCCATGGCGCTGGACAGCTACCCGCTGCTCCCAGGCGGACTCCTGGTCATCGAGGCCTGCCTCATCCGCATGTGTGAGATGGACCACGTAACGCATGAGATTGAGTCCAACCTCGAAGTGCTGATGCTGCTGATGTTCATGGTGGCCGGTATTCACTTCGTGCGTGATTTCCTGCTCTTTATCTTCACCAAGGTGATGGTAAAGGTGCGCTCCTCGGTAATGCTGGCCTTCCTGTTCTGCTTTTTGTGCGGTGCCATCTCCGCTTTCTGCGACGCGCTCACCGTGCTGGCCATCATCATTTCCACCTGCATCGGCCTCTACAACCTCTACGTTTCCATCCTCACCAACAACAACTCCCGCGCCTTGATTGCCCGCGATGACTCGTTGATCCCGGAAGACAAGAGGGCCGATCTGGATCAGTTCCGTGCCTTTCTGCGTTCCATCCTGATGCACGCGGCGGTGGGCACCACCTTAGGCGGTATCTGCACCATCGTCGGCGAGCCGCAGAACCTGATCGTGGGCAACATCGCCGGCTGGCACTTCATGGACTTCTTCATCCGTGTCGCACCGGTTTCCATCCCGACCTTAATCTTCGGTCTGGCCACCTGCGTGGTAATTGAAAAATACAAACTCTTTGGTTACGGCACCCCCATGCCGCAGTCGGTCTATCAGATCTTAAAGGAGCAGGATGAGAAGAACTCCAGCACCCTGACCGTGCGCGACAAGTTAAACCTGGTCATCCAGGGCATCTGCTGCGTATGGCTGGTGCTGGCTTTGGGCTTCCACTTGGCCTCCGTAGGTCTCATCGGTCTGTCGGTGATCATTCTGGCTACCACGCTGTGCGGCGTGACCTCCGAGGCGGAGTTGGGCGAGGCCTTCACCGAGTCCATGCCCTTCTGTGCACTGCTGTGCGTGTTCTTCACCATCGTGACCATGATTTCCGACAACGGCCTGTTCGATCCCATCATCCGCTGGGTGCTGGGTACTCCCGAAGAGTTGCACATGCCGATCTTCTACATGGCCAACGGCATCATCTCCTCGGTGTCGGACAACGTGTTCGTGGCGACCATCTACATCGAGCAGGTGCGTGATGCCCTGTTCGCCGGTGAGATCACCCCCGAGAAGTTTGACGAACTGGCCATCGCCATCAATGCCGGTACCAACCTGCCCTCGGTGGCCACTCCCAACGGCCAGGCCGCTTTCCTGTTCCTGCTGACTTCGCCGTTAGCCCCGCTCATCCGTCTGCCCTATCTGCGCATGATGTGGATGGCCCTGCCCTACACCATCGTGCTGACCTTGGTGGGCCTGTTCTGCGTGTGGGTGCTGGTCCCGGATCTGACCACCTACATGATTGACCAGGGCTGGGTGCACCGTGCCTCGCTGGACAGCGTGCAACCGCCGCATAAGTAAATCTTAAGAACTGCCAAGACCCGTCCTGAGCCTCAGGGCGGGTTTTTTATGCGCTGCGGGTAACCTTCAGACAACACGAAGGCCGTGCCGGAGGGAACGTGACGTTAATGACCTCAACAGGCCGTTTACCAGACACTGAGAAAGTTTCGGCATGTTTCCAAAATGAGAAATCTATTTGCAATGGTGATGTGTTGGGCCAGGGGAAGCCATATTACGATGTTGAGCGTTGCTTTGTGAACGTGGAGGGCAGGCCGCTCTGCCCGACCAAATGCCACAATTAACGCTCAAGGCACCGCACTAGGCGCCAAGGAGGAAGAACCGGCCCGTTTCCGGGCCCTATACGATCCCCTGCCGTCACAGCAGATCTAGGCAGCGCCGCAGACCTGATCTCAGGTTGAGGCGCTGCGCAGGTGTGCAACAGCGAATTAGCAGGACGGTTTAGCTCGCTTCCCGGGCACCTTAGCTCAGACTGCATGCATAAGCAGCGCCGGATCAACCAAACTCCCATAGCGCAGTAAAAATTCCAGCTCTGCAAGTCTGCCTTCTGTATCTATCTGCACACTGCGGTGAAACTCGACCGGATCGTCGGGCAGGCTGTCCACCCTGATCCTGACACTTTGATCATCCTGAGCGCTGACTTTGATGGAGAACGAGCCCGGGTGAGAGCTTTCCTGCCCTTTGAAGATCAGTGATGCCTGGGCGTAGGCCTTGAGCAGCTCGGGACACAAAGCCCTAGCCACCGCCTCGCGCTGTGCCTTAGTGGGACAAATCCTCTCAAGTGCCGCAGTCACCGCTCCGGTTACCTCGGCACCTGTGCCTGCTGCCGGGGCAGAGCCCGGGGAACTCCCTGTACTGCCAAGAGAGGCCAAATTCACATTCAGCTCACCGCCTGTGGCCGGGAATATATTCAGCGACCAGACCCTTGAGCCGGAACTTGGGCTCTGTCCCTGTGCCCAGATCAGCAGCGGTACCTCCGCACTGCCCGAGGGCCCTGTGGGCAGTGACACCAGGGATTTCTCCTTGAAGTCCGCTGCCCCAAGGCTCGTCGCATGTGCCGGATTGAGTGCGGCCAGAGTAGTTTGCAGCGTAAGCCCCGAGCCTAACAGCGTGTTTAGGTAACGCACGGCCGCCTGCCCCTGCCGCTGCCCCAGCACCCCGTACTGTTGCAGCTGCGAGGTGGCATAGGTGAGGATCGCCGCAGGAAGCTTGGCAGCCTCCGGCGGATGTGAGGGCGCCACACCGCACAGGATCTGGTAAATCCGCCCGCCATCTGCTCCTTCACGCAGCAGTGACACCACCTCCCGGGCCTGCCTGGCAATGATCCCCGCCCAGGCCTCTTTTTCGGCCGCGCTGCTTAAGGTCGCGGAGCTCTCCTGCCAGAAACTTTGCAGCAGCCGGTAATCCTCAGTGTTTAAGCCTGCCGAGGCGGCGTTAAGCGCACAGTCCAGCTCATTGAGCACGCGGCTGTCGGCACAGAGCACCGCCAAGGTCCGCAAGGCCGTGCCCAGAGGCGGCAGCTCACTTACATTCACACTGCCCGAAGCGTAACTGCGCCTTAAATTTTGCAGCGCGCTCTCCCCGGAGCTTTGGCGGATGAACTCCTCCATCACACAAAGTCCCATGGCGGCCGCGGCACTGGCAGGATTGCCGCCGTTCTGCCTTATATGATGCAACAGGCCGTTAATGGCACCTGCGTGCGCTAACAGATTAACCCCCAGCGCCTGGCGCTGCTCGGCGCTTAAGCCCTGCAGACTAAAGGTCACCGCCACCGGCAGCAGAGCCTGCAAAGACTGGGGGGTTTCCCGGCTGCCCTGGACTTTTTGCTCCAACAGCAGCGCCTTGATAAGTTTGGGCAGACCTTCTGCTACCTGCGCGGTGGTATGGGCATAGGCAAAGGTAAGTGCGCTTTGCGCAAACTCACCGCTCTGTGAGAGCTGATAGGCACTGACAAGTCCGTTGATGTTGCCCAGGCCGCTGCGGCACATGGCGGGGATCACCGCGCGCTGCGAGTTTTGCAGCACCTGCACCAAGCCTTGTTGTTTGCGCTCGCGCAGCTGCTGTTGCAGATAGACTTGCGAGGACATAATCAGCATCACGCTCTCTTTGAGCTCATCCAAGCTCTGCCGGCACAGCTCCTGCCTGGCCGCGGTGAGATTCTTCTCGTCCAACTGTTTGCCTTCTTCCTGGAGCTTGGCCATGACCTTGGAGAGGAAATGAGGATTGCTCAGGCTGTAATTGGCCGGATTGACCAGTCCCTTAATTGAGTCATAGGAGCCGTCACGGTTGAGCTCGGAGAAGATCCGCTCAAACTCCGCGTCCGCGGCAGGACCGCTTAAGTGCTCCTGTCCTACGGGCAGCGGCGCCAGCGAGCTTAAACCCTGGGAGATGGCGTAATGGCGCACCGGCGCCGAGACCTGCTCCAGGCTGAGCTCCGGCACAGGCTCCCGGGCGGCCCCAACCTGTGAGGAGAGGGCTTGACAGCACTGCTCCAGCACCTTGTCCAAAGACCTGAGTCTCTCCAAAGCCTGCTGAGGATTATGCGCCACACCGTTAAATTCCACGGCAGGAGAGTTATCTGCGCCTTGCAGCGCCCGGCACTCACCCTGCAGCTGCCGCATGGCCTGTGCCAGTACCTCCAGAGCCTGGGGCGCTCCCTCCCCTTTGACCAGAGTAAGCAGCCCGAACATGGTCTGCAGCTGCTCTTGGGCCTGCTCAGGGGGGATGGAGGCAAAGGTCTGACACAGCCGGTCGGCCAGCACGGTCAGCGGGAGCTTTGTTTGCGCCGCAAAGAGCAGCTCCGCGCCCAAAATGCACTGGCTGATGATCTCCGGGTGAGTCTTTACATAGTCAAACAAGCCCTCACTGCCTGCCGGCGGGCGGGTGCTGAGGGCAGAGAGCTGTCTTAACAGCTCCTCGTGCCCCGCGCAGTATTTTTTTACCGTATCCTGCATCATGGTCAGCAGAATTTTTTTATCCGGCAGATTCACGCCGGTGAAGCGGCCGGCCACAAAAGTTTGCGTGGACAAGGCGTCCAAATCGGCGTTGTGGCTGAGCATGGCGGCAAAGTCCGCGCTGAACTCATAAGGCGGCGCCATCAGCACTTCCTGCAGCAGCGCGGTCTTATCCTGCTCGAATTTCATATTGAGCAGCAAGGTATCCTTCTTGGCGGGCTCATCAAGCAGCAGCGTGGCAAAACGCTCCAGATCATTGAGGTTGGCAAATTTGGCCTGCATCAGCATTACCAGGGCTTCCTCCAGCGGCAGGTTGCCCTGATCGGATAAGGCGAGCAAGCGCTCCTGATTGTGGGCACTCAGGGCACCGAAGAGCTCCAAGGTGATCTCAAATTCCGCTGCCGCAGAGGAAATCACTTTGGAGAGCAGCTCGTCAGGCAGCGCTTCCCCGCTGCCCGAGAGCAGGGCTTCCAGGCGCCGCTCGACCATCGTAAGCAGCTTGTCCAGACCGCCCATCTGTCTTAACAGCAGCTCGGAGAGCTTGGCAGGCTCGACCTCCTGCACCCCGCAATGTTTTAAAAATTCATCCTTAAGCAAAAGCTCGGGATGCTCGGGAAAGGAGCGCATGAGATCGAGGATAAAATCCTTGACCGCAGCGCGTAAGAGCTTCGCGGGGACCGCAGTAAACGGAGCGTCCCCGGCCTGGGAGAGCCGCTCCTGCAGCAGTGATGAAAATTCCTGCTGTCTCTCGGGTGGGATCACCCCCTGCTCGGCGAGCTGTCGGGCCTGCGCCTGACACAGCTGCTCGGGGGTCAAAGGCTGCGCGCCCTGCGGTTTTACTTCGTTTAAGTCAGGTTGCTGCTCTGCTTGCGGCAGTACGGGAGCTCCCACTCCCACTCTCAGATGACCATCTGACACAAACACCTCCCACGAACTTAAGACCTCGTTCACCTGTAGCGAAACTGGAATTTAGAAACGTAGAACTAATATACACACAAAAGATATCAATTGGCAAGATGAGAGTGTGATTTAACAGGCAGTAATCTCATTTTTAGAGAGCATTCAAAAAAAAGAAAAGTCCGCAGGTGGGCGACAGATCGCAGCGGCACGCTTGAGTGTTCGGCAGCCTGCCGGGCAACTGCGTTAGGTCTCACCCGTAGCTGTAGCTGTACATGAGCCCCTGGCTTATCTTCAGCCAGCCGTCCAAGGTCACGAAGAGCATGAGCTTGAAGGGCAGCGAGATGGCCATGGGAGAGACCAT
>JAFUGP010000163.1 GCA_017469335.1 Succinivibrio sp. | reverse complement strand
GAGAGCATCTTCACCGGCATCAACAATTTTACGGTGTGCTCCACCTTTGACGTGGAGTACCGGGACTTCATCGGTTTTACCAAAAAGGAGACCCAGGACCTGTTAAAAGACCAGGGCCTGTCCGCCTATGAGCCCATGGTCATGGACTGGTATGACGGTTATAACTTCTCCGGGGCGTCCATGCTCTGTCCCTGGAGTGTGCTGATGTTCTGCAAAAGAGCCCAGCGTACTCCCGCCGACCAAAAAGTGCAGCCCCAGAACTTCTGGGCCAACACCTCGGGCAATGACATCATCGAAATCTGCCTGAAGCGCAAAAATGCCTTGGACTCGGAGAGATTACAGCACCTCTTAGACGGCGGTACCGAGCTTATCCGTTTTCCCGAATACACCACCTACCCGGAGCTGGATGAGCACAGCAGCTTTGATGCCATGCTGGGCATGATGCTGCAGACGGGTTATGTTACGGCAGTGAACGTCACCCCCGACAAAAAGGTGGAGATCAGAATCCCCAATAAGGAAGTGCTCGACTGCTTTGAACAAAAAGCAGAGCTTATCTTCAGCGATGAGAATGATGACTGGGTAGCCGGAGCGCAGGCACTTAAGGACGCGCTCCTCTGTGGTGATGCCCCCAAGGCCCAGGAGGCGGCAGAGCGTCTGCTTGAGAACTACGTAAGTCTTAGGGACAACCGCTATGAGGCCTTCTATCACGGCTTTATCTTAGGCGCCTTGGGCACCGTCAGCAAACCTGCCTTAATAAGCTCCAATCAGGAGAGCGGAAAAGGCTACTCTGACATTATCCTAAAGCAGGGAACAGCTGCCGTGGTGCTGGAACTTAAAAGAGCCCAGGCAGACGACGGTCCCAAGCGTATCGCCACCTTGCAGACTGAGGCCTTGGGGCAGATTGAAAAGCAAAGGTATACGGCTGCCCTCAAGGAGGAAGGCTACAGCCCCATCTTACGCTATGCCATGGTCTTTCAAGGCAAGAGCTGCTACGTCAGGCTGGGGGAGAGCCACTGAGTGCGCTCCTCCTAGGCGCTTGGGAAGGATGAACGGGCCGGTGATGCTTCGTCATCGTTTAGAGTGTGCAAGGATACCGGCTCTGACGGTTTAGTTCCTGCCTTGGGGAGCCTCTGGTCGTGCGCGGGTGTTGGCGGCAAGGCTGTATCTGATCTCCATGGTGCCAAGCCGCCTGGCGGATCCGGCAGTCTCAAGCGGTCCGGGGGACAGAGCTTATTATCCCGGCACTTACCGGATCACAGAGCCTCCATCACGATAAAGCAGCGGCCGTCGGTGACCTGCTTGATGTTCATGACCCGGCCTTCCTGCTTTACTTTCTCGCCGTCCTTATAGTCATTACGGCTGTTCCACTCATCGTAATAGTAGGCCGCGATGTTGCGGGTTAAGATCCAGTAACCGGTGGTGCCGGGTTTGACGTTGTTGACGTTGCGTACCGTGCCTTCGATGGCCATGCGCTCGCCTTTGTATTTTTCCAGAGCGGCATGAAAGTCTGATTTGAAGTCAGCGCAGATCTCATTGGGATCCTTGGCCATCATGGAGGGCACGACAAAGGGCAGCCTGATGGCGTTGCTCTGCACCACGTTATCTGATTCCTGATCCCTGACGGTGGGAATGGGGGCGGGGGCAGAGGGCACCGAGGCGATGTGATTGGGCAGATATCCGGGGGTGTCGGGCACGTCGGTGTTGTGAGTTTTCTCATCGATCATCCCGGGGATCACCGCGTTGGTGGATCCCGAGGATGATGTGGATTCACAGGCACCGATAAACAGGGCAGTCAGGGCGCCTAAGCACAGCGGCATAAACACTCTGCAGGCGGTGGAGGAGATTGACATGAGACTTTCCTTTTGCAGCTGAAAGCACTGCGCGCGGCGCACGGTGCTCTCGTTCTTTTTAATGACAAAGCCCCGCAGGGCAATTTGACACGCTGCGGGGGCCTAAAAGCCTGGCCAGCTCCTGCGCTTGAGTTTTATCCTGAGGAGCTTGCTGATCCTGTGGTTATTCTAGCCAAAATCAGCGTCCAAGTGACAGTGACGTACACACAATTGCCACGTTTGGGCGGTAAATACTCTCTCACAGGCCTGAGAGCGGGGCAAAATTGCCGCAGCTAAGGCACTTGCCCGTACCTAAACTACCTCAGGATAACTGCTCTTTGAGCAGGTGGCGAGTTTCATTTTTAACGCTGTGGCGCTCGTATTCATAGCCCCGGCACAGCGGGCAGCTGCAGGGGGTACCGGTACTGCGGTAGGATTGAGTCCAGGACTCTTTTTTGAGCTCAAACCAGTGCGCAGGCGCCTCCTGTGCTGCGGCACCGACTCTGAAGCTCAACTGCATCGAGGCCAGAAACTTAAGGCGGGCCTTGAACACCCGCAATGCCTGTTGCCTGCGCCACAGGCGGTTGCGCTTGGCGATATCTTTCATGGACAGCTCCTTGGTAAAAAACGACGGTGGGCAGTGCGGGCAGTTCAAAAGCCTTGCGTGAAGGTGTAATCGCGCTCTTGGCCTAAGCTGCGGCAGGAGATGTAGGCGGCGCTCTCCAACGAAGTTCCCGCGGTGTGTTTTTTCAGACGGGTGAGGGTATAGCCGTAGGGCTTGAGTACCGCGCCCACCGCCTGATCAAGATTGGCGGCCACCGCCTCGTGATCGCCTTCAATACCTGCCTTGAGCTCTGAAACGTCTTCAGGCTCCGGGCCTAACAGGCTCTCTAACCAGTTAAGATGCAAGCTAAAGTGAAACTCTTTCATTTTGTTGGGTTACCTGTCCTTAGCAGTGGAATTTGGGTATCTCTTAATACGCGGTGCCGTCGGTGCTGCAGTGCGCAGGCACTTCCGCCGTGCCGGGCAAAGTCAGCGTTGCGGTTTAGCAAGGCCCTGTTTGAGGGTTTTTAAAGCCGTGAAAATGGTCTGCAGCGCCTCCTGATAGAGCATCTCTCTGGCCTGGAGCGCAGCTATGCTCTGCTGCAGTGAGGCGATGGTCTCACGCTGCTGTGAAAGCAGCGCACTTAAGTCAGCGGGCATGATCTCAGCTGCACCCGGCGCCCCCAGCGGTGAGCGGTTACGGGTACCTTCCTCGCCCTTGGGGATGATCTGCTTGGTCTCGGGGTCCACCCGGCCTAAATAGACGCGGCGGCTTTTGGGCTTTTTGGTCACCGGATCGCGGTAGGACTCGGAGCGGTAGGCATAGGTCACGCCGGTTTTCTTGTTGGTCTGGTATACGGTGCAGGTCATGGTGTCTCCTGGGGTAACCTCAGCATTATGCACTGCCTTTGGCACAAAAACAACGTGGGACATGCCGTCTGTCCTAAGTCCTTAGGATATGTCCCGAAACAAACTTTAAAACTTTGACCTAGATTGCACCACCCATAGTCATAGTTACTTATCATTTGTGGTAACTTGAACTTAATGAGGTGGCGAAATGCAGGTTGCTGAGCAAACACATAAGGTGATGTCTACGATCGTTGAGATCATG
>JAFUGP010000014.1 GCA_017469335.1 Succinivibrio sp. | reverse complement strand
TTTGTATTTGATCAGAGAACCTCTCAAATTGATTCTTTCACAGCTGCTCACTATCCTGATGCCGGAGTTTTGTCGCCGCCTGCTCACCCCAATCGTCATCTGCATCACTCTTTTAGCCGCCCTAGCCGTACAGTACTACACCATATTTGAACATGACGAATATTCCAGAGAAGTTGAACAACTCCATTCTATTGGAATGAACGCCAGTTCGAGCATAGCCATCAGGGACGCACATTTCAAACCACTCAGCATTTTCTACAAGATCAAAGCGTTGCCGTCGCAGCGCATGCTCTACACTCCGCCAGGCGATGACCGCGCCGCAGTACTGCCTGGCGCAAGCCATATCCTTAGTTGCTCTGAACTTCACGACTTTGATTTCGTCATTACAGCCCTTGAAAAATGCCTCGATGAAGAACGATTCGAGCGTATCGGCACCTACTTCGGCGCGGGGCTCTACAAAAGAAGACCAGCCGCAATGAGGACAGAGTCATCAGGCTCTTTACAAGGTGATCTTTCACCATAGCACTGGAAATACTCCGCATGTACGCGTAGGCCGTTTTGTCGTCCTCGCCTGGCACTTCCTCCAAACCAGGGGTGATTGGTGCCGACATCATCATTTTTAATTTCGTTTGGGGCAAATTCTGAATCTTCAAAGCTCCTGAAACATAACTAGAAGTTTTATCGGAGAAAATATGAAATTCGAAAACGCAAGCGTCATCATCCCCATCACTCGGGAGACCTCAGCTTTCGAACAGGAAGTCAGCACAATACTCGACACCTGCAACCCAGCCGATCTCAAGGAGTTCGTCATCGTGACTTCTCCCACGCTGACTACCCCGGGCGCTCGGGAGAGCGTGCAGAAAATGCAAGCGGTGTCTCTCGCAAATGGCGTGCCATATCTGGTGCTGGAACAGCACATTCCCGGCATGGGCGGTGCCATGCGTGAAGGACTCGATGCAGCAACCGGCTCCCACGTCATCATCCAATGTGCGGATCAGTCGCAGGATCTTTCCTGCATGCCCAAGCTCATAGCCTTGGCCAAAGAGCACCCTGAGCAGATCTATAGCGTCTCACGTTTCCTGCCTGGAGGCGGTCTTGGCAAAGGTTACGACGGATTGAAAGGTCTGTGGAACAGGTTGTCTCAGAAATATCTGAAGCTGCTTTATCCCTCAGCCATCACTGACTACACCTATTGCTACCGCATTTGTCCTGTCACTTACTACCGTGAGGTAGTCTGGGAGGAAACAATGCATCCCTTCGCTCTGGAAACAGCCCTCAAATTTATACGTCTTGGCCGGACCATGCTTGAAATACCCGGGAGACAGTTTGGCGGAACCCAGAGCGGCTACCGCGAAACCCTGCTTTATCTCCCCCTGTCCTTACGGTTGCGATTCACTCCGGTCTCCAATTTCCAAAAAGTTCAAATTGCAGAGGAAAAAACATCATGACTACCGCTCTCATTACCGGCATCACCGGTATGGTCGGATCGCATCTGACCGATTACCTACTGCAAAACACAGACTGGAACATTGTGGGGGTATGCCGCTGGCGTTCACCGCTTGATAACGTATCACATCTTCTCAATCGCGCCAATAAGGGAGATCGGCTAACATTTAGCTATGCAGACCTCAATGATCAGATGTCGCTTATACGTATCATTCGCAAACTGCATCCGGATTACGTCTTTCACCTCGCTGCTCAAAGCTATCCTTTAACCAGTTTCACCGCACCGATTGACACACTGAACACCAATATTCTTGGTACCTGCCGCCTGCTGGAGGCACTGCTGGAGCAGACCAAGGCCGACAGCGAATACCACCCGGTCGTACACGTCTGCGCCTCTTCGGAAGTGTTTGGAAAAATTCCCCGCGAGAAAATCCCCACGGGCGGCATTCACGAGGATTGTCCTTTCGATCCAGCCTCACCCTACGCCATCTCAAAAATCGGCACCGATCTCTTAGGCTGCTACTACGCAGAGGCCTACGGTCTTACCGTCATGACTACCCGCATGTTCACGCATACGGGACCGCGACGCGGCGATGTCTTCCATGAGTCCACTTTTGCCAAGCAGATTGCCCTCATAGAAAGGGGGGCCATAGAGCCGGTTGTGAAGGTTGGCAACCTCGATTCGCTACGCACCTACGCCGACGTGCGTGATGCAGTCCGCGCCTACTACCTCTTAGTCACCGTAAATCCTGTCCCCGGTGAGTATTACAACATCGGTGGCACACATACCTGCAAGGTTGGCGATACGCTCAATACATTAATCTCGTTATCAAAACGCGCCGCAGAAATCAAAGTGGAGGTTGAACAATCCCGTCTACGTCCAGTGGACGCCGATCTTCAGATCCCTGACTGTAGCAAGTTCAAAGCTCATACTGGCTGGCAACCTGAAATACCATACGAGCAGACCATGCACGATCTGCTTGACTACTGGCGAAAGCGCAGTGCTGATACCTCCTCTTACCTCGTGCGCTGAGGAGTTAGTCATGATAATCACACAGGTTCCTTTTCGCATGTCATTCTTTGGTGGTGGCACGGATTTTCCCGACTTTTTTAACAGACATGGCGGCGCGGTACTATCCACTACCATCGACAAATATTGTTACGTCAATATCAAACGGCTCCCGCACTTCTTTGATTATCGCAATGACATCACCTATTCAAAGAAGGAGCGCGTCGGCTCGGTAGATGAAATAGAACATCCGGCTATACGTAACGCGCTCAAGTATTTGGGCGAGTCTGATATGGTCATCTCCTATGATGCAGATCTTCCGGCCCGCACCGGACTGGGCACCAGTTCTTCTTTCGCTGTTGCCCTGCTTTTGGGATTGCATGCGTTACGCGGTGAATATATAGGCAAAAAACGCCTGGCTGAGGAAGCAATTCACTTAGAAAGAGATTTGTGCCGCGAGAGCGGCGGGCTACAGGATCAGATTGCAGCAGCGTATGGCGGTCTCAATATCATCACTTTTGGTGAAAATGATTTCAGGGTAGATCCGTTGGTCATAAACACAGAGCGACGCCTGCAACTAAATCGCAATCTGCTGATGTTTTTCTCCGGCATCTCTCGTTATTCGTTCACTATTCAGCAGGAACACCAGCAGATCTTGAGCAGTCGCGACAAGGAAAGCCAACTGCGGGATATGCTGGCTCTGGTCGAAGAGGCAAAAACTGCAATAGTCAGGGGAAACCTTGATGACTTCGGTCTTATGCTTGACCATACCTGGAGATTAAAGCGCCAGGTTAACTCGGCAGTGAGTACTGATGAGATTGACGAAATATATCAGACCGCCCTCAACGCAGGAGCTGTAGGTGGCAAGCTCTTAGGTGCTGGCGGCGGAGGCTTCATAGTCTTCTATGTGCGTCCTGGTGATCAGAGCCGTGTTCTGAACGCACTCTCTAAATTGAAAAACATTCCCTTTACCTTTGAGTCCGGCGGTGCCCGTGTGCTCTATTACTCGGAAGAAACGCAAGTTCAAAAAACAACCGGTACCGATCTCCTCAACGACAATCCTGAGTCTTAAACAGGAGAACGGGATTTAATGGATATCGATTCTAAAATTTTTATCGCCGGTCATTCCGGTCTGGTCGGAAGTGCCCTGATCCGACTGCTACGCGCCCGCGGCTTCACACAGGTTCTAACGCGTACACATGATGAACTTGAATTATGCGACAACGCCGCTGTAGAGGATTTTTTTGCGCAGGAGAGACCTGACGCGGTAATCATGGCCGCGGCCGTGAATAGCAGTCTTGCCTACAACTCAACCCATGCCACCCATGCCTATAGCTCAAATCTGCTCATGGGATTGAACATCATATCCAGCGCTTGTCGTCATCACACGGCCCGCCTGTGTTACATAGGTTCAGCAACTCTCTACCCTGCGAACACACTTTCACCCATCAGTGAAACCGCCTTAGGTTCTGGGTTGCTTGATGCTCAACATGAAATGTATGCACTGGCCAAACTTTGTTGTGCCCGCTACCTTGATGCCTGCAACCGTGAGTATGGCACCGGTTATTTTACAGTGGTTCCCTGCAATCTGTACGGATTAAACGATCGCTACGGTCCGCATGCCAGGGTCATCCCCGCACTTATCGAAAAATTCTGCTCAGCCAAAGATCAAGATGCCCCCTTTGTCAGTGTTTGGGGCAGCGGTAAAGCACGACGAGAATTTCTCTGCTCAGACGATCTGGCTGAGGCCATATTACATCTGATGAGCATTGACCTACCATCTCTGCCCGGTAGCCTCATCAATGTCGGAACCGGCTACGACTTGTCAATTCGCGAGCTCGCCTTGCTGATACGGAAGATCACCGGCTTTTCCGGAGAGGTTGTATTTGACACCACAAAGCCGGAGGGCGCCCACAGCAGACTGCTCGACATATCCTTGCTACGCAATCTGGGGTGGCAACCGCGCCTGTCTCTTGAAGAAGGTCTGCAGCTTACCTGCTCTGACTACCTCAAACTCGATAAAACATCAGCTCCAAACCAAAACAAATCCTCCGGACTATAAGGAGTCATCATGCTGAATATCCCACTTATGAGCAATAACATAATTCCCGCTGACATCGAGGCTCTGATTGCTTTTCTGCGCACTTCAAACCGTTTCACCAATGGTCCTAAAGTACGAGAGTTTGAGGATGCCTGGAGTGACTGGCTGGGAGTGCGCCACAGCCTGATGGTAAACTCCGGCTCCTCGGCAAACTTCATCACCATGAGCGTTCTTAGAGATCTTTACGGCCCCGGAGAGGTCATCGTTCCGCCCATAACCTGGGAGAGCGATCTGGCCGCCGTCTTTGCCGCGGGTTTAACTCCCGTTTTTGCTGACGTTACCCTGCACAACCTGGCTCTTGATGAAGCCGCCGTGATGCGAGTCCTCAGCCCCAAGACCAGGGCGGTTTTCCTCACCCATGTCTTAGGCTTCAACGGCCTGTCTCAAAGTATGCTTGATCTGCTCGCTCAGCGCGGGATTGTTCTGATTGAAGATGTCTGTGAGTCACATGGTGCCACCTTCCAGGATAAAAAGTGCGGCACCTATGGCCTGGCCAGTAATTTCTCCTTCTACTACGCCCACCACCTGAGCACCATTGAGGGTGGCATGATCTGTACCGACGACGAGGAGTTTTATCAGCGCTGCCGCCTCTACCGCAGTCATGGTCTGCTGCGCGAGAGTTCCGACGCTGAATTTAAAAGTGCGGCGGCTGCTGCACATCCTGATCTGAATCCTGAATTTCTCTTCGTGGTGCCAGGATTCAACATGCGCAGCACTGAGTTAAATGCTGTGGTGGGCCTCAGTGCACTCACCAGGCTTGATGAGAATAACCAAAAGCGCTGCAGGAACTTTGAGCTGTTTTTAAGCGAGCTTGATCCCTCACGCTACTACACCGATTTTGATCTTGCAGGCTCGGTCAACTACGCCTTCGTGGTGATGCTGCGTAAGCCAGATCCAGAATTCTTCTCCAAGCTGACGTCATGTCTGAGCGCAGAAAAAGTGGAATTCCGTCGCGGTACCGCCGGCGGGGGCAATATGGCAAGGCAGCCCTTTGTTCGCGAGCGGATGACTGATTTTGATCCGACCTTACTCCATAACGCAGACTTCGTTCACTTCTACGGTCTTTACACCGGTAACTATCCAGATCTTGACAGTGGCAAAATTCACGTTCTGGCTCAACTGTTGAACAGCATATAGAGAGAGTCTTATGAAAAAAAATCATAGTAGCTACAAGTGGTTGATCTCCCAGCTGTTCGCAGTAGCACTTATTCCCGACTACCGCGAAATATGGCGTTACGGCGTCGCCGGTGTAGGCACAACCGCCATCAACATCAGCTCGTTTTGGTTCTTCTCAGCAATTGCGGGAATCTACTTTATGACCGCCAACGCTCTGGCTTGGCTACTGTCCTTTCTCTTTGCCTTTGCCACCAATAAGTTGTGGGTGTTTCAGAGCGCAGGTTTGAGAACCCGTCGTTCCCTCTACGAATTTGTAGGTTTTCTGGGTGTCCGCCTCTTTACGTTGCTCTTGGACATGGTGCTGATCTGGCTGTTTATCGCTGTTTGGCATTGGGCTAATTTGCTGGCTAAAATCTCAGACGCCTTGATCATCATCGTCCTTAACTACCTGTTGGGTAAATATCTGGTGTTCCGTGCCCCACGCACGAAACCATAATTTTCCTTTGGTCACACCCATGATCGCCCACACACAACTCTTTGAGCAACATCACCTCTCCGACCACACCGGTTCACACTATCTGGCAGTGATCATGGCGGGCGGCCGCGGCACCCGTATTGCTACTATCTACCCAGATCTCCCCAAGCCCCTTATTCCGCTGGACGGCATCCCTGTGTTGGAGCGC
This sequence comes from Succinivibrio sp., assembly GCA_017469335.1. Classification (GTDB taxonomy): domain Bacteria; phylum Pseudomonadota; class Gammaproteobacteria; order Enterobacterales; family Succinivibrionaceae; genus Succinivibrio. The sequence goes on along the minus strand of JAFUGP010000014.1, from coordinate 5,535 downwards.
GGATTGAACTCCCTGCGTGACCAAGGTGTTAAGAGCGTACTCATCACTGTCAGTCATTTAGCCGAGCAGATCATTTCATATTTCGGCAACGGCTCTGGGATCTCCCCCGCCACCGGAGAGCCTTTCGGCATTAATATAACCTTCTTTCTTGAGAAAATTCCCCTGGGCAATGCAGGTGCATTGCTTTACCTGCGTCCTTATCTTGCTGAAGAATTTCTGCTGTTAAACGCAGACTCTCTCTTTGAGTTGGATATCAACCGCCTGTTGAACTTTCACCGATCCCGCAGTTCTCTGGCCACGATCCTCACTCATCCCAATTCACATCCGTATGACTCGGGGCTGATCATTGCAGATGCAGAAAACAAAGTAACCCAGTGGCTTACCAAGGAAGGCCCACGCCCTAGGTATTACCATAATCTTGTCAATGCCGGAGTACATGTCCTTTCGGTTAGTCTCATTGATGAATATCTCACTGCCCATCCGAATTGCTTAAACGGAACTCAACTGACGGTTTCAGCAAATACTTTCACAGCCTCGGTACAACATCCAGACTCAGTTGTTGATCCCGTGGATTTAGATCGCGATCTACTACGTCCGCTGGCAGGTAGTGGGCAGTTAATATCCTACCGCAGCCCTGAATACATTAAGGACATGGGCACTCCTGAGCGTCTGAAGGCAGTGGAGCGCGATGTCAAAGCCGGGATCCCTAAACGCCGCTCGTTGTGTAACCGCCAAAGGGCCGTCTTTTTAGATCGCGACGGCACTGTTATCCGCTACGTCCCGTTTTTAAAAGACATCGAAAAATTAGAATTGCTGCCGGGGGCCGCGGATGCTGTCAGACTTCTTAACGACTCAGGCTACCTGGTTATTATCGTGACCAATCAACCGGTGATCGCCAGAGGTGAACTAAGTTTCGAGGGACTTGACCTTATTCATCAAAAATTGGAAACGCTGCTCGACCACGCAAGTGCCTACCTTGACGGCATATACTTCTGCCCTCATCACCCGGACAAAGGATTTCCCGGAGAAATTCCCGAGTTGAAGATCGCCTGCCACTGCCGTAAACCTGCCCCTGGGCTGTTACTTAAAGCCGCTCAAGATTTCAATCTTGACCTTAAACAATGCTGGATGGTGGGCGATTCACCATCAGACATTACAGCCGGTCATACCGTCTCATGCAGGACAATTCTTGTACCTCGTAACGGAGTCCTTTCGTCAGAAATCCAAAACTACTCGCAGGATTATTTCTGCTCCGACCTGACCAAGGCTACGCGCCTCATACTCAGTTTTATGGATTGCGCTCCCTAGGTCCTAGAGATCACTCAATTCGTTCCTTTAACGATTGAGTAAAAGGCCATTCCAGGCCTGTTTCAGCCCCGAGGCATGTTAAACTTGCCTGCAAGATGAGAGCGGCGCACTCAGCACCGCTCCTGCCACCTCAAAACCTTGTTTAATTGTGCCCCATGCGTTTTTTCCTCCGCACCAAATCAAAACCAACCGCCCCCATCCGGGACTTAGACTCCCTCAAGATAGAAGTCGACTCCAAAGGACGCTACCGCTACCCGGTGCTTACCAAGGGTGAGTTGGACGCGCTCCTAGAGCCGCATTCGGTGGCGCTGCGCCGCAGCCTTGATCTCTCACAGGATAACTTTGAGCACCTGATAGTACCACTGCTAAATCGCCTTGCCGACTTAACCGGCCCCCTGCCGGCCTCCGAACACACTCATGATCACCGCGCCGGCGGGCTCATCTCCCATCTGCTTGATACCGCCCACCGCGCCCTCTCGGCCCTGCGCTCTCAAGGCTATGTGGGCTCCGATTTCCACAGTGACGGCTCACTGGAGTGCGCTGTACTGTGCGCGGCCCTAGCTCATGATCTTGGCAAGATCTGCACCGACTTTAAGGTTTACAGCCCTTCAGAGGAGCTCTGGGAGCCTATCTTGGAGAGCATAGGACAGTTTGCCGCGCGCACAAGGTCAACTGAGCTTCTGGTGCAGTTCAATTCAGGGCGCGGGGTAAGCCATGATGAGGCCCTGCCGCTTACGGCCATGCAGCTTTTGGGTGAGCAAAAGGAGCTGCTTAAATTTATCTCCCGGGCCCTGCCGCCCTGGGTGCTGCTCTCAGGACACGATGGCCAGAGTAATCAGGCAGGCGCAGGTGACCATCAGGATCAGGCACGGCCTAGGATCTGGCAGCTGGTGCGCGTGGCCGATCGCAGCGCCAGCGCCTGCGGCGCGGCCGCAGGCGGTCTTACCGCGGCAGGTCTTGAGCTGCAAAACTATCTGCGCGCGCAGCTGCAAGGCGCCCGAGTGCCCCTCAACGATCCCACCTTCGGGCTTTTTGTTGTCCAAGGCGGGGTGCTGCTGCGCCAGGACAGCGAGGCCCTAAAGCTCATTGAGGAGCGCTTTACCCAGTTTTGCGGTGACGCTCTGCCCGACTACACCACCGCAAGCAGCGCCTTGCGCACGCTGGGACTGTACCAAACACGCGGCAGCCTCACACTCTTTTCCTGGTATAGGCTCTTACTTAACCACCGTCAGTACTACACCAAGGCTCTGCACTTTAAGCTGCACGACAGCTTAAACCTGATCGCAGTCCCGGCCCCGGAGATCATTGAGATCGGGGTTAAAAGCCCCGAGTTAGAGGCCCTCGCCGCCAGACCGGAGCTCGAATTTGACAGCTATCGTGCCTTTGCTCTGACGCAGTCACAGCCCCCGGCGCAGGTACTGCCCGCGCTGATTGATCCGGCCTCACTCATCGCCTCGACGCAGGCCCGCGCGGTCCTCCAGGAGCTGCACTCCCGTCTGAATTTTGCCCCGACTCAGACCGCTGCCCCGCAGGAACTTAACGCCGGCGCGGCGGCGCTTAAGGCTCTGGGCTTTAGTCCTGCTGAGAGCCCCGCTACTCACGCAGCTACCAACACCGCTTTGGCAGATCAGGCCGGGCAGTATGCCCCTTCCCGCGCCACCGCTAAGTCAGCAAGCGCCCACCATCCTGCCGTCTCTCACGCCCAAGACCTGAGATACGAGCGCAGAGAGGCGCTGAGCACCGCTCCTGCGCACGCTCAGGCCGAGGCTCTTAGCGCCAGGGACGCAGGGGACAGCGGCAGCACAGTGGGCGCTGCTGCCGCTGAGATCTCGCCGCCACAGAGTGAGGAGCACACCGACGGCATCAGCGTGAAGGAGTTTTTTGAGCTCCGCTCCCTGATGGATCGCTACACCGAGGCACAGGGCAGTGAGGCTCAGGAAAGCGAGAGTACCCCCGAGGTCAAGCCCCTCAAGCCCAAGAAACGCTCAGCCCCCGGCACCACTGCGACCAAGCGACGCTCCGGCACCAGGGGCAAAAGTTCCAAATGAGGAGCCTAGGTGAGAGAGACGCTGCCGGCAGAAGGCGCACAGACACTTCCTCGGCAGCCTGCCCCCAGAGCTTTTGACCACCGAGTTTTGAGCGCGCCGGCTCTGCTCTGTCTCTGTTTACCGCTAAGCGTGTGAGGACAGCACCAGATCGCCCATACTCTTGATAAGACAGCTCTTGCCGGCAAAGGCCACGCCGATACCGTAGACGTGCAGGCAGCCTTGGTCGATGAAGCCCTGGGCGTAGTCTTTGCTCCTTATCTGGGAGAGTGCGTCCTCACAGGCGCGCTGCAGCGCCGCGAAATTGTGCTGTGCCGCCACCTTAAGCTCCAGCACCACCGCCGTGCGGGTATCGTCATCGATCAGAGTGATGTCAGAATAACCCTCCCTGCTCTCCTGCTCATCTTTAAGTGTGATCCCGGCGGGAGCACTTAAGGCCAACAGACCCAGTAAAAAGTCGTGGTAGTAGCTCTCGTAGCCTTTGTTGCGCACACTGAGGTAGCGTCTTAACATGGCGGTGAGAGGCTGCTGTGCCTCCTCGGCGCGGTTTTGCAGCAAAGCCTGGAGGATGTGGGAAGCCTCCTGTTTCCACTGTGGGTTGGCCGCGCTGTAGAAAGGCTCAATGAGTTTGCCCAAAGAAGCTCTGATTTCGCGGTTGGGGATTTTCAGCCATACCGGCTCTTCATCCAAATCATCACTCAGGTCTTCGGCGCTGCTCTCTGCCGGGGCTTCATCATCGTAGGTAAGATAGCCCGTGTGCAGGAGCATGGTGGCAAACGCGTCAAAGCTGATACCGCGCTTGATATCGGGGTAGGTGGCGAATTCCTGCAGTCTCACCGCCACGGACTTGTGGTCAAGCAGTGCCTGCAGCATCTCCAGATCATGCTTGTCCGCGCTCTCCACGCGGTTTTTAAGATACAGGTCGATGATATCCTGTCCTGAAGTATGCATCCAGTAGGCCTTGGGTCTTCTGCCTCTTGCGGCATCAGCGGTACAGAAATTAATCAGACTCCAGGGACAGTAAACCCGCTCAGTACCGAACAGATAGCCGTCATACCAGGCCTTTACTTCGTCCGAGCGGTCAGCCAAGTCAAAATCCCTGAGCAGGCAGGCGGTCTCCTCCTGGGTAAAGCCGCAGTAAGCAGAGTAACGGATACTGTCAAGGCCCACCGTCACGAAATTGTTGGCGCCGGTGAACACGCTCTGGTGGGCAATCCTCAGACAGCCGGTGACAATGCCTTTGAGCAGCCAGGGTTCGGGATCTTGTTTGAAAGTGTTGACGCTGATCTTGCGGATGATGTCCAGCATCTTGTCGTAATAAGGCTCCTCGGCCATCACCGCCTTTTGCAGCGGCACATCGTACTCATCAAGCAGTATGAGTACCGGCCTTGCGTACTCCAGGTGCAGCATTGAGGCCAGCGCGGGAAGGAAATCTGAGGCAATGGAGCAGGCCTGAGCCACCTGCTCACCTGCCGCCACCTTATCGCGCTCAAGCTGACAGAAAGCATAGCGCCGGGCAAAAAGATCCTTCCTCTCCCTAGTCTGATTGGGGCTTTGAGTCAGAAACTGAAAATTCTCATACAAAGCCGCTATTCTGCCTAACAGCACACTGAGCGCGGATGAGAAGGTGGGGCCTTCCATCCCCCTGAAGGAGACGTAGATGACCGGGTACTGTCCCATGAATCTCTCGCGCAGATCCCGGTACTCCTCACCTGCCACCGCGAGTTTGATGCCGTTGTCGATAAAGAGCTTTTGTTGGTAGGTTATGTCCCCGGGGTTTTGGTAGTTTAAGCGGCAGAAATGGTAGGCCGTGGTCAGATTGAGTGTCTTGCCGAAGCGGCGCGGGCGCAGTATGAGTTCGTTGGAGCCTTTGTTGATGCCCAAAAAGAGCTCTTTTAGGTAGGGTGTCTTGTCTACATAGTAGGCCTGATTGTCAATAAGCCAGGCAAAATCCTCCCGGCCTGCGCTGGTGGTGTATTCATGTTGCATATCCTAAGGGTCTGTCTCAAAATAATTTGACGGTTTGTGAGCGGTAAGGGCTTTTTAGACCCTTATCCTCACCGGGCTCCCGCAGCCCGCTATCCCGTAGTTACTTTTTAAGGTAACATCCGGGAATACCTTTCGCATTATGTTTAAAGCGCCGTTGACATCGGCGTTTACCAGCAAGCCTTGTGAGGTTTTG
>JAFUGP010000162.1 GCA_017469335.1 Succinivibrio sp. | reverse complement strand
CGACGTCGAGGAATTCAAGTCCTCGTTCAGACTGCAGATGGCAGTGCAATTAAGCGAGGCAGCCCCTGACTTTCCCATTGACGATAAGCTTTCAGCCAAAGATCTGCTTTTTATTTTTTTATCCGCACAAACACCCGGCTCGGTAGTACTTTTGATAGACGAGTATGACGCTCCCGTTTCCCACTTTCTGGACAAGCCTCATGAGCTGTGGCAGGTGCGCAATACCCTGGACAACTTCTACCGCATGTTAAAGGGGCAGTCAGAGAAACTGTGCTTTTTCTTTCTCACCGGGGTCTCCCGGGTCACCAAGATAGGGGTGCTATCGGGCTTTAACAATGTTGAGGATTTAACCTTGGACGGAGCTTACGCCACCTTGCTGGGCTATACGAACGAGGAGCTGCACCGTTATTTTGATCCGCACATCCGGCATGCCGCGGAGGTACTTCATCAGACCCCGGAGGAGATTTATGCAGGGCTGAAGAAAAACTATGACGGTTTTCGCTTTACCAATGAGAGCGAGGCCACCCTCCACAATCCCTGGTCGGTGTTAAGTTTTCTTAAAAAACCACATCGTGGCTTTGCCAACTACTGGTACCGCTCAGGCGGTCTGTCCACGGCGATGTCCACCTTCTTCGCCCGCAACTGCTCCTTGGATATTGCGCAGGTGGACCAAATCATCACCTGTAGCGGCGATGAACTGGACAGCGGTGTGGAGTTGGACATAGACAATCAGCAACAAACCATCACTCCGGCTTACGATTCGCCCTTGCTGCTCTTTCAGACCGGGTATCTCACCATCAGGGGCTGCAGTTATAACCAGACCTTTGATGAACAGATGATAAGCCTGGGTCTGTCCAATACCGAAGTTGCCAAATCCCTCAGACGCCACCTGCTGACCATGGTCAGAAAGGGCCTGACCCCCAAACAGTTTAATGAGCTCACCAAGATCACCAAAACTCTGCTCGCAGGTGATCTTAACGCTCTCTCTGACATATTTGAGCGTTACTTAAATTCCTGGACCTTCGACAATAAGACGCTTACCTCCGAGAATGCCTGCCGCGGCCTTATCGCTACCTGGCTGAGCATTGCCGAGTTTGAGGTCACCCCCGAGGCTCACAGCGCCGGAGGCCGCTGCGACCTCCTCCTTACCATTCCGGAGGCCAAACTGCGCTACGCCTTTGAGTTCAAGGTACAGCACCAAGGTGAGAACCCCGACAAGCGCCTGGAGGATGCCTTAAACCAACTAATCAAAAACGACTACGGCCACGTGCCGCCGGTATCCTACGAACTCAAAAAGGTAGGGGTGGTGATAGGGCCTGATTTTCGCAGTATCGTGAGAATTGCTTTTGCCGACAGCTAAAAGCCGCCTGCCCTCAGGCAAACATAAACTGCCCAAGTCACGGTCAAGCCCGGCGTCTCCTTAGGTCAAACGCGTGGCTTCTTATGGATTCATTGCACAAAAATCCTTGCCTCACACTGGTTTAGGCGCCCTTTCTTTACTATACTCTGTGCCATGAGGCTAAAACTTTTACATCTGCTTTTTTGGGGTTGTCTGAGCGCTGGCGTGTCTGCCGCGTCCGGGGAGGGGGAGTGCACCCTCGATTTTAGGCCTCACACCGATGAGGTGGCCTTCGCTCCGGTGGGCGCGGCCCTCAAGGTAGCGGATCGGCACTGCATCAACGATTACCTCATCATTCCCTTCAAGCAGATCTCCCGCGCCGTCACCCTGCCGCCCGGGGAGTACAAAGCCACCGGCGGTGATCATAAAGAGCTGCTCTTTACCCTCGACAACGGTGCCGGAGCGCAGGTCAACAGCTGCCCCTGGTGCGATCCCCTGCGGGCCCTTAAGATCGACCGTGCCGAACAATCTACCTTATGCGTGATCTCCAAGCTCAACGTGGAGTCCTGCGCCGCCCCTAACCGCCTGACCTACATGATCACCAAAAAGGAGTCGCAGGAGGACGGGCTGTGCACCCCGGGGCTGGTATATTCGGGGCGTCAGGGCAGCATTCTGCACTTTGCCGTCAGCGACTGCCAGAGCACCACCGGACCTACCTTAAGCTACGATCTGTCCTTAGGGAACGTCATCCGCTTTCTGGACGAGCAAATTACCATCTTAAGCGCCGACAATGAGGGGATCTCCTTTAAGCGCATGCCCCCGCCGCCACGCCGTATCAACGAGATCTGATCATGCCCTCCCTAGTCAAAATCATCGAATTTCTGCCGGTGATAGCCTTTTTTACCGCCTACCGTTTAACCTCCGATCTGATTTTGGCCACGGCCATCGTGGTGGGCTCCTGTGTGGCGGCCACCGCGCTTGAGTACCTGCTCACCCGCACCCTCTCGCGGCTGCAGATCTTCTTGCTCTGCGCCGTGCTGCTGTTCGGACTGCCCACCGTACTGCTGCGTGATCCGCAGATCATCAAATGGAAGGTCACGGTAGTCAATCTGCTCTTTGCTCTGGCCATCTTCATCACGCAGTATCTGCTGCACAAAAATCCCTTCGCCTATCTCTTCGGCAAGGAGCTGCCCCTGCCCGCCCCGGCCTGGCAGACCCTCTCGCTGCTGTGGATGCTCTACTTTATCCTCGCCGCGCTCTTGAATGTCATCATCGCCTTTTATCTGCCAGCCCTGTTGGGGATCAGCGCGCAGCAGGCCGAATCCTGGTGGGTGGATTACAAGGCCTTTGGCAACGCCATCTTAAACTTCATCTTCGCCGTGCTCGCCATGCTCTATGTTTTCTGGCGTTACCCAGGCGCCCTGCAGAGCTTAAGTGCGGCCAAAGAGCAGAGTGCCTCCGCAGATAAAAATGACGCGGCGAGCGCACCGCAAAATGCCCAGAACAAGCAGGCGCACTGAAAACTGCGTGACGCCCTGCAGTAAGGCGGATGATGATAAAGCCTCTGCCCGGCGCAAAACTGAACCATCAGAGCCCGGCCCGGGACCGGGCATGTTCGGATCCAGGCGGATTTTCCGCCCTTAATAGCCTGCCCTCTGCTTTTACCCTGGCGCACAGCTATCTTTGAACTCAGGCACGCTTAAATGTGCACTGTATCGTAGAAGCACTTGTGTCTTTGCACGACAATGAGAGCATACGCGCAGACAGGGGATCACCCCGCAGGGACGGGCGCCTGAGCTGAACACAAAATCAAGGCCCGGGAGCCGCCATCGCCCCACCTCAAACTTTACAGCAGGCCGTGCAGGCCGAGGAGCTAGTATGCCGGATATGAACTTTGGCAATATCAAATACGCCGTAATTCCCGTCGCCGGGCTGGGCACCCGGTTGTTGCCGGCCACCAAGGCCATCCCCAAGGAAATGATGCCGGTGGTGGACAAGCCGCTGATTCAGTACGTGGTGACCGAGGCCGTCAGCGCCGGCATCAAGAACATCGTGCTGGTCACCCACGCCTCCAAGAACAACGTGGCCAACCATTTCGACACCTCCTTTGAGCTGGAGGCCACGCTGGAAAAGCGCGTCAAACGCCAGCTGCTGCAGGAAGTGCAGTCCATCATTCCCAAGGACGTCACCATCCTGGAGGTGCGCCAGGGCGAGGCCAAGGGTCTGGCCCACGCCATCATGTGCGCCCAGCCCATCGTGGGCAAGAGCCCCTTCGCGGTGCTGCTGCCGGACGTGCTCATCGATGATGTGTTAGGCGATCCCAAAAAGGACAATCTCGCGGCCATGGTCAAGCGCTTTGAGGAGGACGGACAGCCGCAGATCATGGTCGAGCAGGTGCCGCATGAGCAGGTCTCCTCCTACGGTATCGTCGATCTGCAGGGAGCACGCCTCGCCCCCGGCGAGAGCTGCTCCATCAAGAGCATCGTGGAGAAACCCGCCGTAACCGAGGCTCCATCTGACTATGCCGTGGTGGGGCGCTATGTGCTGCCGGCTGAGATCTGGCCGCTGTTCAAGCGCACCCCCTTAGGTGCAGGCGGCGAGTTCCAGCTTACCGACACCATCGCCATGCTCATGAACGTGGAAGAAGTGCAGGCCTTCGCCATCAAGGGACGCAGCCATGACTGCGGCAACAAGGCAGGCTACGCCAAGACCTTCATCGAGTACGCCTTAAGGCACGCCGCCATCGGCGAGGAAGTCAAAGCCTTTGTCAAAGAGCTGCTCACCGATGGTACAGCAAAGTCCAAACCGCAGCAGGCCTGAAAAGAACTCTCCTAAGGCAGATCCGCAACGAGCGGATCTGCCTTACCCTGTCCTGAGTGCCTCTTCAAGCCACAGGCCGCCTTTGGGTTTTGACTGCACGCTGTAAGGGGCCCTTGGCGCAAAATAACCTCCGTCTGCTGCCAAGCACCCTGAGATTGGCTAAAATATCCAGACCTGCTCAGCACCGGGGATCCTGTCCCTTAAGTCCCTGAGCTGCCGGTTGCAGCCTGAGGCTGCCCTTTGGGGATCATTTCTATGTCCGATACCATCAAAACTTACCGCGACAAACTCGCGCAGGCCGACCGCGAGGCCCGCGCCACCTTGGTGTGCGCTCTGGCGGTGGCGGCCTTTTTCTGGCTGTGCGTACTGCTCTTAAAAGATCTGCCCTTCACCATCTTCTCGCTGCCCCTGTGGTTTGTGCTCTCCTGCCTGGGCGGCTACGTGATGTCGGTGGCCGCAGTGTGGGTACTCATCAAACGTTATATGCGCGATTTCTCCTTGGAAGATGACTTAGGCGAATACGAGCAGGACCGGCTGCTCACCAACAGGTCGCAAACTACTGCCTTAACCACTGAGCAGAAGGAGGTGCACGATGTCAGAATTTAGTCCCATCGTCATCCCGGTCTTCTGTTTTCTGGCGCTGCTTTTGGGCATCAGCCTCTACGCCACCTATCTCTCCCGGCGCAACCACAGCTTTCAAAGCGAGTATTTCATCGCCGGACGCAGCTTAGGCGGCGTGGTGCTGGCCCTCACCCTGGTGGCCACTTACGGCTCGGTGAGTTCCTTTGTCTCCGGCCCGGGCGTGGCCTGGCAGCGCGGCTTTGGCTGGGTGGTCTTCGCCGCCCCGCAGATCATCACCGGCTTTTTCCTGTTGGGGGTGCTGGGCAAGAAGCTGGCCCTCATCGGCCGGCGCATCGGGGCCCTGACCATCACCGATGTCATCAAGGAGCGCTACCAGAGCAAGGCCTTGTGCGTGCTGCTCTCGGTGATGCTGCTGTTGTTTTTCACCGCCATGATAGTCGGGCAGTTCATCGGCGGGGCGCAGATCTTCTCGGCCATCACCGGCTGGGATTACCGCGCCGGGGTGCTGCTCTTCGCCGCGGTCACCGTGCTTTACACCTCCTCCGGGTTTCGTACCGTGGTGCTCACCGATGCCTTATGCGCCGTACTCATGCTCATCGGCATGGTGACCATGGGCTACAGCATTATCGAGGCCGGCGGCTCTCTGGAGCACATCATGGAGCGCCTCTCCCAGGAGGAGGTGATGGAGGATGGCGTAAGCCGCCTCTTCACACCCAACTCAGGCGGCCTGCTGCCCTGGACCTTGCTGCTGTCTGCCTGGCTCTTGGTGGGCTTTTGCACCCTGGGTCTGCCGCAGTCGCTGGTGCGCTGTCTAAGCTACAAACAAAGCTCCGATCTCTCCCGGGCCATGCTGGTGGCCACACTGGTGTGCGGGGCTTTGATGATCGGCATGACCACCTTGGGCGTGCTCGCCCGCGGGGTGATCACCGAGCTCCCCGCTCAGGGCACCGACGCGGTGATCCCCAATTTAATCGTGCATCACATGTCCCCGTTGCTGGCGGGTATCACCATCGTCGGCCCCATCGCCGCGACCATGAGCACGGTCAGCTCGCTGTTGATTGCCGCCTCCTCGGCCGTGATCCGCGACTTGGGCGTGCAGTTTGACCTGCCCGCCAAACTGGGCAACCGCGGCGTCAAGGTGGCCTCCATCATCACCACCGCCGCCTTGGGTGTCATCGCCATCGCCCTCTCGCTGCATCCCTACGACATCGTGGTGTGGGTGAACATGTTCGCCTTCGGCGGACTGGAGTGCACCTTTATGTGGCCGGTGGTGCTGGGGCTGTTCTGGTGGCGCATGAACAAGCAGGGCGCGATTTTGGGCGTGGCAGGAGGACTGTTGTGCTACGTGCTGATGATGGCCCTGAACCTGCATATAGGCTCCTGGCACAACATCGTGCCCGGTATTCTCGTAGGCCTGATCTGCAGCCTGCTGGGCACTTATTTGGGCGGCAGACCGCCTGTGCGCATCCTGAGAATTTTCTTCCCCGGCAGATTGCTCCTGGAGGAGCAGCGTGAGCAGCAAAGAGCGCAGCGACAGGAGCTGCGCCGTGCCGCGACGCGCTGAGACAACCAAGGCACACAAATCAGGTCCTGACAGCCTAAGGGACGTGTTGCGCGCACAACACGCCCCGTGCGGGCAGGTGACGACAGCCCAGGTGGCCTACGTAACTGCACCAGGCCGCGCAGGCAGGTCGATTGCCGGGGCAAAATCCTGACACAAGGAGCACAACGGGCATGAACTGGAAAGTGGTACTGGGGCTCATGATCTTCTTAGCGGTCATGATGGCCTCTTCCTATACCATGCTCATCCCCTTTCTGCCTTTGTACCTTACCACCGAGCTGGGGGCTTCCGAGGAGAGCGTCAACCTCTGGTCGGGAGCGGTGTTCGCCATCACCTTTGTCATCAGCGCAATCATGACCCCGCTGTGGGGGCGGCTTTCGGATCGCACCGGGCGCAAGCTCATGATCCTGCGCTCAAGCATCATGCTCACGGTGGTCTACTTTGTGGGCGGGTTGGTGCAGACCCCGCTGCAGCTGTTCTTCATGCGCGTGCTGCAGGGGTTTGCCGCCGGACTGTGGCCGGCCTGTATGGCCATGCTTTCGGCCTACATGCCCCGCGACAAGTTAGGCCTGTCCATGGGGCTGATGCAGTCGGCCAATATCTGCGGCGGCATCATCGGACCTCTGTTAGGCGGTGTGCTGGCCACCTTGGTGGGCATGCGCAATTCCTTTTTCGTGGGTGCCGCAGGATTGTTCATCATCACGCTGCTGACACTCTTCTGTCTCAAGGAGCCCCCGCGTGAGGAAGCCGCTGAGGCTGCACCGCAGGCTAAGGGCGCAGCTAAAGGAGAGAACGGCAAGGGAGAGGCTTCCGTGGCGGACAGTCAGGCGGCAGCGGTCTCATTGTTTAAAAACCGCAGCGTCATCTGCCTGCTGATTGCCGCCGGGCTGACCAACATGGCCATCATGCAGTTGCAGCCGGTGCTGACCTTGTACCTGCGCAAGTTAGACGGCAGCACGGCCGACAATCTCATGCTGCTCTCGGGGTTGGCCGACATTGTGCAGTATTTTTTAGGAATTAGCACTTTCCCTAGTGCTGTAAACCAGCATATCTAAAATCCACATCTTCCAATCTTTCGAAGGCCTAGATTTTTGATCATGGGCCTGTGTTTCTGATATCGCTCCTTTTTCT
>JAFUGP010000161.1 GCA_017469335.1 Succinivibrio sp. | reverse complement strand
TAACAATACAACGTACGGATTGTCAAGGAAATTCCTTGAAAAAATAATTTTTTCTAGGAAAATCAAAGGAGAGTTTTTTGGGCTAACTTATTGAAATTAGGCAGGGTGGGCTGTTACCATATGAAAAGACGGGGAGCTAGGGTTTACATAAGGTGCATAGAGCGCCCGTCTCCTTGAAGGTGAGTTTGACCGGGACAGGACATCAGTCTCGTCCGCCGTGCTGCAACTTAGGCGGCAGCCATCCTGCAGGGCACCCGTGCCCTGCGGTCACGACTTCAGGCCGAAGCACGGACCAGATAGGGTTTTGGGGTAGGGGGCCGGCACTCCTCATCAAAGCGCCGCAGCAGAGCCGGCAGAGCCTTGCGGATGAATTTGCGGTCCATAGTCACACAGTGCTGACGCCAGGCCTCACGGCGCAACAGCCGCATCAGCTCGGCAACCTGTGCCGTAGTCCTGCCCTCGAGGGCGCGCGCGATGCTGGCGCTGCACTCCGCGGAGTTACACTGCAAGTTGGGATCGGCCACGAGCAGGGAGCGCACCAATTCCTGCAGATCGTCGCCGGCGGCATGATCCAACCGAAACTTTAGACCGAACCTGCCAGGGCGCAGCATGGCAGGCTCAATGCGCTCCAATAAATTGGTGATGCCTATGAGCAGAACGTTGCGCTCACGCGCCTCGGCGAACAAGCGCAGCAGCTCGGCGCTTTCCTCGGCCTCATACTGGCGATCACCTAACTCCCGCCGTCCCAGATAATGTTCGGCCTCATCGATGATGACCAGCGCAGGGGCCCGGGCCGCGGCCTGCTCAAAGAGCTCACGCATTTTCTTGGGAGTGTCATGAATATAGGGGCTGGCCGTGGAAGCGGCATTGAACTCGGCGCAGTACCAGCCTAAGTAGGCCGCGAGCTGTTTGACGGCGTAGCTTTTGCCGCTGCCGCTCTCCCCGTAGAGCAGGATGCTTTCGGGAAAGGCATCCTCTACCCCTTCCTCAAGCAGCCTAAGGGGTTCTACCACCTCGCGGTTAAAAAATTCGGCAAGTGCACGATGTCCCGGCAGCTGAAAATTTGCCCCGCTGAAAAAGGCCGCGTGATCTTTTAAGGAGCCCGAGAAGAGCAGAGTCTGGGCAAATTTGAGGTGCGAAGCGCCGATACGTTCGGCTCGCTCGCGGGCCGCGGCTGCAGCGGCTTGCTCCAACACATACACAACATCGCATAAAGAGCGCCCGGTCAGACGATAAGAGAGAGGCTTGAGCGGAAGGTCCTCATCATGCGGCAACTCGGCCAAGCGCTCTTGCAGTACGGATTCCACCAAAGCTCGCGGAGAGCGGGGCAAAGGCAGTATGTCCCCGAAGAGAGAGCTGCGGTTAAACAGAGGGGCGAGCTTTTCCGGGCAGGACGTCATGCCGATGATGATTATGCCCAGTTGTGGTAATAAGCGCACATGGTCAAAGAGCATGCGTACCTTAGGTTTCATGAGCACCTCTCCCTTAACGCACAGCTCATCTAGGTTATCCAAGGCCAGGATCGCATGAGGGGCGTGGCTTTTGAGTTCATCAATTTCCTCATCCAGATCCCATTTTTCGCTGCCCCAAAAACTGAAGGATTCGGCGCAGTCAATCGTGACTACTTTGCGATTGAGAAACTTGGCGTAGGCCTCAATCACGTAGGTTTTGCCGCTGCCATGCGGACCTGAAATGATAAAGGGTTTGGGGGAACAGAGCTTAAATTTCAGATAGGGCTCAGGGTGTTTAAGCAGGTCTATTTGATAGGAAGGCCTCTGGGCAATCTCCTCGCGACCGGGCATGGTTATGGCATATTGGTCCTTTTCTTTGTTGTCTTTTTGGGTCGTCTCATCTAACTGCATAATCAACTCGTCCATACCTAATTACCTGTAATTACGTTAAAATACATCAAAATGTTGGCGAAGCCAAAATAAGTTAAGTCAAAAAAGCGGTATGACCATCATTCTTAAAAACTAAGAAACCATAGTAATTAATGCAAGATGGTCATACCGATCATGTGCGCAACTAGATACATCATATCTTGATTTAACAATGTAACAATTTGATCTTAAATAATTTTTACCATATCAGTCATCTGGTACTATCGGTGCCAGATCTGACAGTGTTCTGTTACAAAACAGGATAAAGACAAGCTGCCGAAAAGTAAAACGCCGTTCATCAAAAATGTGATGAACGGCGATTTTAGGATCTGTGTCAGTGCTAAGGCAGCTGACGCGGTTTTGAGATTCAGGCGATGCTCTGCATGCAGGCCTTAAGTTCCTTATTGGCCTCAACTTCGGCGGCCTTGATCTTGGAAACCTTCTTTAAGACTTCCATATAGGCAGCCGCTTTTTGCTTCTGCTCCTCCATCGACGGCAACAGGAACTCAATCTCCTGCAGCGCCGGTACGCGCAGGATCTTGGTGATGCCGCGGCTGGAGCAACGCCTTAGGGTTTCCTGCCCCTTCTCGGAGAGCAATACCGTCAGCATGTAGACCGGATCGGCTAATTCCTGATTTACCGTCAGGATCAGCAGATTGGAACTGGCAAAGAAGTTACGGCCGTTCATGTCCTCATCGAGCATGATGCCGGCCCTGACCACGCCACTGCTGTGCGAGAGCAGCAGATCGCCGCTCTTGACTTCATAGCGCTTCTCCTGCCGCACGTAGCTGGGCAGACGATACATCATCATGGGGCACAAATCGTAGACACCCAACGGTGAGAAGTTGCCCGGCTGCAGGCAGTAAATTTCGCGGGCCAGATGATGCTCCAGCTCGGTCTCCGGCACCTTGGTGCAGTAATCCTGCATGCCCGGTCTGAACTCCAGACCGCGCCTGATGTCCGCAAACAATTCCAGGCCGCGCACTCTGGTATAACCGTCCTGGACCTTTTCGCTGGATCTGCGGTGAGAGGGCACAATGCGGTAACCGTCCTCATCCAAGAGATTGGCAACCTCGTTGTCCTCATCGGGGGTGTTGGCCTTGAGTTTGGCAATGATCTCGGCACCTTTGACGGCGTCATATTTCAGCGGAATGGGTTTGGCCTTCTCAAAGCAGGCGGTGGCGTCGTAGAAGGCTATCTTGTCGCCGCGCTGACCCTTCTTGGCCACCAGGATGGCCTCGCCGCCGGGCAGCTGCGGCCTGAGATCCTCAGGCAGAGTGAAGATGGAATACTGCATGGGCAGTTCCAAGAGCTTCTGGCGCAGCTTCACTTCGATGGACTTGGAGCTGTTGAGCAGTGAAGAGGGCAATTCCGCCATCAGAGTGCCGCCGTCTTTGAGCAGATTAAGGGCGCGACGCAGCTGCTCTAAGGGGTTCATGGCCGGATTGATGGCCGAATTGGCGCGCTCACCGGAGGTGACCTTGGTGATCTTGGATTCATCGGCCAGGGACATCACGATGAGCTCAGGCGGCTGTATGGCATCAACCTGATTGTCGCGGGTAAACGAGAGGCTGACAAACTCAGGACGGCAGCCCCACATGGCCGCCAGCACCTTGGGTGCTTCCTGATATACCGGGGTGGGATCGCCGGCAAGGATACGCGCGTTGTTCTCGCAGGCCAGCTGCCAGAGCCTGAAGCCTGAGCTGCCCATGGCTGACAACAGCATGGTGGAACCGGGCTTGACCAGATCCAGCTCGCGGGCCATTGCGGCACAGAAATTACCGATACTGCGCACGGAGCCGCAACGGTATTTCTGGGTGGCGCGGGCCACCTCGGAGAGATCCTCGGAGGAAGCGGCGTCAACAAATTCCGCGCGGCGATAAGAGGTATACACCGCGTAGAGACGCTCGATGAAAATCGGACGCTTGATCAAAAACTTCCAGGCGGCCAGCTCGCCTAAGCAAGGCTCCTCGCCGCTGAGTTTTTTGACATACTCGCTGAATTTGTTGAAATTGCCGCCGTCAAGACGGGAAGGAAGATTTTTGCAGCACAAATCGAGGGCATACAGCATAGCCAGACGCAGGCCCTCGGTAAAAACCTGAGTGGGACGGGCGTTGGTACCGGCACAGCCTCTTTTGACTGCATTCTTCAGACTGGTTTCAAGATTGTAGCGCACATTGCTCTCCTTATAAAAAATTTTGACTATTATACATGTTAATGGACAATTTGATTAGATCAACCATCAAATAAAGCTTAAGCTGTATTGCAAAATTGAACGCACAGATATCTGCAAGGCACGGTTTCATTCCGCCCCTCATACCATGAAAATACTCAGCGTAAAACATCTGACAGGTAATGGCCATGACTGATCCCGGTGCCGATGATGATCTGACCGTGCTCAGGGAAGGGGCATTTGCAGGTCAGGATTTGAATGCCGTATTGGGGCTGCATGAGCCGGCCACCTTCTGTTTTGTCATGCATACCAAGGCCCTGGAGAGTGAGAGCATTTTCGAGGGCGATCTCATAGTCTGCCGCCGTGACCTCAAACCTCACAACGGCGATCTGGTGGTGGTCAGCAGGCAGAGGCGCTTTTTGCTCAGATACCTGCGTTCAGGCCCCGAGCCTGCCTTATATTTAGGTGGAACTGCGGATATACGAGACCTGCAACATTATCAGCTCTTCGGGGTGGTCGTGGCGGTGTTGCGGCGCACCACCCGCCCGCGCGGCACGGCGCTGAGCCAGATGACGGGCGGCGAGCCCTGAGGTTTCTGCTCGGGGTGAAGGACACCTTCAGCTGTCGTCCAGAGCACGGGTGATGGCCATAAGGCCCTGCAGACACAGCCGCTCAAAGGGAGGCACCGTAAAGGCCGCATCGTTGGCGGCGATGGCCTGAAGCTGCTTTGGGCTGGGGTGGGTCAGGATATACACCGAGGAGATAAAGGAGAACACGATAAACTCAAATTCCACCTTGCGTGTCTCGTCAACCCCGGGGAAGAATTGCTCAACGTACTGCCCTAGCAGACTGAAGGTACGCATGATTTTGGCCTTGAAGGCGCACAGCTGCTGTGCGCTGCTGCCGTTTTCTATCACCGAGTAGTTAAGAGAGAGCATCTTGAGCAGACGCGGGTGGGGGGCTAAGGCCTCATTGATGAGCTGTGCCAGCTCTGCCGTGGTGAGACTTCCCCTCTGCTTCAGACTCGTTTCCAACTGCAAGTTGACCTCCTCAAATTCCAAGCCTAAGGCATGGAGCAGGATGTCATCGGTGTTCTCAAAATAGGTGTAAAGAGCAGGACGGGTCAGGTTGCTTTGGGCGGCAATGGCGGAGAAGGTCACGGCTTGGTAGCCCTGGGTATCGTAGATCTCAAGGGCGATGCCGGCGATCTGCTCTTTTCTTTGGGCAACATGCGCGGGGGTGCGGGCGCGCTGATAGCTCATGATCGTCTCCGTCTGTCAGCTGAGGTTTAGCACCGTTTAAGGCGAGGCCTTTTTGAAGGTCACAGGCAAAAGTTCGGGACTTATCTGGCCTAAGTCCACGATATTCAGACTCTTGACCATCTTAAGCGTACCCTGTTTGTACTTTAGAAAGTGCGCCGAGTTCAGGTGTGCCTGATAGGCCTCTTCATCCGCGTAGATCTCAAGTACCATCACAAGGTCGCGCCTGTCCGCCTCGTATACGGGGTAAAGGGCGATGACACCGGCTTCCTTGGTCATGGAGGCGACGCCGTTTTCTCTGACATAGGTCAGGTATTCCTCCAGGTACTGCGGGTAGACCTCTATCTGCGCCAGATGCACCAGCATCTGCGTGCCCGGTGCGGGGGACGGGGTGCCGGCGCAGCCGCCTAAGGCCGCTGCCATCAGTATGAGACCTAACAGTTTTTTCATATGCAGCTCCCCAATCAGGCTTTTGAGGCCTGGGCTAAAGTGGCGAAAAACTCCCCCTGGATCCGCCCGGACTTGATCTCGCGCAGCTCATTGACGCAGAGCTTGCGGGCCGTTAAAGGATCCTGACTTAACACCTCCTGCGCGGCGTTGAGATCGGGTGCTTCGATGACGGCAAAGCCCCCTGAGCCGGCCGGCAGATAAGCACCGAACCATTTAAAGAAACCGCGCTCAAACTGCGTGTTCAAAAACTGCATGTGGGCCTCCAGATAGGGCTTGGCCTCAGGCAGGGAGGGGATGGCAACATTAAGCAATAACAGCATGATAATACTCCTACAGAGTGGTGACCAGATCAAAAAGACGGCGGGCGTGTTCTGATGCTTTGTCTTTGATACGCTCCAAATCGGCGTCCGTAGTCAGTCCCGGGATATACATCATGCCGTTGGAGTACAGCGCCTCGTTTAAGTGCAGACCGCAGAGAGTGGCCGTCTGCCTGAAGGGAGTAAGGAATTCCTCCACCTCGTAGTTCATGGCCTGACCGTGGCGGTACTCTTCCCGGGCGGCGCCGGTGGTAAAGGAGATGATGAGCTCCTTGCCCTGCAGGGCCTTGCCTTTGGAGCCGTGGGCAAAACCGTGGGTGAAGACATCGTCCAGCCACTTTTTGAGCAATGCGGGCATGGAGTACCAGTAGAAGGGAAACTGCCAGATGATGATGTCCGCCTCTACCAGCAATTGCTGCTCCTGCGGCACGTCTATGCGGTAGTCCGGGTAGAGAGTATCGAGCTGACGCAGCTGTGCCTGCGGACAGAGTTTTGCAAATTCCTCAATGATGGTGCGGTTGCTCACCGAGTCGGCAAGGCAGGGATGACCGCTTATCAGCAATACGTTTTTCATGATGTTTATCTCCTTGAAAGTTATGTTTAAGTGAAAGACTAAATCAGTTGTGGCCAGGTCAGAGTCTCGCCCGGCAAAGCCGGGGTTTTCAGTTCTCAGATCCTGCTCTTGAGAAGAGCCTGAGAGCGTTGCCGCCTAAAATGTCCGCGACATAAGCTTTAAGATTGGGATCATCCAAGAGCTTTTCCTTGAGCGCACTGAGGTTGTGCAGCAGTACCTCTTCTTTGAAATAGGGATAGTCACTGCCATAGAGCAGATGCTCGGGGGTGGTATAGCTGAGCATGTTTCTGACGGTTTCTATGTTTTCCACACCGGCCAAGTCAAAATAGAGGCTCTTAAGACTGCCCTCAATATCCAGCTCACCTACCAGATTGCGCGCTCTGACCACCGGGTAGATGGCCTTAAGGCGTGGGATGGTCAAACCCAGGAGCGAGCCGCCGTGAGGGATCACCATTTTTAAATGCGGGTAGCGTACCAACGTGTTGTGCATGATGAGATTTACTACGGCGCGGGTAGTGTCGGCGGGGTACTCGAACATGGCCAGCGGCGTGGTGCGGAAGAGCTGATCGGGCAGTCCGGCGGGTTTGTGAGGGTGGACGATGAGCACGGCAGCGCGTTCATCCAAAAGCTGCATGAGCGGCTCTAATTCATCATCTCCTAAGTATTGTCCGTCGGTATTTGAGCCTAAGGCGATGCCGTCTGCTTTGAGCACGTCCAGAGCATAGACCGCCTCGGCCATGGCGGCCCTGACATCGGGCAGAGGCAGCGTGGCGGCGATGAGAAAGCGCCCGGGGTAGCGCTGTTTTAAAGTAGCCATCTGTTCGTTTAACTTGCGGATAAACTGCGGGCTGTACTCATCGGCATAGGGGTGGACGGGGGCTAAGGAGAGCACTGAGGTGGTAATGCCGGCCTTCTGCATGAAAGAGAGGGTGTCCTCCAGCTGCCAGGGGGGCAGCGGAAAGCCTTCTTTCAGACTAAGATCGTGCTCGGCTAAGTATTGCACGTACTCCGCGCCTATGTAGTGGCTGTGAACATCTGCGATCTCAGCCTGGGCCGTGCTGATGAGCAGCGCCGAGGTGAGGGCGGTCAAAGTCTTTTTCATGGTGCTCTCCGTTAATTGACGTTGTGTAAATAATAGGCTCTAATTTACGCACTGTCAATTATTAATTTACATTATGTTAATTATCACTCTGAAATAATGTATTATTCTGTGTAAAAACAGCTGAAAAAATTGAAAAACCGTACCCTCATGCCAGGCATGAGTAGGGGACAAACCAAGCGTGACTGCCGAAAAGTTGCTCCACTGTTGAGTATGCTTGATGACATCAAGACTGTGCTTGTTTGATCCTTCGCACATAAAACCAATAAAAACAACTAGTTGATTAACCAATGTCGCCTGGTTGATGCTATACTGGAAAAGTCATAATTTTCGTTTTTTTGAGTTTGCATCTCTTTGAAAATAACATGTTCAAGAGTCAGTTAATTTGTTGTTAAATAGGAACTGTTATGCCTTTCAGACTGGCCATTTACGGTTACGATACAGCTCTGGGCAAGCTCTCGCTTGAATGCATGGAAAGCGAGTCTGCGCTGCGTCCCGATGAATTATTGCCCTTGACGCCTCTGAGCGGCGAGTATGACGCCGTAACCTTGGGCGGCAGCAATTATTTCGTACAGAACATTGATGAATTTGATTTTTCCCTGGTCGACGCTGCCTTGTTTATGTGCACTCCCGATGAGACGGTCCGTCATGAGAGCAGGGTACGTCAGAGCGGCTGCGTGCTCATTGACGGCAGCGGCTTTTACGCCGATTCTTCCCAGGTGCCGCTGCTCCTGCCGGCGCTCAATCCAGGCGAGATTGACAAGGTTGTGGAATGCCGGATCTGTCAGCCGCCGGTGAGTTCGGCCATCATGCTCTCCTTGATCCTCAGCCCTCTGGTGGTGGAACTGGGAGTTAAGCGCTGCGGCGCGGTGCTGCTGCAGGCGGCCTCGGAGTTTGGCGAGGGCGGCCCTGAGAGTCTTTTGCATGAGACTATGGCCCTGTTAAACGGCCAGGACCCGGAGCAGGCTCTGTTCGAGGCACAGCTCTCCTTTAACCTGCATTTGGGATCAGGTCTTCAGGATGGGGATGGTCCCGATAAGGAGGCCGCACAGGAGAGCCGCATAGCCGCGCAGGTTACCCGTCTTATCGGGGCTCTGCCCAGCGGCTTGCAGGTAAGTGTGGTGCAGGTGCCGGTGCTTTACGGGCACAGTGCGGTGCTGGAGGTGGAACTTGAGGAGCAGAGCACGGTGGAGGAACTGCGCGAGATCCTTGGGGAGAGCAGGTACCTCTCTCTGCACAAGGAGGTGATGCTAACCCCTGTGACCACCGCTGTAAACAGTAATAAGGTCAGTATCGGCCGGATCAGAGCAGGGGCGCCGGGAGGACGGCATTTCCTGGTGGAGGCGGTATTTGACAATCTCAGGTGCGGTACGGCGTCAACCTGTGTGGAGATCGCCCGTTTGCTGCGCGGCCGGTAAATTGTGCACGCATCTTGCATAATTTGTACACAAAGCGGGAAAAGTCAGCTTTTTGGCACTGACATAGCGCTAAGATAGAAGAAGATAGCGATCGGGAGCTTAGGAAACCATATGCTGAGGCTGAAGAACACACTGTGGCTGCTGGCGCTGGGGGCGTTGACTCTGGCCGGCCCGGTAGCTGCGGCCCCTGATGACGGCACTTTTACCATCAATATTCAAGGCCCGGACGAGGACAACTCGGCGGCCTCGCAGAACGCCACCCGCGCCCAGCGCCGTACCCCGGCCCGGCAGCCGGCCCGTGTCGCACAGTCCCAGAGCGCCCAGAATACCCAGCCTGCACCGGTTCAGACCCAGAGCAGCCGCAATCAATTGCCTTCTCCGGCTGCCTTAGCCGCCGGTACCACCTATACCGTCCGCAACAACGATACCATCTGGTCTATCGCCAACCGTCATCTGCCCCCGGATCGCTCCGTCAACGAATTTCAGGTGGTGGCCTCCATTTACCGCAACAACCCCAATGCCTTCGTAGGCGGCAATGTCAACAATCTGAAAACCGGCGAAATCATCATCCCGCCGGTCAGTGAAATTGCCCGCGAGGAGACCTCCGTGGGCAGCCGTCTGCTCAACAACGGCTCCATGACGCTGCCGCCTTTAAGCGGCGGCGGTACCACCGTCGCTGCGGCAGGCAGCCCGACCGTTGCACCCGCCGCAGCGCCGGCGCAGACCTTAGGACAGTTTTCCGCGCCCGGCTCAAATGTTGCGCACAGTTCGCCTGGTGATGCCGCCGACAGCAATGAGCCGCCGGTGCTGACATCCGAGCAGATCAAAGCCATCGAACAGCGCTCACAACAGCAGCCCAATTTCACCGCCACCGAGACCAAGCTGCGCGAGATCCAGCAGGAGCAGGCCGCCGAACGCTCCAGGCTCGATAAACTGCCTTCCAATACCTTAAATTCCTATGACGATGCCATCAGGCCGCCGGAGAACATCGACGTCAACGATGCCAGACCGCAGAACTCCACCGAGGCCATGGACGGGGCGCGCGAGCGCCGGCAGAAAGCCGAACAGGAGCAGGAACAGGCCAACAATCAGGCCGCCCCGGCCCAGGAGCCTTTGGACATTCAGGCCATCCGCCTCATGCTCGACGAGACGCGCAAGGCTGTGGACATCAAGACCAAGGGCTTGAACAAGCAGTTGGTCGATGCCATTGACCGCATGAAGAAAGGCACTCAGGCCGCCGCCAAGACCGCGGCCGATGACGTGGCCAACCTTACGCGACAGTACGACGGCATCATCTCGGAAATCCAGCATAACATCACCGAGCTGCGCGGCTCGCTGTCGCGTATCTCCCAGGAAAACGGCCGCCTGAGGGACATGCTGCTGGCCACCGATGACAAGATCGAGGAGCTGGAGATCGGTCTGTCCAACTACAAGGTGGACAATCAGGGCACTTTCCAGCAGCCTTTGATGTTCATTCTGCTGGGCATAGGTCTGCTGACACTCATGCTGCTGACACTGTTCATCTTCTTTAAGATGAAGAATCGTGCCCGCAACAAGACCCTGCATGACGATTACTCCTTAGACGAGATGCCGGCCGATGAGGTCAGCGGCGAGGATCTGCTGCTCTCAAGCACCGATGAGAATGACAGCCAGGTAAGCGATGCCCTGGCGGCCGACTCGGCGGCGGTGGCCTCCATCCCCGATGATGAGCCTGAGACTGCCCCGGCCGCCGCTCCGGCAGCCGCCGCTGCAGCTCCGGCTGCTGCTGCCGCTGCCGCAGCAGCCACCACGGCACCAGCCCCGACAGCAGCACAGAACGCTGCCGAGGATAACGCCGCCGATGCCTGGGCCGCGGCTCTCAACGAACAATCAGCTGCCGAAGGCGCTAAGAGCGCCGAGGATAACGCGGCCGACGCCTGGGCCGCCGCGCTCAACGAGCAATCTGCCGCAGAGAGCGGGGAGAAGAGTGCCGAGGATAACGCGGCCGACGCCTGGGCTGCCGCGCTTAATGAACAGGCCGCCGCAGAGGGCGGGGAGAAGAGCGCCGAAGATAACGCGGCCGACGCTTGGGCCGCCGCACTCAATGAACAATCTGCCGCAGAGGGCGGGGAGAAGAGTGCCGAGGATAATGCTGCCGACGCCTGGGCGGCCGCGCTGCAGGAGCAGGAAGGCGGTGGCCAGAGCGAGGAGAAAAGCGCTGAGGAGAGTGCTGCCGATGCTTGGGCGGCCGCGCTGCAGGAGCAGGAAGGCGGTGGCAAGAGCGAGGAGAAAAGCGCCGAGGAGAGTGCTGCCGATGCCTGGGCTGCCGCGCTTAATGAACAGTCCGCCGCCGAAAGCGGCGTAGCCGAGCCCAGTGCCGAGGAGCAGGCCATGGCCGCGGCCATGCAGCAAAGCTCAGGGCCGAGCGCTGAAGAGCAGGCCATGGCCAAAGCCATGAAGCAGGCAGCCGCTCCCTCAAAGCCGGCCCCGGCCGCGGCTGCGCCAAAGCCACAGCCACAGCCTTCTGCTGTCGCAGAGAGTGCGGCTGATAACGTCGATCTCAACGATCTGGCCGCTGAGGCAGCCGCTGAGAGTATTGCGGCAGAAACTGCCGAGGTGATGGACGAGGCGGTCGCGGAGAGTGCGGCACAAGTAGCCGAGGAGACGGCCGGAGCGGTGGATGATGCCGCTGATCTGGCCGATGCTGCCGTAGCTGAGGTGGCAGCTGCGGTCGATGATGTGGCCGACGCCGCGGCGGACGCAGCGGACGATCTGTTAGAGCAGGTCGCCGAGCCTGAAGCTGCAGTGGCCGCGGAAGTAGGCACGGAGGCCGATGAGCTTTTGGCCGAGGCCGCAACGCAGGAGGCTCAGCCTGAGAGTGAGGACGCAGACGCTCAGATTGATGTGAACTCCGTCGCCGAGGTCACCGGTGAGGAGGCTCAGGCGGCCATTGAGGATATTGATCCTGCCGAGTTTGAACACAGTGACAGTGCCGAGGTGGCCGAAGACGCGGCGGCGCTGGCAGCAGCCCTGGAGGGCGGTGAGACTGAGGCCGCCGCGACGCAGGCCGAGTCCGAATTGGAGCAGAAGATTGCCAGGGCCCGGGCGGCCCGTGAGAGTGACGGCGAGCCGGCTAAGGCTGAGTTCGCCTCCATTTTGAATGAACAAGAACAGTCCGAAGGGGTGCCGGGTGCCATCGACACCTCCGATCCGGATGTGGCTGATTTTGAGCCTCAGGAGGCACCTGCGGTAGGCGGGAGCGTCAATGAAGTGCTCAATGACGATTTGGACCTCGAGAGCCTGCTCAACGAAAAAGAAGAAACCGCCGAACTGGGTCAGGAAGAGACCGAGCTGGAGACGGTGGCCGAGCCTGCAAGCGTGCCGGCAGCTGAGTCTGAGCCTGACTCAGAACAGGTGGCAGAGGCTGACGTACCGGAGACTGTGCCGGAGGATGCGGCCCTAGGCGCTGAGGTTGACCTCTCCTCGGGTGAGGAGCAACTGCCTGCGCAGGAGGACACTGCAGCGGATGAGTCAGCGGTCGGTAGGGACGAGACAGCTCAGATGGGTGCCGTCGGTGAGACAGGTGAGCCGGCATCTCCGGCAGAGGATACCGAGAGTGCCCTGCCGCAGGCGGAGGCTGTCGCTGCCGCCCCCGAGACCGCAGTGCCTGAGGAGGTTATTGAGCCTGGGGAAGTGGTTGAGCCTGAGGAAATGGTTGAGCCCGAGGAAGTGGTTGAGCCCGAGGAGACGGCCGGAACTCAGAGCGAGGCGCTGCCGGATGAGACGGCAATTGCCCCTGAGCTTGCAGTGGCCGAGCCTGAGCAGAGCGAGGTGGCGCTGGAGGCCGCTCCCGACGGCATACCCTTTGAGGAGGGCGATCCGCTGCAGGAACTATCCGGTGAGGCGGTGGCCGGTGGCAATGACGCCATCGATCAGGCCATCAGCGCCAATGCCGCCAATCTGCTCAAGCCCGCGGCCGAGGCGGCCTCGGGCAGCCTGAACTGGGCGGTGCCGGAGGATGAAGGCGATGACGCCACCCTCAAGCATATCTCCACCAATCAGTCCGAGCAGGACATCATGATGATGATGAGCGAGGCCGCACCGGCCGAGGAGTCGCCGCAGCTTGGCGGCGATGAAGGGCTGATGAACATGCTCAAGGTGGATGATCAGGCCACGTTGGAGAGTCAGATCAGCGTCAGCAACCCCGAGGCGGTGGCCGAACAGGGCCTGGACAGTGCCTCCGATCCGTTGCTGCCGCAGCCTGAGGAGACTGAGGAACTCATGCCCGAGGATCTGAGTGAGGAAGATGAGCTCAAGCCTTATGAACCTCCGGTCAGCGAGGAGACGGAGAGTGCCGAGGCCAAGGAGGTGGACGGACTGTCGCCTAAGGAGTATCAGTACTTCACCGACGAGCTTAATCTGGCCAGACTGTACTTTGAGACCGGAGACATTGACGAGGCCCGCAAGATCATCAATGAGGTCAATACGCGCGGCAACGCCGATCTCAAAGCTCAGGCGGCGGCGCTGATGAAAGAATATGGTATCTCCTGAGCAGTGCCTGGGGCTGAGCACTGAGGGCCTGACTGAGGTGCCCTGGCATAAGGGCATGCTCTGCCGCAAGGCCGCTCTGGAGGCTTTTGTCGCCCTCAGGGAGAGTGCCGCCGCGGCAGGTTTTGAACTGGACATTGCCTCAGCCTGGCGCAGTTTCGAGCGGCAGTATTTAATTTTCGATGACAAATTTAACGGCCGCCGTCAGGTGCTGGACGCGCAGGAACAGCCGCTTGATCTCTCCTTGTTTACGCCCGCGCAGAAAGTGGCTGCCATCGTGCGTTTTTCCGCCATACCGGGCTTTTCCCGCCATCATTTCGGCAGCGAGTTTGATATCTACGCCCCCAATCTGCTGCCGCCCGGTCAAACCTTGCAGCTTACCGCCTGGGAGTACTCCGAGCAGGGCTATTTTCATGAACTGGGCCAGTGGCTTGACCGGCATCTTAAGGATTTTGGCTTTTTCCGTCCCTACCAAGGTTCAGGCAGCGTGGCCGCAGAGCCCTGGCATATCTCTCATGGCGAGAGCGCCGCGCCCTGCGAGAGCGCCTTCAACCTCCCAACTGCCCTGGCGCTGCTCAAAAACCGCGGCGCTTCGTGGTATGCTGAGGTAAAGGCGCTGCTTGAGCATCACTTTGAATTATTACCGGTAACCCATGGAGAGCACTATGTCAGAGCAAATTCATAATGTCGTAATCGTAGGCTCCGGCCCGGCCGGCTGTACCGCTGCCATTTACGCGGCCCGCGCCGGTCTTTCCCCGGTGCTGGTGGAGGGGATGGAACCGGGTGGCCAGCTCACCACCACGCCCGAGATCGGCAACTGGCCGGGGGCCTTTGAAATGCCGTCCGGGTTTGACCTGATGCAGAAGCTGCAGCAGCATGCCCGCGATCTGGGGACGGTGTTCATTTCCGATAAGGTGGAAAAAAGCAGCCTTAAAGGGAAGGTGAAGAGTCTGACCCTAAGCTCGGGGCAGGAGCTCAAAAGCAGGACGGTAATCATCTGCACCGGTGCGGCGGCCCGTTATCTGGGGCTGCCCAGCGAGGAGCAGTACAAGGGCAAGGGCGTGTCGGCCTGTGCCACCTGTGACGGCTTTTTCTTCCGCAACAAGACCGTGGCCGTGATTGGGGGCGGCTCGGCTGCCTTTGTCGAGGCCATTTACCTGTGCGGTTTGTGCAGCAAGGTCTACCTTGTCCACCGTCGCGAGGGTTTTCGCTCCGAGCAGGTGTTGGTGGATAAATTCAAACAGTTTGCAGAGAGCGGCAAGGCGCAGTTTGTGCTCAACGCCACTGTGGATGAGATCAAAGGCGACGGCAACAAGGTTACCGCGCTGCGGCTCAAAGTGCCGGAGGGGATCAAGGAGTTGGAGGTGGACGGTGTCTTCGTGGCCATCGGACACAATCCCGCCACGGAGGTGTTCTCCGAGCTGCAGTGCGATGAGGGCGGCTATCTCAAGACCGGTTTTGGTCCGGAGACCGCCACTTCTTTAGAGGGTGTGTTCGCCGCCGGTGACTGCGCGGATCATGTCTACCGTCAGGCCATCACCTCGGCCGGGCAGGGCTGCAAGGCTGCCCTGGATGTCGAGCATTATCTGCAGGGCTGAGCGGGTATGTTGCAGGATATCGCGCCGCTGCATCTGCTAAATCAGTTCGCTGGGATCTCCCGCGAGCCGCAGCAGAGCGATCTGCTCTTAGTCTGCCAGGACAATCACCTACTCTTAGGCGGCAGTGCCGCGCAGGGCTGGGTATTGCCGGAAATCGGACAGCTCTCAGGCCCCGTGCCGGTGGGAGCACTGCGCTATCTTTTGACCTTGGAGAGCACGCGCTATTTTCTGTGGGATCTGCCGCAAAGCCCGCAATTTAAGGGGTTTGAGGGCAGTATGGCCCATCACAGCGCGTTGCGCTCGGCCAGGCCCAAAGAGCTGTGCTTTGCGGCCTATACCTGTTATCAGCTGTACCGCTGGTACCGCGACAACCGCTATTGCGGGCGCTGCGCCACCGCTCTGCACCCGGGGGTAAGTGAGCGCAGTTTAATCTGTCCTAAGTGTAAGCTTACCGTCTATCCCAAGATCATGCCGGCCGTCATCGCCGGGGTGGTGCACGGCGATGAGATCCTGGTGACCCGTTATC
The DNA here is from genome assembly GCA_017469335.1 of Succinivibrio sp. Taxonomy (GTDB): domain Bacteria; phylum Pseudomonadota; class Gammaproteobacteria; order Enterobacterales; family Succinivibrionaceae; genus Succinivibrio. The sequence continues at coordinate 2,455 of JAFUGP010000161.1, read as the reverse complement.
GTGACCGTCCCTACCGGGGCCTGGCGCTGGTGGCGGGTTTTTGCGAGATAGGCGAGAGCGCCGAGGATACGGTACGCCGGGAAGTCCGGGAAGAGACCGGGCTTGAGGTGGATAAGATCACCTACTTTGCCAGTCAGCCCTGGGGCGCCGATTCCGATCTGCTGTTGGGTTATTTCTGCGAGGCACAAGGTGATCTCAGGATCGTGCGCGAGGAGCAGGAACTCTCCGAAGCCTTCTGGGTAAAGCGCGATCAACTTGAGGCCGATCCCGATCCGCTCACCCTCACCAAGACCATGATGGAGCATTTCAGGCGGGGTCTGCCCACCATCCGCGCCTAATCACGATCCTGGTGCAGCCGCTCCAATACCTCTTTATAGATGAGGGTCAGTATCCCCAGATCCCGGCAGCTTACCTCTTCATTGACCTTATGGATGCTCTGGGAGAGCGGTCCGAACTCCACGGTCTGTGTGCCCAAAGGGGCGATGAAGCGCCCGTCCGAGGTGCCTCCTGAGGTGGAAAGCTGCGGCTTTTGCCCGCTGTGACGCTCCACCGCCTCCTGCAGCGCCTCAAGCAGCGCCCCGCCTTGGGTGATAAAAGGCAGACCGTTTATTACCCAGCGCTCTTCCATCCGCACCCCCAGCTCTGCGGCCAGCTTTTGCACCCGCGCTTTTAAGCTCTCGGGAGTGTGGCGGTCATTGAAGCGCCAGTTGCACATGATCCGGCACGCACCGGGCACCACGTTCTCCGCGCCGCTGCCGCAGTTGAGGTTGGTTACCTGAAAAGTGCTGGGCGGGAAAAACTCAGTACCCTCATCCCAGCGCTCTGAAAAGAGCGCGTTCATGAGCCTTGCGGCGTGTAAGGCGGCGTTGTCGCAGCGCTCGGGGTAGGCGACGTGGCCTTGTACCCCCAGTACGGTGAGATGGGCGGTAAGCGAGCCGCGGCGGCCCACCTTTATCTGATCTCCAAAACAGTTAAGCGAGGAGGGCTCTCCCACCAGACAGTAGTCCGGAATGAGTCTGCGCTCGGAGAGAAGCTCTGCCACATAGGAGACGCCGCCTTGTCCGTCACCTTCTTCATTGGAGGTCACCAGCAGTCCGATGCGGCCTTGATGCTCTGGATGGCGGGCCACGAAGTGGCACAGCGCAATGGTGAAAGCGGCATCGGAGCCTTTCATGTCGGCGCTGCCGCGTCCCGTCAGGTACTGCCCCTGCGGGCGTTCAACAAGTTCGGCGCCGAAAGGGGGATGCTCCCAGAGATTTTCCTCACCCGGTGGCACCACATCGGTATGTCCCAAAAACAAGGTGAAAGGACTGCCTTCACCGTGAGTGGCCAGCAGGTTGACCGTCTCGTTACAGCTTAAGGTTTCACAGGAGAAGCCCGCCGCTCGCAGGCACTGCGCGATCAGATTCTGGCAGCCTTCATCTTTGGGGGTAAGGGAAGGACGGCGCACCAGCTGCCTGGCCAGTGCCACAGTGGCGATGCCCAAGGGACCGGCAGCCGAGGTTGCTTGCGGCTGTGCCTTCTGCGCAGCGTTCATCAATGGTCCTGTCCGTAGTCTTCTGCAGTGGGGTATTGCAAAAACAACTTGCGCTCCAATCTCACCAAAGCATAGGCGCTCTGGCTTTTCTCCTTGAGGGTGGGGGTGTCAAGTTTGCCCTGTCTGACCTCATCTAGCAGATCATCATCTCCTGCGACCAGATCTTTGACGGCCTGATGATACTGAGCTAAAAAGTGCTGGGCGAGCAGGGCATCCCAGGCATAGACCGTGGAGATGGAGCGCAGGATATACATCGAACGAAGATCGCAGCCTAAGTAAATTTCCTTCTCCAAAAGTGAGAGAAAGTCCTGGGACTTTTGCGGATCTGCACTGAGATCGACCAGCTCTCTGGCCAAGGTGCCGTCGGGCAGGGCAGCCTGAGCGGGGGATTGCCTGATAAGAAAGACCGGTTTGCATTCGCTGCCTGCGCACTCCTGCTCTAATTGCGTCTTAATTTGCTCAGGGCACAGCAGATACGGTGTTTTGCTCATGGCCATGAGCAGGGAGGCAAGATGAGTGATCCCGCCGCGCAGAGCTGATGGGGTCAGCACCACCACCAATTGCGCTTTGATCTCATGCTCGGGGGGACGCATGACTTTATGAGCATCCGGCGGACATTCAGGCTGCAGATGATCGGGCATGGGCATAGGTAATAATCTCCAGGAAAAAACTTAAAACTCAGTGTTTGGCACAGTGCTTCCTTGCCACAGGGGCTGTCAGGCGCGTTCAATCAAGCAGCTGTGCTCTTTGCTGTCCTTATCATAGCTGATACCGGCCAGGATGAGGTTACCCCGGTAGGCCTCCAGGGTCTGAGGGTAGTGCCTCTCCTTAATCTGCGTAAGAGCGGTATCGGCGCTGTGGTCATATTTAAGCTCGATTAACAGTGCCGGAGCATCTGCCCCGGGCCTAGGGATAAAT
>JAFUGP010000160.1 GCA_017469335.1 Succinivibrio sp. | reverse complement strand
TTTTTGGAGAGAAACATCAAGCTGTCAGCTTCCTTTATGAAAGCCTGGTCTTTTATGCTGACTGTCTTGACTAAATACATCTTGTAATCCTTAAGATCCAGTATCCCGGTGATTATGACTTTTACCCAAACTTATTAGCCTGTTTAAACAGGGCAGTTTTTGGTTAGCTCTGTTAATGGAACAGTATATAAATCTGCGACAGCTCCTAAAAGGTCTGATTTTCTGCAGGTACAGTTCTCTGGGGATCATAATAGGGCAACTTTTTTACGTGCTAAGTGGGGCGGTACAGCGCGGATGAGTGCGAAGACGGCATCTGCAATTCGGCTGCCTGGCACCTGCGCCACATCTGGCTGTTCACAGTCTGCAACACATTAATCTGTAAACAATTCTCAAAAGCAATCCGACTAGAATATAACCTAAATGAAGCGCAACGGTATAGTTTTATTCGAATATACTCTTAAAATATAAAAAATTTTCTATTTTGATCGATTAAACTCGAATAGTTCTCCGGAGTGGAGTCAGGCCTTGCTCCTGACCCAGGGAGGTGCCGATGCGATCTCCGTACCCCTGTCGGTGAGCCCGGCACAGGAAAAATGAACGGCGCTGAGCTGAGTTTGACAGTCAAGCAGCCGAGATCCCAAAGGAGAGCGCCTTTAACAGCTCTGCTAGCTGTGCGTTAGTGGTGTTGATTTTGAGTGAGGAGAGCTCGCGCCGCTCCCGGTAAGTGCGCCTTAACTCATCAAAGCTGCGGCCGTCTTTGAAGTTTAGCTTGAAGGCAGCAGCGTCGCGGTTGACATCATAGACGCAGAACACCAGGCGGCGCAGCAGGTCCAAATCCCAGGTTTTAAGCTCTCCCAACTGCAGATGGGTGATTTCAGGCTCGGGCATGGTGTAGTGCGGCGGCGGTGGCAGTTCCAGCGTCTGTGACATGCTGCGGGCCAGCATGACAGTGGAGCGGCGCTTGGACTCGTAGGAGTAACCGGCGATATGGGCGGTGGCGCCTTCAAGGCAGGGAAGCAACTCTTTGACCTTAATCTCGGGCTCGCCCTCAAACACATCGCACCAGGCCCTGATGCGGCCTATCTTTAGGACCTTGAGCAGTGCCTCGTTGTCAACCACGCTCCCGCGGGAGGCGTTGATGAGAAAGGCTCCGTCCTTTAGGGAGGAGAGGGTCTCCTCATTGAGCAGATGCCAGGTGGCATCCTCACCTTCACGGGTAAGAGGCACGTGCAGGCTGACGATATCGCAGCGCAGCGCCTGCTCCAAACCGGCATTGCAGTTCACATCACCTGCGCGCTGCCTGGGCGGATCATTTCTTACAATCTCAAAGCCTAAGGCCGCAGCGCGACGAGCCACTGCAGTGCCGGTGTGTCCTAATCCTATCAATCCTAAGGAGAGCTCAGAGGGGTTTTTGCCGTAGCGCAGACAGTAGGTCAAGAGCACCGAGAGCACGTAATCACCGACACTATCGCAGTTGCAGCCGGGGGCCGAGGCAAAGGCGATGCTGCGTAAGTCAAGTGCTGCCGGATCCACGTGATCACAGCCGGCCGTGGCGGTGCCCACAAAGCGCAGGCAGGGCGCCTTGCTGAGCAGCACCTCATCGACCCGGGTCACAGAGCGGATGATAAGTACTTCGGCGTCTTTTAACATCTCGCTGTCCAGGGAACGTCCCGGGCAGGTTACCACCTCACCGTAACTTGAAAACACTTCGCGGGCATTGGGAATGGCGGCGTCGGCAAGAACTTTCATGGAATTAAACCTGTAAATTAACATATTGATTTATAAGGTTACTGTAGCTTAAAGGCCTTGACAGTAAAGCAACATTTGTTTAGCATAGCACCCAAGATGGGGCAGAGCACAGTCTCCTTAGGACAGCCCTGGCCCAAAGCAGATAAGTTTGATGGCTTTGCACTTTGCCTAGGTCCTCTGTCAGGCATGACACGGCAGTTAAGGCAGGTTAACAGGCCACAGGGAAGAGGCGTCATGTCAGAATCACTTCAAATCGTCAATAACCGCAGCGGGCATTCCACCACCGCGTTGCTTTTAGGCTCTGGTGAGCTGGGCAAAGAGGTGGCCATCGAATTGATGCGTCTGGGGGTCACCGTGGTAGCCTGCGATCGCTATGATCAGGCTCCGGCCATGCAGGTTGCACAGAAAAAGGCCGTCATCAACATGCGTGATCCGCAGTCGCTCAATGATCTGATTGTCAAGGTAAACCCTGATTTCATCATCCCTGAAATAGAGGCCATTTCTACCGAAACGCTGCTCAAACTCGAAAAGGAAGGCTACAACGTGGTGCCTTCTGCCTACGCGGCCAATATGACCATGAACCGGGAGGCCATCCGTGAACTGGCGGCCGAACAGCTGCAATTGCCTACCTCTCCGTATTTTTTTGCTTCCAGTATCGAGGAAATCAAAGAGCAGATTCACACCGTGGGCTATCCCTGCGTGATGAAGCCGGTCATGAGTTCCTCGGGCAGGGGGCAGAGCGTGCTCAAATCCGATCAGGATATTGAGAAGAGTTTCAAGGCCGCCTGCAGCGACGGCCGCGGCGGCATCGACCGCGTCATCGTTGAGGGCTTCATCAACTTTGACCGCGAGATCACTCTGCTTACCGTCAGCGCGGTGGACGGACTGCATTTCTGCAAGCCCATCGGCCATCACCAGGTGAACGGCGACTACCGCGAGTCCTGGCAGCCTGAGGAGCTTTCCGAGGAAGTGATGATGGAGGCCAAGCGCCTGGCCTCATCGGTGGTTACCGCCCTGGGAGGTTACGGGATCTTCGGCGTGGAGTTGTTCATCTGCGGTGACAAGGTGCTCTTCTCCGAGCTTTCGCCGCGACCCCATGACACCGGCATGGTCACCCTGATCTCGCAGGATCTCTCCGAGTTTGCTCTGCATGTGCGGGCTCTGCTGGGTCTGCCCATCGGAGAGATTGGCTTCATCGGTCCTTCAGCTTCCGCAGCGCTGGTCTTTGAGGGTGAGGGCGAAGTATTGCGCTATGGCGGGCTGGTCGAGGCTTTGAACGAGGGACCGCACACGCAGTTGAGAATTTTCGGCAAGCCCGAGTTGTCCGGCGAGCGGCGTCTGGGCGTGTGCCTGTGCCGCGAAAACACCGTTGACAAGGCTCTGGAGTGCGTCAAACGCATGCGCGAGAATATCACCTTCGAGGCGCAGAGCGCCCCTCCTCCCGTCCAGGTTGAGGAGAGCAGGGCAGAGCCCAAGGCTCTGGACGAAGAAAAAGAGCCCACTGCCTGAGGAGCCGGACATGCCGCTTATCCCCTTAAAACGTTTTGCCACCATGGACCCGTATGTGCTGGTCAGCGCGGTGAACATGCAGCTGCGCGATGAGTTCTCCTCTCTAGATGAGCTCTGCTCCGCTCAGGAAATCTCCAAGGAAGAGCTTTTGCAGCGTCTGCGCAAGGCCGATTTTGTCTATGATGAAGAGTCACGACAGTTCAAATAAGTAGATGCTGCCTGTTTTAGACGGAAACTACCTGCTCGCGCTGCCGCTGCCACTGGCCGATCCTGGGCCGCAGTCCAGACTGGCGGCTCTGGCTGTGCTGAGGGTGGATGCCGCCTTGAGGGCGGTGGGACCGGGTGAGCTTATCCGCTGCAAACTGCCTGCGCGCGTACTGCCCAGACCCGGCTATTTGTTTTCGCAGTCACTTGATCCGACGGCGCTTGCACAGGGACTTACCGAGCTTGAGTTTGTCGAACGTCTCCAGTCTCTGTTAACCGCACCTGATACTACCGTCATCACCTGGTCGGCCCGCCATCTGCAGGGATTACTGGCCGCACAGCTGAGGCTGTGGCGCAAACCAGATCTTTTAAGCCGGATCCCGGCCCTCTGCGATCTCTTTGAGATCACCAAGACCGTCGCGGTGCTGGGACCTCAATCCCACCCCTGGCAGAGTGGGCTGGTTGCGGCAGCCGCAGGTTTCGGTCATAAGGCTCCTCACTCCCCTCCAACCTGGCAGGAGCGCCTGGAGCTGATGCGGATGCTGTTGGAGACCATCAGCCAGAACCATGCGCCCATTCTCAATTTTCAGCTGCAGCCGCAACAAGAACGCCGCCTGAGGATCCGCAAGGCCTTGGAGCAGGGCAGCATGCTCGCCGGCTTAGGCCCTAAAGCACAGATCAGAGTGCTCAAACCTCTTTGCCTCTCGCAGGACATCCTCAAGGCTCGCGTCTATGAGGAGGGAGAACTCTCGGTACAGGCATTGCCGCTGTGCGAGTGTGCCCTGCTTGCGCCAGTGGGGATCCTGACAGAGGCAAGACAGCAGGCGTTAGGTTTTGATCTCAAGGAGGCGCAGCGCGCTCTGGCACAGTCAGGCCCGCAGGAGGCAGCGGAAGTCAAGTCTCCGGTGCCGTGGTGGCAGGGACTTGAGCGCGGCTATTCCAAGGCCGATTACGAGTGGCTGGAGAGCAGAGAGGGAGCTCCGTTGCAGTCATACGAGGCTCCCGCGCTGGGCTGTACTAAGGCTCTGGGCGATGATTATCTGCGCTGCCTGGGGGATAATTGCCCGGGGAGCATGATAGATGAGGATTACCGGGCCTATCTGGAGTTGAGCAGGAGCGAGGTGAGTGCCGGGATTAAAAGCTATCTTACCGAGTGTGCCGCGCTCCTAAATCACGCCGATGAAAACGACGCCAGGCAAAGTGAGCTGCTGCGCCGGATCCGCGATTATCCGCTGACGCTTTAGGAACGCTGAAAAAAAGCCCGTCAGCTCAGGTTCCTACGTGGGCAGAATGGCAACAGAATTATCTGAACCAGCGCTCAATGATGGTCTGATAGGTGCCGTTTTTCTTGATGGTTTCAAAGGATTCCTGCAGCAGTTTGGTGATCTGCTGATTGTTCTTGGCCACCATGATGCCGTTCTGCGAGCGGGTGAGCATATCATCCAAAATCACTCCGTCTGGGGACCAGCCGGTTTTCACCGCGTAGAGCACCACGCTCTTATCCTCGATCACCGCCACGCACTCGTTGTGGTCAAAGGCCTTGAAGACATCGCGCAGCGAGGGGTAGGATTTGACTGTCACGCGCAACATACCCTGAGCAAGTTCCTGCGAAAAGGAGCCATCGTGGACGCAGACGGTGCGATCCACCAGATCGGCGGAACTGTGGATCTTGCCTTCCTGCAGGTAGTGCACCATGATGCAGATCCCGTCGTCATAGTAGGCGTCGCTGAAATCCACCTCGGCCAGCCGCTCCTTGGTAATGGCCAGGCCGGAGATGGCGGCGTCTATCTTGAAGGACTTGATGGCATCGATGAGATCGCGGTAGTTATACAGGTGAAACTCAACCGAGAAACCGCCGGCCTCGGCCATAGCGTTGATGAGATCGATGTCAAAGCCGACGAGATGATCGTTTTCATCCTTAAACTCATAAGGAGGATAGGTGGGATCGGTGCCCACCAACAAGGTGAGGCGGTCGGGCTTGGAGAAAGCTACCTCATCGTCGCTCAGGGCTATGGCCTGGCAGAGCCCCGCGTACAGAGCAAGTCCAGCCGAGAACAGCGTACCGAACAGGAATTTCCTAATATTCATAATAATGCTATCTCCTTGTGCGCAACCTAGGGCCTTACCTGGATCTGCGCCGGGAATTTATACCTACTATAAATATAACTCAAGCCACCCCCTCAGGCGGCATTGTCTGTGTGACAAATTGGTTTTTTGCGCGCAAAGTCAGCACCAAGATGGGGAATAGGCGGCATGATCAAGTCGCATGGCGCTACATTGCACCAATTGAGGGCAAATAACTCACTCTTTCCGGCGAGCTTTCATTCCGGTTCCTCACTGAGCAAAACGTTAAATGCCTCTGACAGTGAGATGACCGGACGCAGGTGCCGCAGGTGGTTTGCCTGGGTCTGAGTAAGTCCTGCGTTGCACACTTTCATTAAACAAACTTATGAATTTCCACCTATAATCAGATTAAAAAGCCTTAGTTAGAGCCTAAGATCACCTAAGTGATGAGCGCAATTCCAAGACGGGTCTAATTACTTGAAAAAACGTCTTTGAAGCTTGTCCTGAGAAAGCTATCCTGAAGGTGAAGACGGGGTACTGCGGCCGACAGCCGAGACGGACTGCTCGCACTAAAAAAGGAGGCGGATATGCCCTAGGGTGCAGTCGCCTGAGTTTTTCAATGCAATGAGGTGCAAGTATGCAATACGCAACATTAGGCAATACCGCCATCAAGGTCTCACGTCTGTGCGTGGGCTGCATGTCCTTTGGCGAGCGCTTTGAGGATTTTCTGCAATGGACACTTGATTACGAGCACAGCCGCGAGATTATCGCCCATGCCCTTGAGCTGGGAGTGAACTTCTTTGATACCGCCAATATCTATTCTCACGGCACCAGCGAGGAGTTTCTGGGGCGGGCACTGCAGGATCTTAAGGTAAAACGCGAGGATGTGGTACTCGCCTCCAAGGTCTATTTCAATGAGGGTCACCTCTCCCGCGCGGCTATCTTAAGGGAGATTGACGGCACGCTTAAGCGGCTTAAGACCGATTACCTTGACCTCTATCAGATCCACCGCTTTGACTTTGAGACTCCCATCGAGGAGACCATGGGGGCCTTAAACGAGCTCATCGTCGCCGGCAAGGTGCGCGCCATCGGCGCCTCGGCCATGTACGGCTATCAGTTCCATAACATGCAGTTGGCCGCCGAGCGTAACGGCTATGCCATCTTCTCCACCCTGCAGAACCATTACAACCTCATTTACCGCGAGGATGAGCGCGATTTAATCCCCGTGGCGCGGCAGTACAATGTCTCCTTGGTCCCCTATTCTCCACTGGCAAGCGGTCATCTGTGCCGGGCGCAGTGGGACAGCGGCAGCGAACGCTCCAAGACCGACAATGTGATGCACCAGAAATACGATGAGTACCGCGACAATAACCTGCTCATCGTTGAGCGGGTAAATAAGCTGGCCGAGCAAAAAGGGGTGAGCATGACCGAAGTGGCGCTCTCCTGGCTGCTGAACCGCGGCGTAACCGCTCCCATTGTGGGACCGAGCAAGCTCTCGCATTTTGACGTTGCAGTGAAAGCCGTGGACCTGAAGCTCAGCGAAGATGAGCTCAAGTTCCTGGAGGAGCCCTACAAAGCCCACGATGTGGTGGGGGCTTTAAAGGGCAACATCATGTTCAGCAACAAGTCAAAATAACGCTCCGTAAGACAGAACGGAATCGCGCCCTAAAGATCAATTTATGAGGGGGATCTGACGATCCCTCTTTTTGATCTGGGAGCAGATACATTCAATTTGAGTGTCGCTGATTCTGAGATCAGGAAGTTCTGCGGGATGTTTAGCTCCGGGATGGCGAGTCATATTCTGGCGTGGTTGCCGCTTGGGTGCCTGCGATGAACTCTGCGTATCTGGGCATGAAAAAGGCCCGCAATGCGAGCCTTGAAATATGACTTGATATTCGGAGTATTGGGATCTATCAGAGCGGTGGAATGCGCAGCTTCTGACCGGGATAGATCTTGTCAGGATCGGAGAGCATGGGCTTGTTGGCCTCGAAAATCTTCATGTATTTGTTGGCATCGCCGTAGCACTCTTTGGAGATCTTCGAGAGGGTGTCGCCTTTCTTGACCTCGTAGATCTTCGACTCGGCGCCGCCGCCTGCAACCTGCACCTCGTCGGTGACCACCGTAGCCACGCCTTTCTGATTGCCCATGGCCAACGCCACTTTCTCCAAAGTCTCCTGATCGGCAGTGTTGCCTTTCAAGATCACCTTGTCGCCTTCCTTGACCAGCTCAATGCCTTTGGTGTCAAGGCCCAGCGCGTCCATATCTTTCTTGAGCTCCTCGGTGCTGACTTCATCGGCCTTGGCAGAGCTGCCGCCGAACACACGCTGACCGACATCCTTGATGAAAGAAAACAAACCCATTTCAAACTCCTTGCAAACTAAGCTTAAAACCACAAAAGCCGCATAATGAACGACAGGCTTTGTGTGAATATCCTAGGTGCCCAGTTTAGGTGATGTCAAGAAAGCCCCTTCTTATTTGTGCACTCTGACAGTATTTGGGTATTGACGGGGCGTGGGAATATAACTTACAGAGCTACGCTACAGCATTAAGGAAGCTATGGCTCCGATTATCGCAGTATGATCCGAAGCGGAGGAACTGCTGCTGAGTCCGGCCTTAGGTTCTGTTTGCAGTTTTGACGTAACAGCTCTTGCTCTGAAAGACCAGCGCGTAGCGATGGATGGGGCTGTAACCTTCCTCCTTGAGAGCCGCCGTGTACTTTTGCTTTTCAATCTGCCCCAAGCCCTCAGTTTGCAAGGTGGCGATACGCTTGGGACCGGCATCTGCCTGAGCTCTTTTAAGTTCCAACACCATGGCAGCAGTTCCCTGCTTTAAGATGATGTCGGAGTAGCCCTTGCCGCTCTCCTCATTGGAGTTTATTAAGGCAGGTTTGCTGACGGTGCCCAAAGCGCCTAAGATAAAGCCGTGATAGAAGGCCTCATAGCGGCTGTCGCGGAGACTTACGTAGTTTATGAGCAAATCCTCCACGCTCTTTTGTACCTTGTCGGCATCGCCTGAGAGGAGCGCGTCCTTAAGTGCCTGTGCGCCGGCAACCCACTTAGGGTTTTTCTTGCCAAACAGGAACCTCGCTTTCTTCTCAAAGCAGCCTAACGCTTCCTTATTGGGGATTTTGACTTCCACCTCTTTATTGTCGATGACGTTTACGGCGGTAAGATAGCCTGTGTGCAGCATCATGCCCAACATGATGTCAAAGCTGCTGTGTTCATCAAGCTCCGGG
>JAFUGP010000159.1 GCA_017469335.1 Succinivibrio sp. | reverse complement strand
TTGAGGCGTTTTCCCATGACCATACCCTCCACAGTTGTAACAGAAGATAATGGTCATAGTGTAACAGAACTAGAAAGAATTGTAACGAATTATAATAGAAAAAGTGGGCTATTTGTAACAAAACGAATTAAACGCCCACAGTTGATCGGAGGCCGCAGCAGTGTCGAACGTAGCGATCTGGGACTGCGTATGGGAGAGTGGGCGATCGTAAATGGCTTCTTAGTGCATGAGGGCTGAGGGGAGAATGGTCACCGGCCTAAAGTATGGGCGCTTATTTTTGATCTGTGGCCCGCTGGGCCGCAGAGCGAGGCGATAAGGGGCAGCGCTTAAAGGCTCAGACCATTTGCCAGAGCGTGAAGCAGCGTTTGGCGGGACTGGCGTCAAAGACCGCGGCCAGACGCAGCAGCTCGCGGCCTTTGAGGTTCTCCCGGCCGTAGTCGTTGCGCTCAATCTGCAGGACGGCCTCTTTGAGCAGTCTTGCGGCATCCGAGCCGTCAGGGGAGAGTTTGAACTCCAGGACCAGGCGGCGCCGGTCCATGTCAAGCAGAATGTCGCTGCGTCCGTGGGAGTTGTGACGCTCTGCCTCTACGCCGTCGCTGAGACAGCCTATGAAGTAGAACAAAAACAAACCGCGCAGCACCGCCTCGCTGTCTATGGGATAGCGGTCGTAGGGCAGAGCGGCGGCGATTTCGTTGAGTTTGTCCATGATGGCATCACACTCCCCGCTCGCCAGGATGTTTCTGCCGTCATCGTTGTTGATGTCCACGTCGCGGGCGAAGACTTTATAGGAAACCAGCGAGGAGAGGGCTGCGGCGCACTCCAGATTGGCAAAGCCCAGTTTCACATAGCGCGGGCGCGGCTCCAGACGGGAGCGCAGCGTGAGGTAGCCCGTCTGGCACATCAGCACACTCTGGTTCATACCGGGCAGCGAGGTGGGGTTGGTGAAGTCCTCGTAGGGTGTTCTGACTTCGTCATTTAACAGGGCTAAGAGATCAAGGTCGTGCGACTTGAGATAATTGACCAGGATGGAGGGCAGTCCGCCTACGTCGTACCAGTAGGAGCCAAAGATCAGACGTTTTCTGCTGTAAAGGTCCGAGAGAAAGTTGTTCACCGACCAGGTGGAGAAGACAAAGTCTTCATGGAATTCGTCAAAGCAGTAGCCGTCATAGTGTTGGGCCATGCGGTCTAAAAGATCATCTATTTGCTCCTCTGTAGCCTCCTCCGGCCTGACATCTTTTTCATAGGACACGCCGAGCCTTAAGTAGTCTGTGTAGAAGTGTTTAATCTCCTCGCGGGTAAAGCCTATCATCTGAGCGAAGGCATGGTGGAAGGTCAGATCTTTGATGTCGGAGCCTACCGAGAAGATGGAAACATCCTTAAGCCTGGTTACGCCGGTGACGGCCAGGAACTTAACAGGGTCCTTGCCTTTTATCGCGGCATAGAAGTCCTGAATGGTGATACGGAACTCCTCGTAAAGCTTGGCATTATTGATATTGGCAGAGAGAGGACGGTCGTACTCGTCAATGAGGATAACAATCTGCTGGTTCTTGGTCATCAGTGCCGCAAACAGATTGTTGATGAGATTGTTGGGCTGGGGATCATCGAGCACGTCAAGTCCCACTCTGCGGGCAAAGGTATTGATCGCCTGGCAGAGGCTGCGCTTGAACTCAATGAGATCGGTCACCGAGTAGTCCAGGAAGTTGAGCCGCAGTACCTCAAAGGTTCCCAGATCCCATTTGTCGTACACCCAGGTCCCTTTGAAGTAGGGCTCAACGCCCTGCTCAAAGAGAGTACCGATAGTATTAAGGGTGAGGGACTTGCCAAAACGGCGGGGCCGGGAGAAGAAAACACGTTCATGCAGGCTGACCAGATTGTAGATGTACTCGGTCTTGTCAACGTAGATGTAGCCTTCGCGGGTGAAATTGGCAAAACTCTCGGTCTCAGCTATTTTCTTCATCTGTATCTCCGATCACGGGCAGACGTAAGGATCCCTGCTGAGGTTATCGTAGCACACAGAATGCTTTTGTGAACACGGCAACCACCGGGGCTGTCATTGACAAAAGAAAGTCGTGGAAATGTAACAGTCTGGCGGAGATTAACGACCAAATCGGGCTTCTGAGCGCGAGTCGTAACGGGAAAGGGAGTGCGGGTGTGTACCGGAAACAACGGGAGTGTCGGGAGTTGCGCTGCAGCACATAAAATGCGCGAGCTTGCCTTGCTGAGCTCGTGGCTTACGGCAACTGAGCTGGCGTTGTCGGCGCTGCTGCCGAGGTGTAAGCAACTCTCGGGGAGATGGACGCTCGGGAAAGCTTATGAGTGCAAGGGTGCTGAGGGGTGAACACATACTCGCCCAGAGGTGGCTTAATTTTAGAGCCGTAGCCCGCTGGTGTGCAGAGCGTAGCGATAAGGGGCAGCACAAAGGCGCAGCGCAAGTGGAGATGGTCGCTCAAATATGGCTTCTAAGCGCATAGCGACAAAATCAAACGGATTCCTGCTCAGTGAGGGGCTATCTTAGGGTCGTATGCCCGCTGGCCCGCAGAGCGAAGCGATAAGGGGCAGCGCCAAAACTCCAAGCCCGGCCAGTTTGCTGACGGTGACTGTTGGTGAGGAGGGACTGATCCAACGTCAGCCACCGGGCCCGGAGCCTAGTGTCAGCCTACCACCAATTGCCGATGCGGGGCGTGATCTTAAGAGCCTTGTTGGTTATTGACCCGCGCACGGAGCGGGGCACCGGGTTTGAAATGAACGAAGCGGCGCTCGCCTACCGGAACTAGCTCTCCGGTTTTGGGGTTATGCGCGTGGCCGGGCTTGCGCCTGTGAATGGTAAAGGTGCCGAAACCGCGCAGCTCGATTCGTTCATCGTGCTCTAAGGCGGCAGACATGGCCTCAATGATCTCATGCACTACCACCTCCGCGGTATCGGCTTTTAATTCGGGGTGGCTGTGGGCAAGAGCCTCAATTAATTCGGTGCGGGTCATGGTAGCTCCTTAAAGCTGGGCGATCCGCTCAACAGGAATAGAGGTAACGTGGCTTATGAAGCTATAATCAGCGTTTACCTTCTTCATTTTGCGGGCAATTTCTTCGTTTGCCTCTGCTCGGCCTTTCTGCACGCCTTTCTGTTCGGCGAGGCGGAGATCTTCTTCGTATTCCATGTTTGATTCAAGAAACATCGCTCTAATCCTGATGATTAGGCCAGTGAAATCCCGCCCGGGATCTGTCCGGGCAGGTACGGTGATCAGGCGGGAGTGATACCGTATTGCTGATATAACTTGTTGCGCTTCCTTTCGGTATTTGTCTCTTTCACGACGCTGTTGAAACTCTTGCCTGCCTTCATCATAGCTTCATAAAGCCTGTGCAACATGTCGGCGCCTTCCTTTTTACCTTTGACGATCCCCTGGGCCTCGCCCTCGGCACGTCCCTTGGCCTCACCCTCGGCACGGCCCTGGTCAATCAGCTGAATGAATAAATGTTTCAATCCCAAATCCTCCTGGTTGCTGTCAAAAAAACTGTAGACTGCCGCCTCTGCATCTTTGCTCCTGCCCAAAATAGCATAGACGAGTTCAATGGTCTCCTCGGGGTGGGGCGTGTCCAGATCGGGCAAGGTAGTATAATCGCGATGCAGCCTTTGGCATCTGAGAAACTCAGCTACCATGCGCAGATCCGGATGAAGCATCTCCCGCTGTTTTTTGGTCAGAAACGCGAACTCAATTATGTTGAGCCGATAATTCTGCACAAAAGGTTTGAGCTCATCAGGCACCTCGTCAAGGGAATCCTTCAAAAGCTCTTTAAGGGTACGCGGCCCGCTCCATCGCTCTAATCCGAAGTGCAGGACAATCGTGATCACCGGGTGGAGCCTGAGTTTTTCTTCGCTCTGCTCCTTCTTCTTCTTTTTGAGCTTCAGTATAACCTGTCGCATATACTCGGCGGCATCATAGGAGAACGCTCTTACCACCATGTGCTCAAGCGAGGTACTCTGATGCTCTATGCCTACCAGCAACAGACGCATGCCGGCCTTTTCCCAGAACTTGGCCACGTCGCGGTATTGCTCACGCAGCTGTTGCGCCATTTTGTATCTGGACAGCGGCTGAGCCTCGGTAAGCTCATCTTCGGTCATGACTTCCTTGCCGCCGCAGCACAACACATTTATGGCGCTGCAGAACACATCATTTAGGCTCAAAAGAGCCTTGGCGGCACGATCTTTGGTATTGCCTTTCTCCTTGGCCGGTTCAACGCCCTCAGCTGCAGTGTTAGCGGATTGAGCTTCTTTTTTATTCCGGTCGGTCATGTCTTGCTCCAGTTATTATAAGACATTTAGATGATTTTTTACATGCCTCCAGTGTAACATCAATAGCCATTAAAAACAATATGTATCTGAGAAATAATTAATATTGTCCGGTAAGGATCGGCATGTTTATAAAACCAACTAATTTGACTTATTAGCAGTAATAGAAATAAAAAAGGTTAAATTAAGACCAGGTCAAATTTTAGGATACAGCTGTGTGGCTAAAAGGCTTAGACGATTGCACGCTCTCCTGTGTGCTGGGGCATCGTATTTCAATCCAAAGCTATGGCACTGCTTGCAGGGAGCGTGGGCGCTCAAAAAAGCTTATGAGGGGGGAGGGTCGATGGGGCAAACACAGCCTGGAAATTGCTTAAAACCGTAGCTCATCTTATAGCCGTTCCCCACTGAGCCGCAGAACGCAGTGATAAGGCTCTGCGCAAAAACTTTCGCACTTTCAAATTATCTGGACAAAAATACCTGCTAACTGCCTAAAAAACAGCCAAAAGAGCGCTCAGTTTGGGGCCTGCGATTTGGCCAACTTCTTTACTGGCTTTCTGCCTGCCCATTCCACCTGCAACTTCTTGATACCGCGTTATAAATCTGGCTTTGGCCGTAGCGGGCAGCAGTGAAGCCTCCTGGTAGGTGCTTGCTTGCTTCAGATCACATTTTCGGGGACAATGCGCACCGCCTCAGGTGAGGCAGCGGCTCCGTCAAGAGAGCCGTGTTAACTGCAATCAACGTAAAAAATAGGAGTTTGAGCATGGAAGAGAGGCTCGTTAAGGACGCCCTGGACTGGCTCGTCGACGTCAAATACAAGAAGGCACCGCCGCAGGTGCGCACTGAGATCAAAAAATCCCTGCATCACCATGTGGAGCAGGGGATCAGCGAGGGCAATGAGCTGGCCGTCAAGGCCTATGTGCGCTCACCGTCCCGTGCCAGCGCCGCACACCGTCAGCGCGATTATGAGCGCGGCGTAAGTCGCGGCCTGGATCTGGGGCGCTAGGCGCGGTGGTGGTCAATTACCTATCGGCAAACTGAGGATAGGAAGCTTAAGGAGTAAAGATCATGGAATACTGCAGTCAAAAAGAAGGGGATCATTCCCGCACCGAACCAAAAGAGCCGCTCAAGGAAAAATTCCTGCCGGTCTTCACCGCGATCAGCATGGGGTTAATTTTCCTGTTCATGGTGTACATAACTACGTCCACGGTGCTGTATTTCCGTGTTCTGCAGGCTGAGGTGGTGGGAAGTCAGTGCAGCTATCGGCAGCAGGGTATGGCACCTGACTCTGCCGCCGTGGATGAGAGTACTTCCGCTCAGATAGGTGTTAAGCCTGAGAGCAGTGAGCAACCACAGCTCCCTGCGGTAGTGGAAGTGGAGGAGAGCAATCAACTCGCGGCGCTAATGGATCACACCGCGCAACGCCGCCGAGCGCTTAAAGATGCCGTAGAGCCTGGTAAGGCCACCGTCGACAGCGCCGGCAAGACTGAGGCAGGTGAGAGCTTTGGCTCACTGAGGGCACTGTGCAAGGAGTGTGCGCCGCTGGTGCACGAGAGTACGCTCGCCGCCGTCGCGCTCACCGAGAGCAGCTTTAATCCTTATGCGGTAGCCATCGTGGGCGGGCGTGGGTTCTCAAACCTTACCAAGGCACAGGCCACCAAGCTCATCGGCGCGTTAGAGCGCACAGGAGCTAACTACAGCGTGGGTCTCATGCAGGTCAATAAGGTCAACTTCAAGCGCTTTGGCGTGAGCGGTACTGATCTCTTAGATCCCTGTCTGAACTTAAAGGTGGGCGCGGAGATCTTATCTGAGTGCTATGAGCGAGCCGGCAGGCGTTATGACAGCGCCGATCCGCAAAATCAGGCCAAGCGCCTGGGAGATGCCATGAGCTGTTACTACGCCGGTAACTTTTCCACCGGTTACAAGGAAGGCTATGTGGCCAGGATCAGCGCGAGTGCCCGTAAGCTCGCCGCCGCAGCTGAGCCACCGCGTCTTAAGGTGCCCGAGGTGCGAGCGCTGGCAGCGCTGGAGGAGTTTGCCTCTCAACCTGAGATTGTCGCGCAAGTGCAGGGATCGCGCTCAGGAAAGAGCGCAGGGCCAGCAGAGGGAACAGGCAGATCAGGTGCCTTGCTCTTAGACAGAGCGCATCACCTCGGCGGGTTGCTGCTAGGCGGCAGCACCGGGCAAGCCGACAGCGCGAAGCCTGCCATTTAAAAACGTAAGGAGGTAAAGATAAGGAGGCAAACGCCGGAACAGCAAGAGCGCGCAAAGTGCCTAAGCGCAAAGTGACTGGGCGCGATGCTGAGAGGCAGCTATAAAAAGGTACTAAAAGCACTGAGGGCCAAGATGGCAGGTAAAAAGAGAGTGGCATACGCTCCGGGCCTGTTGTGTCCTGAGTGCGAATAAATGTGAATAAATACTAATAAAAACTAAAAAATAGGAATAAAGCTCAATAAGAACTAATAAGAACTGGGGAGAGCGCTCCGCATCAGGAGAGAAAAACTCAGTCAAAAAGGCTCAAAAGGGCAACCGAAACGAGCTACCGCAGTCCCCGCAAGGGGCTGTGCAAAACAAATATAAGGTGTACGGCGCGGCAAAGGCGCGAACTGGCAAAAGTCGCGAGCTTAGGCCGCAAGTTAAATGAAACGCGGGAAACCGCGGCTTAGGGCGGGCAACCGCCATAGGAGATAAAAATGCAAAGGAAAATAGGAACCTTTACCCTCGCCGATCTGGCCTCAGGTCGGACTGACGTGGCAAGGATCATGATCGTCGATGTGCCGGATTTTGGTGATCAGGGCAATGAGGGTGACAGCAATACGCTCAGCGCCAGGTTGGGAGCTGCGTGGAACGAGCTTAAATTCGGGGGCTCTTATCTGCGCTGGAAAGTGGGCAGGTGGTATGAACGGGCCCGCTTGAAATTCCATCAGCATCGCGTGGCCTGCAGTGTCTTTCTCAACACGCTCATGACCTACTTTGGGGTGTGCATGCTGGTAGCGGATGCCGATGCCGCCACCGGCGGCTCGGGTGCCACCGTGCAGAGCAAGTTAGAGACCATCCTCACCGTGGTGCAGGGCTGCGGCACGGTAGTGCTGGTGATGGCGATCTGCTGGGCCGGATACAAAATCATGTGGCTAGGCAATTCCCTGAGGGAAGTCTCTGCGCCCTTATTGGGTGCCATCCTCTTTGCCTCGGCAACCTGGCTGGCCGGGATCTTGCTGTGAGCGCGGTATTTAAAGGCGCCACCAGACCGCCTTGTCTGTGGGGTATTCCCCTAAAGCCCCTAATGGGCGTCAGCGGGGCGGTGCTGATCTTAGGCTTTGTGTTCTTCAAACCGCTGTTGCTCACGCTGCCGCCTTTGCTGCTCATCATGCGCAGCATGGCCGCGGAGGATGATCAGCGCTTTCGGCAGCTGTATCTGCATTTGCGCTGCAATGTGTTCGGCGCGGGCAGAAGGCGTTATGCCGGCATAACGGAGTTCAGGCAATGAGACTAAGTAAACCTAACAAGGGCCATGACCCTTACGCGCCAACGGCCATCGGCAATGGCTCAGGTGACGTGCACGGGTCAACCTCTGATCCGGCCCTCCTCAGTGCGTCATCAGACGCACTGAAAGACAGCCGCCGTGGGCGCAGCGCCGCCGCGCTCATTCCCTTCTCATCTTTGGTGGCACCGGGGGTGGTGATGGGACGGCAGGGGGAGCTCATGGCTACCTTCGAGCTGGGCGGGCTGCCTTTTGAGACCGCCGATGAGGCAGATCTCAAGCGCTCGGCCCTGGGGCTTAACACGCTCTATCGCACGGTAGGCTCCGAGGGACTGTGCGTGATGGTGCATCGGGTGCGCAGCAAGTCATATGACGCGCTGAGCACCCCGGCAGGTGATAACTTTGCCGCGGCTTTCGCTCGTGACTATAACGCTCACGCCGGTGGCGAGGGCTTAATGGAGGTTAAGCTCTACCTTACTTTGGTCATGAAAGAAAACCCGCGGCAGCCGCGTAAGCGGCGCTCAAAAGATGAGATCGCCTCGCGCTTAAAAGAGCGGCTTTTAGTGTTCGAGCAACTGTGCGCGAACGCGCAGAGCAACTTAAAGCGCTTTGAGGTTAGGCGTCTTGCGGAGTACGAGGAGCATGGTGTCGAGTACTCCGAGCTGCTCTCCTTCTATGTGTTTCTGCTCTCCGGGCGGGTGCAGAAAGTGCGCGTGCCGGGAGGCCCTCTGTATGAGGCTTTAAGCGCGCAGGAGTATTTCTCCGGGGCCGATACGCTGGAAGTGCAGGGCGATGGTAAGTGCCGCTTCGTGCAGTGTGTAGAGATCAAGGACTTTGCCCATGAGACCTTCTGCGGGGTGTTGGACGCGCTCTTATACCCGGCCGCGGGCGCACCCACCTATGCCTTCGTGGAGACGCAGAGCTTCTGCTTTTTGGGGCGCAACGAGAGTGTGCGCTTTTTAAAGCTGCAGCAGCGGCAATTAAGCGGAGCACAGGACGCCAGTGCCTCGCAGATAGAGCAGATGTCGGCCGCGCTCGATGGTGTAGCCTCCGGAGATTTTGCCTTAGGCGAGTACAGCTATGTGTTAAGCGTGTGGGGTGAGAGTGAGGCGCAGGTGCGTCTGCACACCCAGGATGTGCTCAAGAAACTGCAGGATGAGGGGTATCTGCCCTATGTGTCCACCAGGGCCCTGACGGCGGCCTTCTTCTCGCAGCTGCCGGGTGCCTTTGCGCTGCGGCCGCGGGTAGCCAAACTCACCTCGCTTAATTTCGCCGAGCTCGCTCCCTTGCACAATATCTTCCAGGGCAAGCGCGAGGGCAATCCCTGGGGTGAGGCGGTAGCGCTGATGAAGACTCCCTCCGGGCAGCCTTATTTCTTCAACTTCCACCTCTCGGGGGTCACAGAGCAGGCGCAAGGCAAGAAATATCTGGGGAATACCGTGGTGCTGGGCACCTCAGGCTCGGGCAAGACCGTCACCCTGAACGCGCTGTTGACGCTGGCGCAGAAATATCGCGAGGATGAGCGTTTTTCCTGTGTCTACTTTGACAAGGACCGCGGCGCGGAGATCGCCATCAGGGCACTGGGTGGTGGCTACTACGCGCTCAAAAACGGCGAGCGCACGGGCTTTAACCCGCTGCAGCTGCCCGATACGCCTGAGAACCGGCAGTTCATGCTACGGCTTTTGAAACTGCTTATCGGTGGGGAGCTGACCGCGATGGAGGAGCAGGAGCTCTCGGATGCGCTGGATGCGGTACTGCAGATGCCGCGGGAACTGCGACGGCTCAGTCTCATTCCGCAGAACCTCACCGAGGGACTGACCCGCTCGGAGCAGGAGAACTCGCTTTCGCGGCGCCTGCGGCGCTGGGTAGAGGAAGGGGATCTGGCGTGGGTTTTTGATAACGAGCGTGATGAGCTCTCCTTCAATGCGGAGATCTTCGGCATAGACGGCACGCAGTTTCTCTCTAATCCCGAGGTGAGCGGACCGGTGTCCTTCTATCTTCTGCAGCGCATGGAAGAGCTCTTGGACGGGCGCAGGCTTATCTTCGTGATGGATGAGTTCTGGCAGTGGCTCTCTGATCCAGTGTTCAAGGAGTTTGCCAAAAACAAGTTAAAGACCATCCGCAAACAGAATGGCTTAGGGATCTTCGCAACACAGTCACCTTCGGATGTACTGGAGTCGGATATTGCCAAGGCGGTCATTGAGCAGTGCGCCACGCAGGTGTTACTGCCCAACCCCCGCGCCGACGAGCAGGAGTACAAAGACGGGCTCAAGCTTACCGACGCCGAGTTTGAGATCTTAAAAGGTCTCTCGGAGGGCTCACGCTGCATGTTGGTCAAACAGGGTCAGCGCTCGGCCTTATGCAGCTTCGATCTGTCCTGGGCCGGGCCTTATCTTAAGGTCTTCTCAGGCTCAACGGAGAATATTCATAAGGTGGAAGCGCTGATGCAAAAGCACGGGCCTGAGCCTGATAAGTGGCTTGCTGAGTTCATGGGTTAGCGCCGCTCGCGGAGCGCTCGCAGCGTCAGCGCGACACCACCCGCAGCGCTTGTGGCGTCGCGGTACACAACTTGACGGTGGTGAGGAGATAGGCGCTGCTCGCGGAGCGCTCGCAGCGATGCCCCATTGTTCAAGGTTGTGAGGAGATCGGCGCAGCGCACGGGAGATGGCCGCGCACCTGAAGGCTTAAAAGGGCGAGGGGTGAAGGCTGAGGCCTGAGGCTGAAGGTAAGGCTCGGGTGAGGGCGCTAAGGCTCAGACTGGGCGGCTAAGCTCGGGTAAGCGCTCTGAGGCTAAAGGCAAGGCTGAGGTAAAGCTGAGGTAGAGGCTGATGCTGAAGGCAAGGCTGAGGGCTGATGCTGAACGCAAACCTGAGGCCTAAACCCAGGCTCAGTCCAGCGCCCAAAGCTCGGGCCAAGGCCGTGAGGCCAAGGCCCGTGCTAAAGGCTCAGAGAGTAAATGCTGAGGGTCGCGAACGCAACCTCAATTTGGATAACACTCGGACTGAGGTCCTTGAGGGCCAAAGTCCGCACTAAAAAATAGGAGATTAAAAATGAAAGCGCTATGGCGTAAACACAAGGGTGCTCAGCTCACGCAAGAGCTGCACGAACCACAGGAGAGCGGCCGCGATGCCGCTTTGGGCACCGATCAGGGTATGCACAGCTCTGTGGGTGGTAACCGCCTGCCGACGGTGCTGCTGTGGGGGATGTTATTGGGCAGCTGCACGCTAGGCGTGCATGGCTGTTCGTCCACGCCGCCGGAGCCGGCGCAGCCTAAGGGGGATTGCTGCTACATTATCAACTCCCCGGTGGCGGATGCCTATGCCTGGTGGCATGAGCGCCTAAACTACCGCACCCCTGATCAAGATCATCTCTCGCCAGAGTTCTTTCGCGAGTTCAACTGGCGCAAGTAGCACTGACCAAAGCGGGAGATAAAAAAGATGGCAACGAGAAAAAACAATCAGGCCGTCGCAGCCTTCGTGGAGCAAGCGCCGGAGCGTGACGATCAGACGGGCGCTGTGAATAAGGGCGCCGGGAAAGGGCGCTCGGAAAAAGAGCAGGCAGCACCGTGGGATCTGACACCCTCGGAGCTGTTTCCGGGCACGCATCAGGCCGTGTCGGGAGCGCAGGCTCAGGATGAGCAGGCGCAGGGCGGGGTGCTCAAGCGCCTGCTGCAGGGGCGCAAGTCCCGGCAGGCGGCTTCTCAAGGCTCAAGATCGGTGGAGCTTAATGGCGTCGGTCAGGTTCAGGCGGTAACTGCTAGCGAGGCCGGTCAGGCAGAGGCGAATGTCGCTGCGGCCGGCAGAGCCGGGGCGGGTGGCACAGCCGCAAAAGGCTTAAAAGGTCGGGGTGGAAAAAAAGCGCAGGCCAAGTCTGGGACGACTAAGGTCAAAACTCGCCTGAGTAAAGGCAAGGCTGCGGCAAGTGGATCGCGGAATGCGGGTGCTCAGGCTGCTCAGGCGGTGACGCCGGGGCAGGCGGTGGGGGAAGTTCCGCAGGCGCAGATCCCCGCGGTGGCGGTACGCGAGCGCGAGTTTTCCTGGGAAGTGGCGCGGGAGGAGCTTATGGAGCGCTCCGAGCGGCGGGCCTGGAACGTGGCCCGCGGCGCGGTGGTGCTGAGTGTCGCGCTGGGACTGTCGCTGTGTGCGTTGCTGCCCTTAAAGAGCGTGGAGCCCTTTGTCATTGAGGTGGACAAGAGCAACGGCATGAGCCGGGTGCTGCATCTTGCCTACAGCGAGGAGATCCCGGTCGATGAGATGAGTCATAAGTACTGGCTCTCGCAGTATGTGTTGGCCCGCGAGAGCTATGACTGGCGCACGCTCAATCAGGACTACTACAAGGTTCGTGAGCTCTCGCTGCCGCAGGTCTTTGAGGTCTATAACGCCCAATATGGAGAGAACAACGAGGACTCCTTGGAGCGCAAGTACCGCGATGATGTGCGCATCAAGGTACTGCTCAAGAGCGTGGTGGTGCACAACGACTATATTGCCACCGTGCGCCTTACCAAGGTGCGCTATGACAACCGCTCGGGCCTTGAGACCGGCCGGGAGTCTCTGACTGCCACGCTGGCCTTTGAGTACTTCCCGGACTTCAAGGTCCCCGAGGAGCGCAGGCTCATCAATCCCTTTGGCTTTAAGGTCACTTCCTACCGCACCGATCCCGAGCATGAGGATGAGGGAGTCAAGACCCTGCCGGGCACCGCGCAGGAGAGCGCGGGGCTCTTGGCGGCAGCTGAGGTGCGCCAAGGCGCGGCCGCGCCGGGAGCGCAGGGTGGCGCTTTGCAGGAAATAGGGCTTCAAGAGAGCGGGCTTAACAGTCAGGGGCTTATTGGCTCGCAGTTGGGAGCAGCGGATAGCAGTGTGAGCAAGAGAAGTGTGAGTAATAACGTAGGCTCTAAGAGATAGCGAAAATGAAAATAGGAATGAAACTCAATAAGCTCAGAGTGCTCAGAACGTTCAAAAGAGCGCTGGGAAAGACAGCGGAGCAGCTGTTCAGCAGCAAAAGGAGCACGGGGAGTGCGGCGCTGGTAGCCGCTGTGGCGGCCGCGGCGGGGGTACTGCCCTTGACAACGGCGCAGGCGGCGCAGACGCCCTTGCAGGCACGCAGCGATCAGCGCATGCAGCATGTGGTGTATGACGTGGAGAACGTCACGCACATCGCAGGTGGCAATGGGGTCATCACCACCATCAATTTTGGTGAGGGTGAGGAAGTGCTCAGCTACGGCTCAGGCTACTCGGATGCCTGGGAGTTCGCGCACTCGGGCAATCACCTCTTCTTAAAACCCAAGCGCACGGATGCCGCCACCAATCTGGTGGTGGTGACCAACCGCCGTCAGTACGCGTTAGACCTCAGCGTCACGCCGGACAAGAGCAAGGTCACCTATGTGCTCAGCTACCGTTACCCCCAAGAGGAGCGCAAGGTACAGGAGCGGCAACAGGAGCAGGCACGGATCGAGGAGAGCCTCTCTCACGCGGGCGAGGTAACCGAGGCCATGTACCGCGCCGGGCATAAGTACTACGCGGCACGCTTTGATAAGAACAACATCGGGATGTCCTTCGTGCCCAACTCCATGTTCGATGACTGCCGCCGCACCTATATGTACTTAGGCCATAACGCCACCCGCCCTGCGGTGTACGCGCTGCAGGAGGATGGGCGGGAGCTCAGAGTCCCTGACTACATGCAGGGAGATGTGCTGATCGTCGAGGGCGTGTACGGCATTCTGCGCCTGCGCTCGGGCAACGGGGTGGTGGAGATCACCCGCGGCGGCAGCTCTAAGGATAATGAGGACTTTGAGGCGGCCAGATCCAGCTTCTATGCCGGTCACTGCCCGCTGGAGAATCTCATGGGCACTAACACCGGCACGGTCAGTCACCGCGTGGTGCGCGAAGTGGTGAGATAGGAGGGCCTGAGATGACAGCACAGAGTAATCAACCGCAGCCACAGGGCAGAGCGTACCAGGCCGCGCAAGCTCAGGGGACGCCGGGGCAAGGCGGACAGTATCAGGGCGCCCAGGCGCAGGGTGTGCCGGGTGTGAGTGCCCGCGGGCGCAGCCGCGGCTGGTCCTTTCCCTGGTGGCAGTCGGGGCTGATGGTAGCCGTGGCACTGCTGCTTTACGCGGCCTCCTGGTACAAGGGGCAGCTGGCTTACGCCAAATCAGAGGCGCCGGCCGACGATGTCGAGCTCACCTCGCATAAGGAGTTCAAGCTCTTCTCGGCGCTCACGGGACTTACCCAGACTGCCAATCTGGAGAAGGTCAGCGTGTTTGAGGAGGCAATTGAGTCTGAGAGCACGCAGGGGCCCGGTGAGGGGACACAGGCTGATCTCGGAGATCTCACTGCCTTTAACGCGGCACAGTCACAGGGGCTTATCAGGGACGAGGGGCAAAGTGCGGGGGCTTCTCAGTTTGGGGCCGGGGCAGGTGCTGGAGACGGTGATCTTGTCGCTGGGGCACAGGATGGCGGGCTCAGGCAACTTGGCAACTGGGGCAGTGCGCAAGAGGAGCCTTCCGATGAGGCGCTGCGCTATGCCTCGGGCATGATGGTGTTTATGGGGCAGAATGCGGGCAAGAGCAGTAGCTATGACGCGCAGGCCGCGCTTGACGAGGTCAAGGCCCTGGCCGCGGGCAGTGGGGCACCTGGCTATGGCTCGGATGGCGATCTGGCCCGGCAAATGAACTCCATGAGTACGCCTGAGGGGCGAGTGTCGGTGATCCCCAATATGTCGCTCACCCTCTCCAAGGGCACCTTTATGGAGTGCGTTTTAGAGACCAAGGTCAACACCGCCGTGCCGGGCCTGACTACCTGTGTGCTACCGCGGGATATCTACAGCATGGACGGTAAGGTGCTCTTGTTGGAGAAGGGCACCCGCGCGATCGGCGAGTATCAGGGCAGCGTGCGCAACGGGCAGGAGCGCATTTTCATGCTGTGGTCGGAGCTGCGCACCCCGCAGGGTGTGAAGGTGCAGTTGGACTCGCCCGCGGCGGGAGCCCTGGGAGAGGCCGGCATAGGCGGCTATGTCGATCATCACTGGTGGCAGCGCTTTGGCAACGCCTTTATGTTTTCGCTGGTAGCCGATGGCTTTGACTATGCCGTGGCGCTGCAAAACCGGGGCAATAACAACGTCTCCTACAACAACTCCGAGGACAGCGTAAAGGAGATCATCAAGGCCGCCATGGAGCAGTCCGGAAACATCGCGCCGACACTGGTCAAAAACCAGGGCGAGATGGTGGGGATCATGGTCGCCCGCGATATCGACTTCTCCTCAGTGTACCGCCTGAGGCATCAGGGGTGAGAGCATGAGTGAGCCGGTAGATAAGGCGCTCTCACTGCGCTATATGTTAAAGCCCTTGGAGCCTTACCTCAAAGAGGAAGGCATTACCGAGCTGTGCGTGAACAAACCAGGTGAGCTGTGGTGCGAGCGTTATGGCGTATGGGAGCGGCATGAGGTAGCGGAGCTTACCTTTGAGCGGCTTTATCACACGGGAGTGGCCCTGGCGAAATACTCAGGCACCGTGTTCTCCGAGACGCTGCCGCTCTTGTCGGCGGTACTGCCTGACGGGGAGAGAGCGCAGATGGTGATGCCGCCTGCCTGTCGCTCGGGCACCATCTCGCTTACGGTGCGCAGGCCGTCCTTTGAGGTCAGAGCCATGAGTGACTATGTGAAGAGTGGGTTCTTTGACAGCGCCCTGGAGCAACAGGAAAGTGAGGCGTGCGGGGCGCAGTTAAAGGCGCTTTACGCGCAGTACCTAAGGCACAGCAAGGGGGCTTATGTGGGCGCACAAGGTGGCGCCTGGGAGAGCGCGGGTAAAGCAGATGCCGGTGCGGGCGCCGGAATGGGTGTGGCTACTGATGCTGAGGCAGTAGCGGGTGCCGGCATCAATGCTGCCGCGGAAGCGGAGAGCAGCGCAGTCAGTAAGCTTATAGGGCCTAAGGCTCAGGACTTGGGCATGAGCGAAGGTGAGGTTGCGAGTGCGGCTGCCGTTGAGCTTGCAGGTGAGGGTCTGGTCGCCGGGGAGGGACAAGTCGCCGGGGTAGCCGGAGCGCAGTTTCTGGCGCAGGCCGTAAGGCAGGGGCTTAATGTGGTGATCGCCGGGGAGACCGGGTCAGGCAAGACCACCTTTATGAAGACGCTCATGCAGGAGATCCCCACCACGGAGCGGCTTATCACCATCGAGGATGTACCCGAGCTCATGTACGGGCTGCCGCATCACCACAACACGGTGAATCTGCTCTACCCCTCCGAGGGTGGAGATACGGCCACCGTCACCGCCTCCTCCTTAATGCGCAGCTGCCTGAGGATGAAGCCTGACCGCATTCTGCTTGCTGAGTTGAGAGGCCCTGAGACCTACGACTTTCTAAACGTGTGTCTCTCAGGCCACGGCGGCACCATCACCAGCTGTCACGCGGGCTCGGTCGCGGGTGTCTTTGAGTACCTAGCGCTTAAAGTGCTGCAAAGCCCGGTAGGCCGGCAGCTGCCTTATGAGGTCATCAAGAGGCTTTTAGGGCAGGTGCTGGAAGTGGTGGTGTGCGTCAAAAGGAGGGGCACTAAGAGAATCATCAGTGAGCTCTACTTTAAGGGAGCAGCTGAAGCTGAAAGTGACAAAGCTTATTTGCAAGCCTCGACCGAATGCGACAAAGGTCAGGGCACAGCTGCGACCAAGGTCAAAGGTGACAGAGGTAATTTGCAAATTGGGCAAAGTACGTCGGATCAAGGCATTGCGCCTGAAAGTGACAAAGGTAGTTTTGCAAGCGCTTTAGCCGGGAGTGTCCGGCTTGGTGGGAGTGTCGGGAACACCAATAACTCCTCCGCTGATGATGTAAGGGAGAGCCTGGCCGCGTAAGTGGAGCATGGGCGCCCGGGAAAGGCTTAAAAGCGCAAGGACTCAAGAGTTCAGGAGCTTGGGTCTGTCGGGGAGATAGGGCATGACAAACAACCAGTGGGCATACTGCGCCGCAGAGCAAAACATATAGGGTGCAGCGCCTAATAAGGAGAACCACAGATGAAGAAGACTTAGCACGTAGAACACCGCCTTAAATGGCAACGGAGTATGCCGCCTAGGAAAGTTTAACCGGGCGTGCATTAGGGGCGCTTCTGTCAGAGGCAGGGCGCAGGGAGCAACAGTTAAATTTTAGACATAGGAAAATAGCGATGAACAATCACGAGCACAACGAAGCTCAGCAACAGAGCAAACAGGTCCAGGGCAATGAGGTACTGGGCAATCTCTCCTTAAAAGTTGAAGTGACAAGCGAGCCTGAGCTCAAGCACATCACGCCTAAAAAGGGTTTAAACGAGGGTGAGGAAATCGCGGTCTTAAGCTTTAAGGCTAAGGTCAAATCCAGCCATCCGCCCATCAAAGAGGACGGCAAGATCGTCAAGCCCGAGCTTAAGGTCGAGTTCTTTGACAAGAAGGCCGAGGCCTTAGAAGGCAGGATCTGCGAGGGTATGGAGCTGTATCTCTCAGGCTATACCCGCGCGAACAGCGTAAAAGGGCAGATCTACTACCGCGTCTATGGCAGTTTTGCCGCGGTCAGCCTTCGGGAGATTGAGAGTCTGGACTTTGCGTGGCAGAGCGAGCATGACAGCGCCCATGCTGCCGGGGACGATCACGCCCGGGACGAAGTCGATAGCGTAGGGCAGAGTGAGGAGAGCGTGAGCGAGCCCGCCGTCGAGACTGAGGACGTTACCGCTGATGAGGCTGCCTGACAGGTGCAGCGCACTGTTTAGGCAAGAGAATCGACAGATTAGGCCTGAGGTGGTCATATGGACAGCCAGCTGGCCAAAACCTGAATTTATGGGTTAATAACGAGATCTGTCAGTAAACGGCAGTTTTTAGCAATAAGTATTAATTTTTAATCTGAAAAAAGAGGACCAAACTATGGCCAAAAGCAAGATAGAACAGCGCGGCAACGTGCAGAGCTTAGGACTTCTCCTGTACGGGCAGGTGGAGATTAAGGAGCGGGTGAATCAGGATGACGAGCTCATCCGCGAGCTCACCCTCAAGGGCTATGAGCGGCACAGCAAAAAGGAGGCTGATGGCAGCTTTACGAACTTAGAGTCTACCTTCTACACCGTGGTGTGCGGCGATGAGGAGATCATAAGCTGTGCCCCCTTGCTGTGCCGGGGGCTTAAGGTGCGGGTCAGCGGCAAGCTCAGCGATCACAGCTTCCGCGGCCGTGATGGCAAGGAGCGGGTAGTGCACCGCATAGACGCCACCGACATCGCCGTTGATCTGGGGCAAAGTGCACTGCGTCAGATAGTGCTCAAGTCCGCTGCCTGATAAGGACAACGCGCTTAAAGAAAACTTAAGGCTGAGGTGCAATATGGCCGGGGCAGCTATGTTACATCCCGGCAACTTGATCAGGTTGGAGAGCCCCTCGCCTTAAGGAGCACGCCGCCTGCCTGAGAGCTAACCTCAGGCGGGTTGGCAGCGAAAAATAGGAATACAGAACTCAATAAAGGAGTACTACAAGTGACCGCAATAGTAAAAATAAGCGCCCTGAAAGCGGGCACAATCGCCGCCGCGCTGGGGCTTATGAGCGCCCAACAGGCCTTCGCCATCTCCGACGGCATCAGATCAAACCGCGAGGCTGAGTGCGCTATCTGGCTGTGTCTGCCGGGAGGCTTTGGGGAGGGCTGCAGCGCGGCGCGGGAGGCCTACTACAAGCGCATTCATGATCTCAACTGGAAGGGGCAGCGCAAGTATACCGATGTGCCGTCCATGTCCGTCTGCCATGACGATAACCCCGAGGGGATCGAGGATACGCATTTAGAACCTAAACTCGCACCAGATTTTTTACTAGTCTCGTAAATTTTGCCAATTTCCTAAAATACAGTCAATTTTTATGTTGACTTTTTGAATTTTGCCTTTATTCTATAGTAAAGTTTACTAGAAGGGGTAAAATTCGGGCATG
>JAFUGP010000158.1 GCA_017469335.1 Succinivibrio sp. | reverse complement strand
CGGCTACTGCTTTGACGAAAAAGGCCGCGACAAGGTCTTCTCCACCTGGTCGGTCAACCATTTTCTGCAGGCTTTGAAAGAGGATGAGGAGGTGGAATTCGGCGACTACTGGTACGATGTGGCGGGTCTGCCTTCCGTTCTCAAGAACTATCTGGACTCTCACTCCCTGGATTTGACTCCCTTCCAGCAGGAAAAGATCACCGTCCCCTTTGAGGAATTCAGAAGTCCCACCTCGCTTATCACCATGCACCCCTGCGTGCTGATGTACCAGTCAGGCTATCTGACCCTCAAATCGGCGTTGAAACGCAATCTGGATGTCACCTTAGGATTTGCCAACCGTGAGGTGAGCTCGGCCCTGTGCTCGCTTATCAGCATGAAATTCCTCAAACATCAGGTATCACCCTACCTGCCGGGCAGCAGTACTGACTATGTACTGGAAAAAGGCACTGCCTTACAAATCATCGACCACCTCAACACCCTGCTTGCGGCCGTGGCCTATGACCACTACCCCATCAAAGAAGAATCCATGCTGAGGCTGATATTTGAGTTTTACTGTAAAGGAGCCGAACTGGAGGTACGTGCCGAGCAGCACAACTCCAAGGGACGCAGTGACCTTATCGTCGTCTGCAAGGAGCGCTGCCTGGTGCTGGAACTTAAGTTCTCCCAGGACGGCTCGGATGCTCAGGCCCTGCTTGAGGACGCCGTAAACCAGATAAAAGCGCGTGATTACGGTCGTGAGGAGACGTTGCACGGGCAAAAACTTCTGCGCATCGCCGCCGTCTTTAATGCCGCCGCACAGGAGCGCAGGATAACCTTGTGGCAGGAACTTGCAGAGGGCTGAGGCTACCAAACAGTTCTGAGGCAGGAGCGCTCACTGCGCGCCATCCCCCTTAGGCGCGCTTTGGCGCAGATCCGGGCTGGGAATCATCTGGTGGCTGCAGACCTGCTTGCCGTAGAGGCAGTAGCCGTCACGACCGGCCTTTTTCACCTCATAGAGCGCGTTGTCGGCACAGGCGAAGATCTCGTCATAGCTCTCGCCCTGACCCGTGTAGAATGCCAGGCCCATGCTCACGGTGAACTCACTGCGGCACTCACCGGCGATGGCGTTCTGCGCGGCGATGCTCACGCTCTCGAAGATCTGCGCGGCGGGTATTTCCACCGCCACGGCAGTCATGAGCACGCAGAATTCATCCCCGCCAAAGCGCCCCACCAGATCACTGCGCCTGAACAGGCTGTGCAGGTTCTGCGAAAAGCCCTTTAAGAAACTGTCACCGAACTGATGGCCGTACTGATCGTTGATGTGTTTGAAGTGGTCGACATCGATGATGATGAGCGCCCCAAACTGCCCGTCCCGGGAGAGCCGCTCCAAAGCCTCGTCGGCCAGCCTGCGGAAGGCTTCCTTATTGAGCAGATCGGTGAGCTGATCGGTCTCCGAGGCCACCTTGTAGGCATCACGCGAGAGTTTCATCTCCCGGGCGGCATTAAGCGCCAACTGCAGCTCGTTGTTTTTGGCAAAGAGCTGTTCGGCCTGTTTGAGCTTTAAACGGTGACGCAGCAGCACCTGATAGGTAACGAGGACCAGCAAAATCGCGATGATGCCCATCAGCACAAAGATATAGGGGTGCCGGGCGATGATATATGACATGAGGTTAGGCCGGGAGAGGGCCTCACCGTGAGCATCAATCTGTACCGGGTCAAGTTTTAAGGCCGCGACATTGAGAATGTTGCGCAGCATAAGGGCGTCGGGACCGCCCACCACCAGATTGATCGGAATGTTAACGTTGAGCATTTCATAGCGATCCAGTCTGGCGTGCTTGTAATCGAGGCTCTCCCGCCTCAGTTCCAGAGCCGGCACCAGCGCCATGGAGGATTGCTTGTGATCCACCTCATCCAGGCACTCCTCGCCTTCTGAACACTCATGCACCTGCCAGGCCTGGTGTTTGCCGCCCACATAAGCGGCCGCGCCGTGTACAAATTCCTGCACTCCGGTACCTTTGTTTACGGGCAGATCCTGACTGGCAGGACCCATGGCCACGAAAGGCTCCAGACGGATGGCGTTGGTCTGGTAGACCTCGGAGTTCAGATCCACCCCGGAGAAGGCCCCTAAGGCGAGATCGGCCCTGCCGTCGTAAACCATCTGCAAGGCCTCCTCTACCGAGGGGGCCACCAGGTACCTGAACCTTAACTTGGAGCGCACGGCCATGCGCTCCAAAATCCAGGGGTACAGCCCGTGCGGCTCGGCGGTACCGCCGGTTTTGACAAAGGGATCACCGGCAGGCGGCAGCGCCACCGTAAGCGTCTTAAGGCTCTTGACAAACTCGCGCTGCGTCTCGTTGAGACGGGCTATGTGGCGCAGCGCCGGGATGATGTATTCGGCCTCCAGCCAGTTTTCAAAGGAGAGGTTGTCGATCTCCTGACGGTAGATGGCGGTGTTGAAGATATCAACTAAGCGGTCGTGGTCGCGGGGTGCGATGAACTGGGCCTGAAAAACATCAATGCTGCCCATCAGATGCACTTCGCTGTCGTCAACGTGCGTGCCGTCATCGGCCATGACGTCCACCTCGCCTGAGACTAAGGCTTCGTACAGCCGCTCCCAGTCATCGTAAACCTTGAAGTTGACCTTCCACTGGTGGGACTGGGCGTAGTAGCGGCACTCCGAGAGCAGTTCCTCGTCGTTGATGACGCCTAAGGTCTTGCCCTCCAACGAGGCGCCGTGATCGGGCTCGATGCTGTAATCCGAGGCGCGGGAATAGAGGTAAACCAGCACATAGCAGCTGTAGCCGTTGGTAAGGGAATATTTCTCCAGTGCGGGTATATTCACCGGGAGCACCGGACCTAGAAGATCGAGCTTGCCGGCCTGCACCAACTTGTAGCCCTGCTCGGGGGTGACGGTGATTAAGTGATACTGCCAATGGTTGGATTTGGAGAGCTCATCGAGGTAGCTGATGAGGTAATTGCGCAGGTACTCATTGGCCACCGGATCGGTGGTGAAGCGGGTATCGATAAGACCGATGTTAAAGTAGGTTTCGGCATCCTGATGCAGTCCCTGGTGCCATTCAGGCAGAGCCTGGGCGCTGCCCGTAAAGAGCACAGCCGCCGCTGTCGCCACAGCGAGCATCTGTTTTGACCACCACCTCAAAAGCGCCATCCTGCACTGAACCTCTGTTGGGCATTTTTTAAGATCGCACGTTAAACTATTTGATCTTAGCACAATTTTGGGGCAAAAACTTACCTGAGCTAGCTGTCTTCAGGGCAAGTTCGGCCATCGGAATTTTCTCCTGCAACCTGGCTCACCGCTGCCGATAATGGTAGACGCACAGTCTGGTACAAGACAGCAATCTCGGACTTCCGACGCCCGACCCGGCCCTGAGTTAATTGAGGGAGCCGTCCCGTTGTCAGCGTTTGAAATCCGGCAGCTGAGGCTGTGCTTTTTTAGTACGAAATACGGTATTTAGTCTCCTAAATTGTGTAAACTTGAAAGGCTTTAATCCGTACAGCTCCTGGGGAGCGGCATAAGAATTAATCCCGGTGTGCGCGGACACTTTACGAATATAAAGGTAGCAGCTATGTTCAAAGGCATGAGTGAGGAGAGAAAACATAACTTAGACGCCCTCTTTGATGCTTTCTCCATCGTCTCGGAAGGCACCTACGTCTATTTGTGCGACATGAAATACGACGTGTCGCGCTGGTCAAAAAATGCCGTTGATCTGTTTGATCTGCCTGATGAATACATGGTAAACGCCGGTCAGATCTGGGAGGAGTACATTCATCCCGATGACCGCGAAGAATACCACGCGAGCATAGCCGCCATCTTCGGCGGTACCGACGGCGGTCATGACATGCAGTACCGGGCCCGTACCCGGGAGGGCAACTACGTGGTCTGCACCTGCCGCGGGGTGGTCATCAGGGACAAGGACGGTGCTCCCTCTTACTTTGCCGGCGCCATCAAAAATCACGGTGCCTACGGGCAGATCGACCAACTGACCGGCCTGCGCAACCATTACGGCTTCTTTGAGGACATCAAGACCGTAATGATCAAGAACAAAGTTTCCAACATCCTGCTCATCGGCATCGACAAGCTCTCAAAGATCAACGAAATTTACGGCTACGACATAGGCAACCGCGTTATTCAGAAAATTGCCCGTCAGCTCTATAGCACCGTGGGCAACCGCGGCGGTGTCTACCGCATGGACGGCGGCAAATTCTCCATTGTCAGCCAGAGTGTCAGCGCCGAGGAACTGCAGATGCTCTACAACAATCTGCAGAACTATCTCAAAAACGATTTTACGGTCGATGACATCAAGCAGAATGTGCTGCTCAACTGCGGCCTCCTGCACGTGGATAATTTCGACATCTCCCCGGAGACGGTCTACTCCTGCTTGAACTACGCCTACAACAAGTCAAAATTCAACAAGCACGGTGATCTCTACCGCTTCCACAACCGCCTCAGCGATGAAAACCGGGCCATGCTCGAGAAGCTCAACATCATCCGCGGCAGCATCGTGGAGGACTGCGCGGGCTTCTTTTTGTGCTATCAGCCCATCGTGAACTGCCATACCGAGAATGTGCAGGGTGCGGAGGCGCTGTTGCGCTGGAAAAACGATCGCTACGGTCTGGTGCCGCCCGATCACTTCGTGCCGGTGCTGGAGGAGGACAATCTCTTCCCCGAGTTGGGCGCCTGGATTTTGAAAAAGGCCATGACCGACGGCAAGCAGCTGTTGCAGCGCTACCCCGACTTCGTGATGAACGTGAACCTCTCCTACAGTCAGTTGGAGAAAAAGGACTTTGTGAATGTGGTGTCGCGGCTGCTCGATGAGACCGGCTTTCCGGCGGAAAATCTGTGCCTGGAGCTGACCGAGCGCTGCCGCCTCATCGACATCGACCTGCTCAAGAACATCATCGCCGTGCTGCAGCAGCGCGGGGTGAGATTTGCCTTGGATGATTTCGGTACCGGCTTTGCCGCCTTGGATATCTTAAAAAAGCTGCCGGTGGATACGGTCAAGATTGACCGTGAGTTCGTCAAGGATATCGAAAGCGACGAGAAGGATCAGCAGATCGTCAAATACATCTCCAAGCTCGCCGCCGTCTATGGTGCCAAGGTCTGCGCCGAGGGCATTGAGAACGCGGCCACGCGCGATCTGCTGCGTGAGTTCTCGGTAAGCTCTCTGCAGGGCTATTACTACTCCAAACCCATCGTCTACGATGAGTTCGTCGAAAAATATGTAGAATGCGCCTGATCCCATAAAAAATCAGACCACTCTCTCCTTAAGACCGATACCGGGCAAGCCGGTCGGTCTTGTCCCCTAACTTCCGGAGCAATATGGAAAAACTCATTGACAAAAGCCTGGCCGAGCTTGACGATGCCGCCGAGCTTACCGCGCAGTGCAAGTTAGTCCTCGATCATTTCAAAGCCGCCGACATCGTGGCCATACCCTTAGGCGAGAATTCCTCCCTCACCTCCTGCATGGTGATCTGCTCAGGCAGTTCCCGCACACAGGTCAGTGCGCTGGCCGACAAGTTAGAAGAGCAGCTGCGCCTTACGGGACTGCGCAATATAACCGTCAGCGGCGCAGCCATAGGCGAATGGGCCATCGTGGACGCAGGCGAGGTCATGGTGCATATCATGCAGCCGCACATCAGGGAACTCTATCGCCTGGAGGAACTCTACCGGCTGATGGGCGCGGGCACCGAGGCGGCGTGAGAATACTGCTGCTTGCGGTAGGCAACAAGATGCCAGCCTGGGTTGAGGCAGGCTTTAACGAATATGCCAGACGTTTGCCGCCACAGTTTCGCCTCGAATTAAAGGAGATCCCGCCCTCCAAGAGGACCGGCCGCAATGTCGAGCCGCAGTGCCGCGCCGAGGAAGGCACCGCCCTGCTCAAGGCTCTGCCCCCGCACAGCCGCGTCATTGCCTTAGACGAGCACGGCGTAAGTTTAAGCTCGGTGGATCTGGCAGGGCACTTCAAAAAGTGGGCCGGTGCAGGCGAGGATGTCACACTCTTAATAGGCGGACCTAACGGCCTAAGCGAGGAGTGCCGCACACGTGCCAGTGAGCTGTGGTCACTCTCCCCTCTGACCTTTCCCCACACCCTGGTACGGGTGATCGTGGCCGAGGCGCTGTACCGCGGTTTTAGCATCTACGCCCATCTGCCCTACCACCGCGCCTGAGGGTGCATTAACTCACCTGGGGTCTAGGCCCTGACCCTCTGCGCTGATACAGCGCGATAACCTGCAAGTTTTTAGGGCTTTTGATGTCCTAAGCATACTTTTTTTGGTTAAAATTAGGCCATTAGACTTAACTAACACTTACGGCAACCAAGCTAACCTTCGCTGTGTCACTGTTTAGAAGAAAGAAAAAAAAGGAACTGCCCCTCTTTTCGGAGCGTCGGCGCAAGAAAAAGCGCCGTCGCGAGGTCGGTGTCGGCGAATCCAAGAAGCGCAATCCCGAGGCCGAAACCTCACTCTTTCACAGCCGCATCATCATCTGCACCGGCATCAGCCTGTTGATGATCGCGGTGCTGTTCTGCAATCTCTACTATCTGCAGGTCATCTCCTACGAGAGTTACCAGACCCGCTCCAACGAAAACCGCCTCAAGGTGGTGCCGGTGGTGCCCTCCAGGGGCATCATCTACGATCGCAACCACGTGGTGCTCGCCGACAACCGCCCGGTCTATCATCTGGTGCTCTATCCCAACAAGGAGATTAATACCCGTGATTCCATCACGCAATTAAGCAAACTGCTGCGTCTGGACCTAAGCGAGAAGGAAATCAACAACCTGGTCTTTCAGGCGAGCACGCGCAAGCGCTTCTCCGGCATCGAGATCTCCGATCTGCTCACCGAGGAGCAGATCGCGGCCTTCTCCGTACACAGCTACCGCTTCCCCAATGTGCAGGTGGTGGCCAGCTTAAAGCGCTTCTACCCCTTCGCCGACATCGTAACTCACGCCATCGGCTACGTCTCGCGCATCAATCAGGCCGACGTGGACCGTCTGACCGCCGAGGGCAAGATAGACAACTATGAAGGCTCCCTGGAGATTGGCAAACTGGGGGTGGAGAAATTCTACGAGGATGAGTTACACGGCAAGACCGGCTCCAGGGAAGTGGAGGTCAACAGCCACGGACAGGTGATCCGCACCCTCAATTACAACGCCCCCGATCCGGGCAACGACATCACGGTGAGCATCGACATCCGCCTGCAGTACTACATTCAGGAACTGTTGGGCAGCACCCGCGGGGCGGTGGTGGCCATCGAGCCCTCCACGGGGGAAATTCTCGCCATGTATTCCAACCCTTCCTATGACCCCAATCTCTTCGTGCGCGGCATCCGCTCGGCCGAATATCAGCGCTTGTTGAACAACCCCGGGCATCCGCTCATCAACCGCGTCACGCAGGGCGGTTATGCCCCCGCCTCCACGGTCAAGCCCCTGCTGTGCATCATGGGCCTCAACGAGAAACTGGTCACGCCGTTGGGCTCCTATTTCGGCAAGCCCTCCTTCAGGCTCCCCAATTCCTCGCACGAGTTCCGCGACTGGCGTCCCTGGGGCCACGGCTGGCTGGATCTCTACCGCGCCATTGAAATCTCCGCCGACACCTATTTCTACGATCTGGCCTTCAGGGCCGGCATCGGCACCATTCACGATTACTTGGACCGCTTTGGCTTCGGCAAACGCACCGGCATCGACATCAAGGAAGAATCGTTGGGCATCAACCCCTCACGCGACTGGAAAAGAGCCCGCTTCAACCAGCCCTGGCACTTGGGCGACACCGTGCCCATCGGCATCGGGCAGGGTTACTGGACCACCACGCTGTTGCAGCTCATCAAAGCCCACATGACGCTGGCCAACTACGGGGAGAAGCGTACCCCGCACCTGATGCGCAACATTGTCGATCCCTCCAAGCCTGCCGAGGAACTGGACTACGTAAGCGAGGAGCAGCCGCCGGTGTTTGAGGTGAACGATCCCAACTACTGGGACGTGTGCCGCGCCGGCATGTATCTGGTGGTCAACGGGCCGGAAGGCACGGGACGGCGGGCCTTTTTCGGGGCCAAGTACAAGGCAGCCGGCAAATCCGGGACCGCGCAGGTGGTATCGGTCAAACAGGGCGAGAAATACAATGCCGCCAAACTCAAGGTCGAGCACCGCGACAACGCACTGTTCGTGGCCTACGCTCCCTTTGTGCACCCGCGCATTCTGGTGGGAGTGATCCTGGAGAACGCCGGCGGTGGCTCGGCCAAGGCCGCTCCGGTGGCCCGGGCCATTATCGACAAGTACCTGCTGGAACTCTACCCGGGCGGCTATATGGGCGAGAGCACTCCCCATATGATGAAGTTCGGCATCGGCGGAACCGTGATGGTACAGTAAGGGAGCAAGGCCATGACCGAGATGAGCAAAGAGAGCCTAAGCTCGCTGCACAATGTCAACACCAGACAGCCTCACGGCAATTTCTTCACCCGCCATCACGTGGATCTGCCGCTCATGCTCTTTTTCTGCATCACGCTGTGCCTGTCCATGTTCGTGCTCTACTCGGCCTCAGGTCAGCAGAGCGACATGCTGGTAAGGCAGCTTTTGCGTACGCTCGCGGCCTTCGCGCTGATGATTGTGGTCGCGCAGATCCCCCCTAAAGTCTATTTCAAGCTCTCCATTTACCTGTATCTGCTGGGCATAGTGCTGCTGGTGCTGGTGGAACTCTTCGGCGATATCTCCAAAGGCGCGCAGCGCTGGCTCAATTTGGGACTTATCCGCATTCAGCCCTCGGAGATCTTCAAGGTGGTGATGCCGCTGACCATCGCGGCCTTTTTATCCCGTGACAACCTGCCGCCGCGCCCACTGAACACCATCATCGCCTTTGCCCTGGTAGGAGCTCCCACCGCCCTTATCCTGATGGAGCCCGATCTGGGCACGGCCGGACTGGTGGGATTTTCGGGGTTCATCGCCATTTTCATCGCCGGACTCTCCTGGTGGTGGATCATCCTGGGGGCGGCCGCCGCCGGGGCGGCGCTGCCGGTGATGTGGAATTTCGTGCTGCATGACTACCAGAAACAGCGTATTTTCACGCTGCTGGACCCTACGACCGATCCTTTGGGCGCCGGCTATCATATCATTCAGTCCAAAATCGCCATCGGCTCGGGCGGCGTCTTCGGCAAGGGCTGGCTGCAGGGCAGTCAGTCACAGTTGGATTTTCTCCCAGAGCCGCATACGGACTTTATCTTCGCCGTACTCTCCGAGGAGACCGGGCTCATCGGCTTTCTCATTTTGATCACCGTCTACTGCTTCATCATCGGGCGCTGCATCTACATCTCCTTCAGGGCTCACGGCAATTTCGAGCGCATTTTAAGCGCCTCCTTTACTTTTACCTTCATGTTCTACATCTTTGTGAACATCGGCATGGTCAGCGGCATTCTGCCGGTGGTGGGCGTGCCGCTGCCGCTTATCAGCTACGGAGGCACCGCCATGATCACCCTGACCATTTCCTTTGGCATGATCATGTCCATTTACACCCATAAAAAGGTTATGTTTTTCAAGAGTTGAAAACGCGAGAGTTCTAACGCTAAGGAAGCTAATATGTCACTTGGAAAATCACTGTTGGCCCTGCTCTCAGGTGCCCTGCTCACCGCGCTGCTAGGCACGCCAAGTCAGGCTCAGGCCACGCCCTCGCTGCCGGCCCTCGCCGAAAAAAGCGGGGTAAGTGTCAAGATCCTGCAGGAGGCTCTCGCCGAGGCCAGGTATCAGCAGAAGATCATCGACGCCATGACCCGTCCGGCCGAAGGCAAACCCTGGTGGCAGTACCGCAAAATCTTCATTACCACCACCCGTATCGACAACGGAGTGCAGTTCTACCTCAAAAATGAGGAACTCTTAAAACGTGCCGCCCAAACTTACGGGGTACCGGAGGAAATCATCTGCGCCATCATCGGTGTGGAGACTTCTTATGGTAGCGGCATGGGCACCTGGGCGGTTCTTGATGCGCTCTATACTCTGGGCTTTAAGTATCCGCCCCGGGAGAAATACTTTTCAGGGGAATTTGCCAATTTCGTCAAGCTCTGCCGCCGCGAGGGCTGGACCTACCGCGAGGTGAAGGGCTCCTACGCCGGGGCCATGGGCATGGGGCAGTTCATGCCCTCCTCCTACTTAGCTTACGGGGTGGACTTCAACGCTGACGGCAAGGTCGATCTCTTCCACAGCACCGCCGACGCGGTAGGCTCGGTGGCCAACTATTTCAAGCAGAACGGCTGGAAGAGCGGTCAGGCCGTCTACTACCCGGTGCATCTGGGCAAGGCCAACGCCAAGGCCCTCATGGACAAACAGTGGAACCTTACCGCCCGCGAGCTGTACAGGGCCGGAGCCACCACCAAGGTCAATCTCTCGCCCGAGGTCAAGTTAAGGCTCTTTGCCTTTGACCTTGAAGACGGCAGCCGCGGTTACGCGGTGGGACTTAACAACTTTCACAGCATCATGCGCTACAACACCAGTCAGCTCTACGCCCGCGCGGTGTTCGAGCTCTCCGAGTTCATCCGTTTGGGCTATGTGAAGGCCAAACAGCAACAGGGGGTGACGGTTAATCCCCAAGGCAGATCCAATTGAGGTTTAGTTTTCTACCCCTGCCTGGGTGGGCGGCCGCAGTAAGCTCGGCTCTGGCGCTCGCACTGCTTCTTAACGGCTGTTCCTCCGACGGCCGGGTGGGTACCGGCGCGGCGACCTCAGGCTACAGCTACGGCACGGGACCGGGGAACACCCGGCCCTATCCGCAGCAGACCAAGGTCGATCTCAACGGGGTAAGCGGCGTGACGATCAAAAAGGAGGTGCAGCAGGACAAGGCCTATAACCGCACTTATACGGTCTTAGGTCAGACCTACCAGGTCTGGACCGGACTGACCTCCTATATCGAGGAGGGTACCGCCTCCTGGTACGGTCCGGGCTTTCACGGCAAGAAGACCTCCATGGGGGAGATCTACAACCAAAAAGGTTATTCGGCGGCCCACAAAAACCTGCCCCTGCCTTCCTACCTTAAAGTCACCAACTTGGACAACGGCCGCAAGATCATCATCCGCGTCAATGATCGCGGCCCCTTCCACGGGGATCGCATCATCGATCTCTCCGAGGGCACCGCCCGCTACTTGGGCGTGGTGGGCAAAGGCACGGCCAAGGTACGTCTTGAGTACCTCAACGTCACCTCCGCCGGCACGGCCGCCAATGCCTCGGGCAGCGCTACCGCCCTGGCGGGGACCATAAACTCCGCCTCCTCGCAGCAGGCCAAATCAAGCTGGCCCAAGCTGGCCTCCCAGGTGCTCTCATCTTCGGGCAACAGCTCGGCACAGCTGGCCGCAGGAGCGCTGACCTTAGGCTCTGCCGCCGCTGTTAATCAGGGCACACAGAGTGTAAACTATGCCCCGGGTACTGCCGCGCTCAGCGGCACTTACGTGCAGCTGGTGGCCGTCTCCTCACAGGTCAAGGCCGAGGAGATCCGCTCCATGATGCAAAAACGTCTGGGAGTGCCGGTGTTTGTGCATGATTCAGGCGGGCTGTACCGCGTGCTCTCGGGGCCCTTCAGCGAGCAGGTGGCCAGACAGGTATTAAACCGGGCCGCGGTCAACGGTGCCTCCGACAGTTTCTTGAAACGCTATTGAAAACAGGAATTAGGCTTATGCAAACCCTAAAGTCAGTTTTAAAGGGCGCCCTGGTGGCGCTCGCGCTGTGTGCCGTAAGTGCGCAGGCCGCCCCCAAAAAAGCTCCCGCCGAGGATCCCTTCGCGCAGCTAAAAGCCAATGCCGCCACCGCTCAGGGCGCCGCTGCGCCGCTGCCGCAGAACAGCAGCGGGGCCATTGTGCTGCCCGATCCGCCAGTCTTCAACGCCAAGGCCTGGCTGCTGATGGACTACCGCAGCGGACGGGTGGTCACCGGACACAACATTCACGAGCGCATCTGGCCGGCCTCGCTGACAAAGATGATGACCTCCTATGTCATCGGCAACGAACTCATGGCCGGACGGCTGCACCTGGATGATGAGGTGACCATCGCCGAGGCGGCCTGGTCCAAGCGCTATACCGATTCCTCCAAAATGTTCATCGAGGTGGGCAAGAGTGTCAAGGTAGGCGATCTCTACCGCGGTATCATCATTCAGTCCGGCAACGATGCCTGCGTGGCCATGGCGCTGCATCTGGCAGGCTCCGAGGAAGGCTTTGTCAGCGTGATGAACACCTACGCCAAACAGCTCGGGCTCAACGAGACCCACTTTGCCAACGTGCACGGGCTCTTTGACGAGCAGAACTACTCCACCGCCTACGACATGGCTCTGTTAGGCCGCGCCCTCATTCACGATCAGCCCGAGGAATACGCCATCTACAAGGAAAAGGAATTCACCTTCAACGGCATCAAGCAGTACAACCGCAACCGCCTTTTGTGGGATAAGGAATTGAATGCCGACGGCATCAAGACCGGTCATCTCTCGCAGGTGGGCTATAACCTGGTCTCCTCGGCGGTACAGGGGGACATGCGCCTCATCGCCGCCGTCATCGGCGCGAACTCGGACAAGGAGCGTGCCGCCTTCAACAAGGCCCTGCTCAATTACGGTTTTCACTACTTTGAAGAGTACATGCCCTTTAAGGCCGATCAGACCCTGCTCACCCGCGAAGTACGTCTGGGCAACCGCAACAAGGTCAACATAGGGCTGCAGGAAGATCTGGGGCTGCTGATCCCGCGCGGCAGCAAGGATAAGGTCAAGGCCACCTACCGTCTCGCCCGCTCGGTGTTCACCGCTCCCATCAACGAGGGAGACGAGCTGGGACAGGTGGAAATCAAATACGGCGACAAGCTGTTGGGTACCGCCCCCCTGGTGGCACGCGAGAGCATCGCCGAGGGCGGTTTCTTCAGTCGTACCTG
Source organism: Succinivibrio sp. (assembly GCA_017469335.1). Lineage (GTDB taxonomy): Bacteria > Pseudomonadota > Gammaproteobacteria > Enterobacterales > Succinivibrionaceae > Succinivibrio. The sequence goes on along the minus strand of JAFUGP010000158.1, from coordinate 1,787 downwards.
GGATAAGGTGACCATGTTCTTCTCAAGCTCCGATGAGGAGGGAGAAACTGCGGCAGCGGATACCTCCGAGGCCGCCGGCAGCGCTCCTGCCGATAAGACTCAGGAGACGGCTGTTCAAAGTGGGGCAGTCAAGGAGTCCGTAAGTGAGTGAGTCCACCGCTCAGGCCTTAGGTTCTCTGGGGGAGCTGTTAAAGTTCCCCTGCGAGATCACCTTTAAGATCATCGTGGAAGCAGAACACGAGGGGGTGCTGGAGGCTGCCTGCGCTCTTATGGAAAAATTAAGCGGGCAGGCAGTAAGCCGCGCCCTGACACCGCGCAGAAGCCGCCGCGGCAACTACCTGTCCTATGATGTCACCGCGCAGGTTTCCTCCGAGGAGATCCTGCGGGGCATCTACACGGGCGTGGCCGCCATCAGCGGCGTGCGCCACATCATGTGAAGGCCTCATCGTGAAGGATCTCATTTCACCACCGCCCTTTTTCCGCACCGACATGTGCCGGTTTATCCGGGTGTTCTCCTACATGTCCTTTGTGGGGCTGGTATTGTTCGGGCTCTTCATGATGCTCGCTCTCTTTAGGATCTCAAGCTATACCTTTGACTCCTATGACAGCTACGAGCATATTCCCTACCATAAGGTGGGGCTGCTGCTGGGCACCTCCTCACTGACCGCCCCGGGACTGCCTAACAATTACTTCACCTACCGCATCATGGCGGCATCCAACCTGTTTTTCAACGGCAAGATCTCCTACATCTTGGTCTCGGGCGACAACCGCCACGAGTCCTACAACGAGCCGCGGGAAATGCGCCGGGCTCTGCTCAAGGCCGGAGTCCCCGATGATCGCATTGTCTCGGATTATGCCGGCATCAGCACCTTAGACAGTGTGGTACGCGCCAGCGAGGTGTTCATGCTCAAGGACATGACCATCATCTCCCAGCCCTTCCACAACGAGCGCGCCCTCTTCATCGCCGACAAATACGGTATTGATGCGGTAGGCTTCAACGCCATTGAGCCTCTGCAGGGTTTAGCCTCCTTCAAGGTCAATCTGCGGGAGGTCTTTGCCCGCATCAAGTGCGTGTTTGATGTGTACTTTCTGCACGCGAGGCCGCGTTTTTTGGGTGAGCCCATCAAAATCGGCGACACTCCCATGCCGGTTACTCCCACCAACAAGCCGGTGCGCCGGACCTCCAAACCCAAACAGCTCACCGATCACGCCGTTGAGCTGCGCAAGTTGGAGGAATATGAGCGCTTAAGCCGCCTGGCCAAGCAGCCCACCGATACGGCACGCTATCTTAAAATGCAGGTGGAGTCCCGCCTGCCTCCGGCAGAGCAGCCCCTGCGCGAGGTCACGCAGCAGGATTCGGTGCTGGTCGATCAGCAGCTGCAGGCTCAGGATGAGGCCGAGGCGGTGGCAGCCGAGAGTCTAAGCGAGGGCAACGCCACCTACATTGACCCCGATACCCCCTCTCAGGCCGAGGCCGCCGCGACTGAAAGCAATACCACCCCGGTTGAGGCTGCCCCCGCGCCGCCTGAGCAAGCTCAGCCCGAACAGGTGCAGCCGCGCCGCCGGGCACGCCGGCAGATCCCGCGTGAGGATGTGGTAGTGCACGGCGATCCCTGGGATTATTACTGAACTCACTCGTCCTTTTCTAGTAAGCGCGGTTAAGTTTAAGAGCTTGCACAAAGATCACCCCACTGCGCTCACGGTATCTAACGTCGGTCTGAAGCAGCTAAAGTTTGCCAACGATTTTAAGAGTTCATTGGGCTTGGCCCACTCCTTAAATAGCGAGG
>JAFUGP010000157.1 GCA_017469335.1 Succinivibrio sp. | reverse complement strand
GGGCCGCAGAAAGGATTCAAACGGGGGCCGTTAAAGGCCGACGGTACTCCGCGGCAGAAACCGGGTCCTAAGACCGGAACCCGCCGCAAGACGGCATAGATAGTTAAATGAGTTAGTGTCTGAATTGCGGGAGTTTACGCAGATTGTGCGAGGCAAACAGCGGTCTTTCACCGCCGAAGTGTTGCTGGGAAATGATCTTCTGGGGCATGTAATCTCCGCACTGCCTGGAAGCGGCAGTTGTGCTGTTAGTGGACTGTATCTATATGGGGGTGAAACCGGCAGATTTAAAGGGGCTGTACACCGACGCCGGCTTTGCCGGGAGAGTCAGGGGCGTGGAGACTCATGGCCGAGGCGGCAGAGAGTCTAGCGTCTGGCAAAACGTTCGCGGTTCTGCGCCGAGCTGCGCTCGCTTTTTTTGAGGATCACCAGCACCGCGCCGACCCCGCCCTTAAATCCGGGAGCGGAGTGAAAGGCCAGCACCTCCTCCATTTGCCTCAGCCAGTGGGCGGTGTAGCTTTTGAGCAGGGCCTTGGGCTTGGAGTACTCCCCTTTGCCGTGTACGATGAGCACGCAGCGGTATTCGTGCTCCAGCGCGAATTTGATGAATCCCACCACCTTCTCGTAGGCCTGTTCAATGGTACTGCCGTGCAGATCGATGAAGTCGGCCTCGCGGTACTCGCCGTTTCTGAGCTTGCGCACCATGTAGGGCTGTACCCCGCTTTTGCGGTATTCCAGCACCTCGTTGGGCTCCACCATGTGCACAAAGGCCGAGGAAGGTCCTTCGAGATCTTTGCTGACATCCCGCTGCGCGGCCTCCTGCCGGATCTTGGCGGTGAGAGAGTCCATGGACTTGGGCACCGTGGGGATCTTGTCCTGCTCAAATTTGACCAGCGGGGCCTGGGCGTCACCTGAGTTGTCCTCGTTCAGCGCGGGATCCTGCAGCAGTGTGATGAAATCGTCCTGCTCTGACATAACCCATCTCCCTCGTCTTAATTGCCCGGTGCGTACCTACAGCGCCCGACCCATGGCCACGGCCTCGGCCAGCACACACACGCACACGAATACAATACCGCAGATCCTTACTTTTCTGAACAAGGACAGTGCGCTGCCGGGATCGGGGTTGGCCGGTCCGCCCACCCGGGGAAAGCGTTTTAGCTCACCCTCATAATAACGCGGACCGCCTAAGGAGATACCGCCCCAGGCGCCCAAAAGACCCTGCAGGTAACCCATCAGCCCGCTTTTGTGCAGTCCGTCCAGGCCGCAAAGGTAATTCCTTCTGGGGTGAAGGGAGAGAAACATGCAGCAGGTCAGGGCCATGACGGGGAGGATGAGCAGCCCCTGCTCAATGCGGTAGGCGCAGTAACCAAAGGAAGAGTTTTCCTTGAGGTTGGTGGGCAGACAGCGCGCGATGATGGAGGATAACAGCATGATAAAGGCACCCTCCAGCCCGGCTATCATGTACCAGACCAGCACCGCAAACCAGGTGGTGGTCAGGCGCACTACGGCAAACTCACAGGCGGCCTTGCTGATCCCCATCACCGAGAGTTTGTCGCACTCTCTTGTAAGGCGCCGCTGCAAAATATGGCGGGCCAGTTCCTTATTGCCGTCATCCAAGGCGCGTTTTATGTTGATGAGCGGGGTGAGCACGCAGCGCTGCTCCAGTAAAAAAGGCAGCACCAGCAAAGAGAGCAGGGCATCAAAACCTGCCACCATGCGGACGATGAGCAGGGCAATGAGGGCGATGCCCATGATGATGAGGGGCAGCATGAAACCTGCGATATAGCTTTGGGAGGCGGTGTTGGAGGGCAGGTTGACCTTGGCGGCCATGGCCTTGATGATGGGGGAGAGGCGCTCAAGGCGCCAGCTGTTGGGCAGCGGCAGCATGAACTCCAGCAGCATGGCAAAGAGCAATACCGCCCCGGGCTCCTCTAACAGCAAGAGCAGCTGATCGAGGATTTGATCGCCGCTGGCGTGCGAGGCGGTAAACCAGATGCGCTCGATGTCCATGCCGGAGCCCCTCAGGTGCCGTCTGGGTCAGAGCAGCTTTACCAGCGACATTACCAGTTTGGCGCTGTTTTCGGAGGCTAAGGGCAAAAACTGCTCGTAAGTCATGGGATTGCCTTCATCGGCGCAGTCCGAGACCGCGCGGATGATGATGAAGGGCACCTTAAAATCGGAAGCTACCTGGGCGATGGCCGCCCCCTCCATCTCGGTGACTAAGGCCTCGGGGAAGGCCTTGAGCAGATCCGCACTGAGCTTGGGATCGGAGATGAACTGATCGCCTGAGAGCACCGCGCCCTTGCGGATGCCATGCTCCTTAAGTTCCGGGACGTTGGCCGCGGCAATCTCGGCCTTGGCCATGAGCTGGGGATCGGCGTTGAAATAGAGTTCATGCCCGGCCATCTGCCCTTTGGCGTAACCGAAGATGGTCAGATCGGCATCGTGGTAGGCGACCTTGGTGGAAAACACGGTATCGCCTACTTTCAGATCGCGGCCGATGCCGCCTGCCGAGCCGGTGTTGATGATGCACTCGGCCTTGAGGCACTCAATCATCAGAGCGGTCACGGCGGCGGCGCTGACCTTGCCGATGCCGCATTGCACCACGGTAACCTCGTGTCCGCATAAGGTGCCGCTGTAAAAGGTGTGGGGACCGAGTACGGTGGTTTTGCTCTCCTGGAGTTTGCCGATAAGAGTCTTAACCTCGGGCTCCATGGCCCCGATGATGCCAATGGTCATATTTTCTCGCTCCTGTGTTGTGCGGTTTGTGAGCTGTCACTTTTTTGGAAAACAAATAAATATCAAAGCGCGGACTGCTGCCCGCGCTTTTGGCTGACTTAATCTCTTCAGCGCTGTCATGCCGCAATTGCTGCCATGCCTATCGGCACCGCTTGACGTCAGATCCCGCCGCCTTGTGCCGTGCAACCTGTCAGGCAGCGTGCACCAAACAAAGTGCCGTCTGACTCATTTCTCAGGACGTCGGCACAATTTTCCTCAAGTTTCCTCAAGGAAAATCTCAAAAGGTGCGGAATATCATGGAAAGCGGCCTGAAGATCACTGACAATGGTCGTAGAAATTCTCACGTAATTTACACAATTATCAAGAGGTGTTCAAGTGGAAAAAGCTCGTGACGTTGCCAAACAGACCCTGGCCTTGGTGCTTGCCGGCGGACGCGGCAGCCGGTTGAAGATGCTCACCGATACCCGTGCCAAACCGGCCGTGTACTTCGGCGGCAAATACAGGATCATTGATTTTGCCCTTTCCAACTGCGTGAATTCAGGCATAACCCGCATCGGCGTGGTGACTCAGTACAAGTCTCACAGTCTGTTGCGTCATCTGCAGGCGGGGTGGTCCTTCCTGCGCAATCAGTTCAACGAGTTCATCGATCTGCTGCCGGCGCAGCAGCGCGTGGACGAGGAGCACTGGTACCAGGGCACGGCCGATGCCGTCTATCAGAATATCGACATCATCAAGGATCACGGTCCCAAGTACGTGCTGATCCTCGCCGGCGACCACATCTACAAGATGGACTACGCCGAGCTCATCATGGATCACATCAGAATGGGTTCGCCGCTCACGGTGGCCTGCATTCCGGTGGAGCGTTCTCAGGCTACCGGGCTGGGTGTGATGAAGATTGACAACGACAATCTCATCACCGAGTTCATTGAGAAACCGGCCGATCCGCCGGCCATGCCGGGCAACGACAAGATGAGTCTGGCCTCCATGGGCATCTATGTCTTCGATGCCGACTTCCTCTACGAGCGTCTGAGCAAGGACGCCGCCACCCCGGGCTCGCACCGCGACTTCGGCATGGATATCATTCCGGCTCTGGTCAAGGAGCGCAAGGCTCATGCCCACAACTTCGCCAAGTCCTGCATCAGAAACCGCGGCGACAAGAGCATTGTTTACTGGCGCGACGTGGGTACCATCGACGCCTACTGGGCCGCCAACATGGACTTAGCCTCGGTGGAGCCGCAGTTGGACGTTTACGATACCTACTGGCCGATCTGGACCAATCAGGTGCAGCAGCCGCCGGCAAAATACGTGCAGGACATCAACGGTACTTCCACCATCGTGCGCAATTCGGTGTGCTCGGCAGGCTGCATTATCTCCGGCTCGTCCATCAGCCATTCGGTGCTGTTCATGTGCTCGCGGGTGCATTCCAACTGCTTCCTCTCCGAGACCGTGGTGGCGCCGTTCTGCAAGATCCATCGCGGCTGCCGTCTGACCAAGGTGATTTTGGATCGCGGCGTGGAACTGCCGCGTAATCTGGTAATAGGCGAGAATCCCGAGGACGACGCCAGACGTTTCTACCGCTCCGAGGGCGGGGTCACGCTGGTGACGCGGCGCATGCTCGAAAAACTGCGTGAAACCGAGCCTGAGCTGTTCGTGGACTTTGACAATTACAAGGCTCCGTTCATTCCGTCCTACTGATAATTGTCTCTGACATGTCAGAATCCAATCTGGCCGATCGCCTCTTCTGCGCCAAGCGCATAAGGGGCGATTTAGTTTCCTCCGATCCTCTCTTAGGTGAGTTTACTGCCCTAGACGGGGAGGATTACGGTTTGGAGCTGGATCGTCTTAAAACCACTCTTACCTCGCCGGTACGGCGCCTGCAGCAGAAAACCCAGGTATTTCCGCTGGATGTGCAGGCTTCCTCACGCAGCCGCCTGACCCATTCCCTGGAGACTAAAGCCTATGCCCGGGTGCTGGGCATGGCCATTGCCCGCCGCCGTCTGGAGCTGAGACTGCACACCGGCAACATGCTGTTGTGCTTAGGCTCGGCTGCGATGCTGCATGATGTGGGCAACCCGCCGTTTGGACATTTCGGGGAGCATGTGCTGCGCAGCTGGCTCACCGAGGTCGTTGACAGGCAGGAGCTGCGCTATCTGCTGCGCGAGTATGAGGTCGAAGATCTCAAGGCCTTCAACGGCAACGCCCAGGGTATAAGGCAGCTGCATACCATTCAGGACCTCAATCTCACCTTAGGGCAGATTGCGGCCATCATCAAGGTGCCCTATACCATCACGGAGCTGTTGCAGGGCAAGTGGCGCGGCATGGGCGGGATCACCGGCAATTTTCCGGCCTGGGCTCATGCCCACGCCGGGGTGTTTTTGTCGGAAAAGTCCCTCTTGGATGAAATTCGCACCGCCAGGCATACCTCCAACCGTCATCCTTTCTCCTCCATCATCGAGTGTGCCGACGATTTGGCCTATACTCTGGCCGATTTGGAGGACGCCTTTGACCGCGGGGTCATAGACCGCTACAGCGTGCTGCAGCTGTGCGAGATCATCTGCTCCATCCCCGAGCTCAACAGCTTCCACGAGCTTTTGTCGGTGCATAAGGTGCGCGATCTGTTTTTGCAGTCCCCCTCCGAGGCGCTGCCTTATCTGCGCTCGGTGATTTCCAAGGCCTACATCAGCGATGTGGCCGACACGGCGGCCACGGAGTTTAGGCGCTTCATCGAGACCGGTGAAATAGACTTTACCCGCGGCGAGCATCAGGGCCTGACCTTGATCCAGCTGCTCAAGGACTACGAGCTCAAACACGTCTACAGCCACGAGAGCGTTGAGGGCCTGGAACTGACCGGCGGCGGGTATCTGCGCGGTTTGCTGAAGATCTTCATGCGGCTGCTCTTTGAGGAGCCCGACCAGTTCAGGCTGGAGCTGACCGGACGCGGCGGCGAGCCCTGGCTCAGGCGTCTGGCCAGGCGCATCTCCCGCCGTCACCGCGAGGCCTACCTGCAGGCCACCTCGGAGGGACAGTTAAGCGAGATGTACCTGCGCATCCGCCTCATTGTCGATTACATCTCCGGCATGACCGATACTTACGCCGCCGCCGAGTACCGGCTCCTGTGCGGGGATGCCGCCGCAGGTGTCTGACATCTGTTATAATCTGCCCGTTTTTTGCAGAGGGTTTGTCACATGCTCACACCGGACGCCGCAAAGGCACCATTGCTCAGCAGCGAGAGCGCTGAATTTGACGATATCAGGCCCTGCCGGGATGATGAGGTGCAGTCCGAGCTGCAGAAGATCATCGCCGACAAGCAGGTGCTCTCAAGCATCCTGAAGTTCCGCTATCCCATTCTGGCACGACATCTGTCGTTTATTCTGACGCCGCTTTTGAAAAAACTGCTCGCGGCCAGGGCCTCAAAGCTTCATAACGTCAGCGACTTTCAGCTGCAGGTGGCCACCTTCATGGAGCATATGATGTCCTCCACCACCGACGGCGTGGAATTTGTGGGGTTTGATCGCCTGGATCCGCAGACGGGATATTTGTTCATTTCCAATCACCGCGACATTTCGCTGGATCCGGCCTTCATCGATCTGGCCTTGCATCTTAACAAGCTCGATACCGTGCGCATCGCCATCGGGGATAATCTGCTTAAAATCCCTGCGGCCACCTCGCTGATGAGACTCAACAAGAGCTTCGTCGTCAGACGCTCCTTGACATCGCCTCGGGAGAAACTGGCCGCCTTCAATCACCTCTCAGCCTACATCGGTCTTTCCTTAAAGGAGGGGCACAGCGTGTGGATTGCCCAGCGCGAGGGGCGCGCCAAGGATGGTGATGATCGTACCGAGGATGCGGTGCTCAAGATGATTTCCCTGTACGGTAAAAAACAGAAGATTGCCTTCGGTCCCTATATGTCATCGCTCAATATCGTGCCGGTCGCCATCACCTACGAGTTTGATCCCAATGATCTGGCCAAGGCCCACGAGCTGCAGGAGCGTGAAATACACGGCGGCGAGTATCACAAGGACGAGCTTGAGGACATTGACACCATCACGCGCGGTATTCGCGAGTATAAAGGTCGCGTCAGGATTGTGGCAGGTCAGCCCATCAAGGACGGCTTTGAGGATGCCGAGGGGCTGGCGGCTCTCATAGACCGCTTTATCTGGGAGAATTACACGATCTACCCGCCGGCGTTGATTTCCGCCGGTCTGGATGAGCAGGTCAAACCGGAGGAGCGGGAAAAATTCGTTCACAGGTTGTCACAGTATCCTGAGAACCTGCGCGGGCGGGTAAAGGCCATGTACGCTAAACCCTTGGAGAACCGTCGCGCGGCGGGGATAGCCTGAGGCGGCGCAGCGGCAGCTCTCTTTGACTTTTTTAAAATAGGATAGTTTCTATGTTTCGTGCTTTTCATAACGAGGACGGCACCCTGAGTGTATTCAGAGTGGGGTGCCTTACCGTGGCCTGTCTGTGCTTTCTGGGTGCGGCGGGCAATCAGCTTTACGCCGGACACGGTGCAGGCTTTGATGGCTCGGACCTGGTTGGTGCTGAGCGGGACTCCCGGGCTGAACAACTTATGTCAGAACAAAGGCGTCAGGAGCAGGCGCACGCGCAGGAACTGTTAAATCTGCGCGCACAGCAAGAGCACCGTCTTAAGAGCAGAAGATTGTTGGCCTTGGACGAGCTGGCCCAAAGCGTGGAATTTCTGCGGGCCTGCGGGGTCATCAACCGCGGTTTTATCGGCTGTAACTACTCTTTTACCTCTGAGTTCAACCGCTACTACGACAGCAGCATCGCCGCCTCCGAGGAAGGCTTCAGCGTTACCGTCGAGGCCAAGGGCGAGCAGCGCGATGATAAGTGTGTGGTGCTGGAGGTGACCTCCGATGGTACCGCTTCGGCTTATGATGCGCAGGGGAACAGTGTGAATAACTGCTATCCCCAGGGATTTGCGGACAGCGATGCTGTCGGGCAGGCACAACTGCAGGCCAGTCGCTGAGTACAGAGTACAAAGTTCCAAACGGAATGCTCAATGATGTGAGAGTTGCGGATCACGGCAAAGCGGTCCCGTTTCTTGTTTGCCTGGGAAGCTTAGACAAAGGTGTAATCCTGAACTAACTATAGTTAGGTCAGGATGCATCGTCGCAGGGTAGCACCACCTGCGGGGGTATCGCTCCCGCGCCGTAGAACACTGTCAAAAAAGGAGTTTCAACATGTCATTACCAGCCAAACTGCCGTATCCGCCGCGTTATTGCCGAGATGAGAAAATGACCGAGAAAGACTGGGAGGAGTACTTTGCCAACCGTGAGAAGTACGATAAGCCCGTCTCCGAGGAAGAAACCGAAGAGTTGCTGTTAAAGGGTGCTACGCTTTTGGATGATAAGTACCAAAAAGAATTTAATGAGATTTGTTCCAAAATTCCCATGCATCCGGCCTGGGCGCTTGCCGTTAAGGATGTTAATGGTTTTAAGATGATATCGGATTGGAATCTCTACGAGGCTAAACAGGTGTTCCCCGATGAGTTCTGATTACGAGAAAAGGCTGTACGGCACTCTTGGCGTTGCCTATAACGCTCATGTCTCCAAGGAGAATAGCAAATTAGCCCTTGCAGAAAAGAACTACACGCTAAAAGCCACCGAGATCGTGGTTGAGGCTTTGAATGATCCCGGCCTTAACCCGGCGGCAGCCGTCAGGATAGAGGCAACAGTTCTCAATTTTCAAAGAGACATCCTGTTAATTGGCAACTCCGTGAGCCGGAAAGTCGATAAAAAATCTCTGAATATCATTAACAAGGGCTTGGAGCGTACGGCGGACGCACTGGATGCCACTGAAAAAATGGGGGGGCGTATCACAAGTTTGAGAGCCACATAAGAGATACGGCGCTGGCGGATTTTGATAAAGAGGGACTGCCGGCTGTTGACGGCTTCAGAAAGTTTGCCAAATCCCAGCGAGTTTCCCTTGAGAATCAAAACTCTCCGGCGAGCGCAATGTTGCCTGACTATATCAAAAATTACAATCAGGTGAGAATAAAACTCATTGATAAAGCGCTTAAATTATATAAAGAGCAGGAACACGGGCACATGCGGGAATTTGTCAAAAAACACTCTGGCGACCGCAAGGCTCAGTTGTACCGAGAGAGAAATCCTGCCCTCTATCAGAACCGGGAAAGAGACCAAGAGCCTGAGCCTTAACCCTCAGGCTCAGACTACAGGGCTTCAAGTGTTGCCGGTTCGGGGACGAGCATGCAGCTTTACACAAATCCAAAACGAGATCCGGCCTCTGAGGCGTCCGGATACTCAAATTAACGAGGTTAATATCATGAAAATTTCACGCGGTACGGTGGCCACCTTAAGCTACGTGGTCACGGATGAACAGGGGCAGGTTTTAGGACGCACCATGAAAGATGAGCCGGTGGAGGCCCTGATCGGCTACGGCTATCTGGTGCCTGGTTTTGAAAAGGCTCTTGACGGCCATGAAAGCGGGGATGAGCTCAAGATCACCTTAAATCCCGCCGAAGCCTACGGTGAGTACAACCCTGCCTTGGTGCAAGAGCTTGACAAGGACATGTTCGGCGGCATGGAGTTTGCCGTCGGTGATGTCTTTGAGGCGGAGGCCGAGCAGGGCACCATCCCGGTGGTCATCAAAGAGATCAAGGACCACACCGTGGTGGTGGACAGCAACCATCCCTTAGCCGGCAAGACTCTGATGTTCTTAGCCGAGGTGCTGGACGTGCGTGAGTCCACCGAGGAGGAGCGCAAGCACGGTCATGTGCATCATGACGGCCATTGCCCGGGAGAGGAGGAACACTGTTGCTGTCATCACCGTCACGACGGTGATGAGGAAGCAGGGCATTGCTGTCACCACCATCATCGCGATGGTGATGAGGAAGGGCACTGCTGCCATCATCACCACCATGAGCACAGTGAGGATGAACATCATGAACATCATCACCATGAGCATGATGAAGGTGAGCACCACGAACATCACCACCACTGAGTGACGGCCATGCGCTATATCCTCAGACTGTTTCCCGAGATCTCCATCAAGAGCAAGCCGGTACGCAACCGCCTTATCAAGATGGTGCGTCAGAATGTGCTCAACGTGCTACAGCGCAAGGGCTTTGCCCTAACGGCCGAGGCGCTGTGGGATAAGATCCTGCTTAACCTGGAGGGCGACGGCCCCGAGGTGAAGGAGGCCGTCGAGCGCGAACTGTGCCGCATACCCGGCATCCACTCCTTCGTGGACATGGTCTGTTACGGCTTTACGGGTTTGGATGATCTGTTCTTGCAGATTAAAGAGCAGTGCGGGGCCATGATGAGCAATCACTCCTTTGCCGTCAGGGTCAAACGCATCGGAGTGCACAGCTTCAACTCCCAGGAGGCCGAGCGCATCATAGGCGGCAAACTCAAGGCGGCTTATCCCAACAAGGGAGTCGATCTCAGCCATCCGGAGGTCACGGTACATCTGACCATCGAGCAGGACAAGGTTTATGTCACGGGTGAGCCCACCGCCGGTATGGGCGGTTTCCCCGTAGGCTCGCAGGGACAGGTTTTCAGCCTCATCTCCGGCGGCTATGACAGCGCGGTTTCCTCTTACTATGCCATGCGCCGGGGCTGCCGGGTCAATTTTCTGTTCTTCAACATGGGCGGCACCGCCCATGAGCTGGGGGTCAAGCAGGAGAGTTTCTACCTGTGGGATCGTTATGCTTCCTCGCATCGCGTGCGTTTTGTCACCGTGCCTTTTGAGGAAATCGTTGGGCAGATCTTAGAGCGTGTTCACCATGGCGTGCGTGGGGTGGTCCTAAAACGCATGATGGTGCGCTGCGCCGACGGGGTATTAAAGCGTTATCACGCCGATGCCATGGTCACCGGCGAGAGCCTGGCTCAGGTCTCCAGTCAGACCGTGGTTAATCTCACGCACATCGACCACGCCTGCGAGAGTCTCATCATCAGACCGCTGGTGACCATGGACAAACAGGAGATCATCGATGTGGCGCGCAAGCTAGGCACGGCCCATTTTGCCGAAAGCATGCCCGAGTACTGCGGCGTGATCTCCGATCATCCCAATGTGCAGCCCTCCAGGCAGTTTGTCGAGGAAGAAGAGGCCAAACTTGATAAAGATCTGGTCGAGCGCGCCTTGGAGAGACTGAAAACTTTGGATATCGCCGCGCTGCCCGAGGATACGGGACGTTTGCAGAGCGAGGTGGAAGTGGTCTCCGAGCTGGGCTTAGGCGAGGTGGTGCTGGATGTACGTGCCCCCGATGAGGCCGAGGCCGCACCTTTGATGGTGGCGGATCATGAAGTTATGGCGCTGCCTTTTTACAAGGTGGCAGCGCTGTTTCCCACCCTGGAGCAAAGCCGCAAGTACGCGCTGTACTGTGCACAGGGAGTCATGAGCCTGATGCAGGCCAGACAGCTCAAAGAGCTGGGTTTTCACAACGTCAGGGTGTACCGCCCGCAAACGCAGCAATAACCCTCGCAAACCGCAGCTTTGGCGCAATGCTGCGGTTTCACGGCTCATTACGCTGTTCCTGCTGTCCCTTTCTCAGTCCAGCGCGGTCAGCATGCCGGCTGCCACTTTCTGGGCTACCTCTTTCCCGCACAGCGACTTGAGTAAAGTCAGCGCGAACTGCAGCGCAAACCCCGGGCCTTTGCCGGTGATGATTTTGCCGTCCTCGGAGAGTTGTACTCCCGCGCCGGTGTAGTTTTGGATATTGTCACAGCAGCCGGGGTAGCCGGTGGCGCTCTGCGTGGTGATGATGCCGTGGGTGGCCAGTACGAAGCCCGGGGAGGCGCAGATGGAGCCGATGAGGCGTCCTTGCTGTTGCTGCTCTTTGAGCAGGGCGATGAGTTTTGGGCTGTCACGGCAGTACTCGGCACCCGGCAGGCCGCCCGGCACCACTATCAGATCATAAGGACCCGTGCAGTCATTAAGATTCTTATCGCATTTGACCACAGTGCCGTGAGCGAGAGTCACCTCATTTCCGGAGGCGGTGACCGCGGCGCGGGTGACCTTGACGCCGCCGCGCGAGAGCACGTCGGCTGGGGCGGTGATCTCGATATCTTCAGTGCCGTTGGCGTAGACTAGCAGGGCAGTTTTCATAGAGTATCTCCTGTTGAACTAGATGACACAAAAGCAGTTCTCATTGACCCAGCTCGGCGGCCGGCTGCACACGTGAGGCCTTGAGCGCGGGGTACAAGGAGGCGCACAGACTCATGATCACGGCACACAGCGCGACCAGCGCCACGTCGCTGAGACTGAGTCTGGAGGGAATGAAATCTATAAAATAAATATCAGGGTTGAGCAGTTCGATGTCAAGGCGATCACGCAGAAAAGTGGTGAAGGGCGTGACGAGCGAGGTGAGCAGTACCCCGAGGATCACGCCCAGCACCGTGCCGCGCAGCCCCTGCAGCAGTCCCATCAGCGTGAAAATGACCACGATGCTGCGCCGGGGCGCGCCCATGGTCTTTAAGATGGCGATCTCGCGGGTCTTTTCGCTGACGGACATGATGAGATTGGCCACGATGTTGAAGCAGGCCACCGCCATTACCAGGATCATCGCCAGATACATGATCCCCCGCACCATCTGAATGTCGTTATAGAGCTTGCCCTGGGTATCATACCAGCTGCTGACCCGACCAGACTGTGGCAGCATTGCGGCGGCTCCGTAGAGAGCGGCAAAACCCTGCAGGGCAGAAACCGTGCGCACCTGCAGCACGTTAGGTCCGGGCAGCCCCGAGAGACTCTGGGCATTCTCAAGCTGCAAAAAGAGCAGTCCCTGGTCGGTCTGTCCCCCGGTGGAGAGTATCCCGGCCACGCTAACTTGGGTGCTCAGTGGCGAGGTCAGAATATCCTGAGCGCCGGCGGTGGCAGAAACAATCAGCTCGGCGCTGTCGCCCTGGCTTAGACTGAGCTTGCGCGCTGCCCCGGCGCCCACTATCACAGGTACGGTACCATCCTCAGCTGAGCTTCGGAGTACGCTGAGCGGGACACTGCAAAAGCTCTCCAGCGAGGCGACCTCACCTTCCTGCGCAGGGTCGATGCCTATGGCTGAAACCGGGGCAAAGGAGCTGCCCTTGCTGAGTACGCCGCCTAAGAGCAGCGCCGGGGCGGCGCCGCCGATCCCCTCGCTGCGGCGCAGTGACGACAACAATTCGGGGGCATCGGTGAAATAAGGCCCGGCCGAGCGGATCTCCCCGGAGGGGATCACCCCCAGGACCCGGTGCTGCAGCTCGTATTCAAAGCCGTTCATGGCCGAGAGCCCCAGGATCAGCGCGCCCACGCCGGCCATAATGCCCAGCGTGGAGGAGAGCGACATGAAACGGGCCAATGCGCCGTAGCGGTCAGAGCGCAACAGCCTCAGGCTTATTTTGCAAATCGGCAGTCCGCTCACTTAAGCACCCCGTCCGACAAATGCAGCACCCGATCACATCTGCCGGCGAGAGCCTCGTCATGGGTGACCATGATCACCGCCGAGCCTTCCCGGCGCACCAGGGTCAAAAAGAGCTCGAAGACCACCCGGGAATTGGCGTCATCAAGGTTGCCGGTGGGCTCGTCGGCCAGCACCAGCTTGGGTCTGGTGCAGAGGGCGCGGGCGATGGCGGTGCGTTGGCGCTCCCCTCCGGAGAGTTCCCCCGGGCGGTAATCAAGCCGCTGCTCAAGACCTACCTGCTCCAAAAACTGCCTGGCCGTACGGGCTGCCTCCTGTGTGCTCTGGCCGCCTATGAGCAGCGGGAACATCACGTTCTCCAGCGCGCTGAAATCCCCCAGCAGGTGGTGGAACTGATAGACGAAGCCCAAACTTTGGTTGCGAAAGCGCGCCAGTTGCGCGGCACTGCGTCCGGTAAGCGGGTTACCCTCAAAGAACAGCTCGCCGGAGGTGGGAGTGTCAAGGGTGCCCAGCAGGTGCAGCAGCGTGCTCTTGCCCGAGCCTGACTTGCCGATCACGGCCACCAGCTCGCCTGACTGCAGGCTGAGGCTGACTCCTTTGAGTACCTCAGTTTTGACGCTGCCCTCCTCGAAGGTGCGCACCAGCGCTCGAGCCTCCAGTACCGCGGTGGCAGAGGAGGATTCAGAGGGACTTGAAACTGTATCCATGATGTTCTTCTTTCAATTCTGCATGAGATGGCGGGCCGGATCGGTGGCGGCGGCCTTAAGCGCCGGATAGGCGGTGCACAGCGCCGAAAGTGCCAGCGCAAATCCCACCACCGCTGCAGCCGTAGGCCAGTTGAGATCGGCAGGCAGCTGCCCGGTGGGCACCCCGATGAGATTTAAGAGTGTGTCGGCGTGCAATGTCAGGGGGATCCCCAAAATGAGTCCGAGCATACTGCCGCCTGCTCCCAATCCCAAGCCTGAGCACATAAAGAGTCCCTGGATGTCAGCGCGGCTCATCCCCAGGGTCTTGAGCACGGCAATCTCCTGCAGGCGTGAACTTACCACCATGGAGAGCGCCGACAGAATGTTGAAGGCGGCCACCACCACGATAAGACAGAGCATCAGCGACATGGTAAGCCGCTCCAGGGCCACGGCCCTGAAGAATTCGCCCTGAGAGGAGCGCCAGTCCTCAAACTTAAGCCCCCGATCCTTTAAGGCGGCGGCCACCTGATCAATTTTGAAGGGATCGGAGAGCCACAGCCTCAAGCTCTGAGCGGGACCTTTTTGGCGCAGCAGCCTTCTGACGTCCTCATAGTGGGCCACGGCATTGTACACGGCCGCGTTGCGCAGAGCCGGCACGTAAGCGGTGAGCGTGAACAGGCGCTGTGAGGGTGAGATGCCCAAGGGGGTGTAAGAGGCATTGGAGGTGCTGATGAGCCTCACCTTCTGCCCAAGGCGCAGGGCAAATTTTTCAAATACCGGAGAGTCGGCGTTAAGACCGTAACTGCCCGCGGCGGGGATAGCGGGCAGCGAGAGCTGCTCAAGCTGATGTCCCTGCCTTAGACTTACGGTATCCATATCCAGTCCCTGCAGTCTGATGACCCCTAACTGTGAAGGTGTTTGCAGCAGCACCTGCTCTTCGGCAAAGGGTGCGGCGGCCATGACATAGGGCAGTTGCAGGAGTTCGTCCAACTGTGCCTGCGGCGCCCTGACCACCACGTGCGGCACGTTGCCCAGCACGGTGTTTTTGAGTCTGCCCTGCAGGCCCTGCATCACCGAGGCCACCGTGATCAGCGCCGCCACGCCGATGGCGATGCCCAGTGCCGAGAGCAGCGCCACGAAGGTGGCAAATCGGTGCGAGCGGCCCGAGAAGGTCAGTCGCAGTGCCACCGAGGCGATGAGAGGTTGAAACAGCCGCATGGTAAAAGATGATCCTTGCAGGTGGAAACTATGCGCATTTTAACTTATCCGCGTATCTGACCTTGCGCCCGGTGCGTGATTTTGTGTCCGCACTTCTCAGGCGCAACACGGATAAAGTCAGTCCGATTTTCCGCGGTACTTGCGGGAATGTGGCCTCCACAGGCCCGTAAAAAGACAAGACATTACGATCAAGCGGGCAAAATCTGCTTTAGCACACGCCTGTACCGCAAGGGCTGAGCTATCATAATCTCAAGCGGGTTTGTGGCCCGGAATGTCAATCAAACGTGTAAGGAAGGGAATTATGCAACAGCATCTTGCGGATAAGAACATTGCCCTTGACCTGGTCAGGGTTACGGAGGCTGCGGCACTGTCGGCTGCCAGATTCATCGGCCGCGGTGATAAGGATTCGGTGGATGCCGCTGCGGTGGAAGCCATGCGTATCGCTTTTCAGGGTATTCACATCCGCGGCACGGTAATCATCGGTCAGGGGCAGAAAGGCAATGTCCCCATGCTCTACAGCGGTGAAGGCGTGGGCTTCGGTGACGGTCCCGAGATGGATGTGGCCGTCGATCCGGTTGACGGCACCACCAGCGTGGCCTTCGGCCGCTCCAACGGTCTGTCGGCAGCCGGTATCTGCTCTAAGGGTGCCATGTTCAATCCCAAGCGCAGTCTGCACTGTCAGAAAATCGCCGTGGGCAAAGAAGCGGCCGATGTCATCGATATCGATGCTCCCATCAAGGACAACCTCATCAAGATCGCCAAAGCCAAGGGCAAGGGCGTCAACGAGGTCAATGTCTTTATCCTGGACAAACCCCGCCACGCCAAGCTCGCTCAGGACGCACGGATTGCCGGCGCGAGAGTGCTGCTGCACAGTGACGGCGATATCGCCGGTGCCCTGATGGCCGTTGACCCCATGAGCGACATTGATCTCATGGTTGGCTTAGGCGGTACCACCGAGGCCATCATCACGGCCTGCGCCATCAAGGGCTCAGGCGGTCAGATGCTCACCCGCCTCGCGCCCTTAGGCGATAAGGAAACCGCTGAGGTGACCGAGGATGGGCTCGATACCCAGCGCATCATGACCATCGATGATTTGATTGCCACCGACCAGTGCTACTTTGCCGTGACCGGTGTGACCGCCGGTGAGGTCCTGGAGGGCGTGCGCTACAAGGGCGAGTTCGCGGTAACCTCCTCCATCACCACCCGCGGACGTACCGGCACGAGGCGTTATATCCAGGCCTGGCACGATCGCAAGAAACTCTCCAAGATGAGCTCGCTGGAAATTTAAGTTTTTCCTCGCCAAAAGTCTCTCCGGGCCTGCGTCCGGGGAGATTTTTTGTGTCCGGCCGCTGCATCTGTGTCCGGTGGTCGCGGCGCTTTGTCTGACATCTCATCTGTGTCTGCTCCTGCCCAGGTCTTGCTCCCTTAGGGCGCTGCTGTCTGTTTTAGGTGCTCCGCGGCGGTGTCACGACATGGAGCGCGGACAACAAGAAAGGCGCCCTGTGGGGCGCCTTGGGTTTGGGAGCTTTAATTCTTATGCGGCTTTGAAGCTGCCGCCGCCGCGGTAGGACTTGGGCTGTACCCGCTCTCTGGCGAAGGAGGGACGGGAGCCTAAAATCTGCTCTAACTGGTCGTCGCTCATCTTGCTGCGGGACAGACCGATGGCCTTGTAGGTGATGTAGGGACGGGCCACTTTGGAGATCACCACCGGGGTCTTGGACTCACTGGAGGCACCGGCCACCTGCAGCACGCGGCTTTGCAGCAGACTTCTGACAGTGGGCTCATTGAGCGGCACATTCAGCACGGACTTTCTCTGCAGCACAAACTCGCGGAGCAGGGCACGCTCGGCAAAATCCATGCCCTCGACAGTGCGAGCCATGTTCTCCTCGCGGACCTTCACCATCTTCTTTTCGTGCATCCGAGAGAACACGGCGATCAGGCTCTGACTGATGAAGTTGGAGATTTCGATGACCAAGGCCAGGTAAACTAGCAGGCGATTCTCTTCCATGCGCTGGGCAATGCCGGGGGCGAACTCCTTCCACGGAATGACCAGGAAGAGTACGGTCAGGCAGAACAGCCACATCATCACGGTGTTGACAGAACGCAGGGCGGTGTTTTTGTTTTCGTATTCCATTTTAAAGCTCCTTGGAAAAAACTGAAATTTGACTGAACAGAGTGTTGCAAGGGCTGTGCCAACCCAAAATGGGTGTTGAAAATAAAGGATATTCTTTTAAGCGCCCGGTTGGTGTCTGAAAAACGTCAAAAAGGTCGTCAAAAATAAAATATATTAATTTCAATATGATGATTAAATTTTGGAGACCGGCATGCTGAGACAGGGAGATTTGACGTCGAAACTTTGGCGGGGGGTGCGGGGTGCCGGGAGCGGTGAGTAGATCATGGGATCTCTCACGCAAGAGCATGGCGCTGCGTGCTATTATGAGTGCGTCGTAGCAGCGCCTGACAAGACAAGACGCTGTCAAACCAGAATAAATATGCAGCATGAGCCGCACCGGGAGTTCTCCTGGGCGGCACTAAGGGATCCACCATGA
Source organism: Succinivibrio sp. (assembly GCA_017469335.1). Lineage (GTDB taxonomy): Bacteria > Pseudomonadota > Gammaproteobacteria > Enterobacterales > Succinivibrionaceae > Succinivibrio. The sequence continues at coordinate 10,273 of JAFUGP010000157.1, read as the reverse complement.
AGAAGATAGTAGCGATAATTAAACCCTTTAAACTTGACGATGTGCGCGAGGCCTTAAGTTCCAACGGCATTTCGGGCATGACGGTATCGGAGGTTAAGGGCTTTGGCCGTCAGAAGGGTCACACCGAGCTCTACCGCGGTGCCGAGTATGTGGTGGATTTCCTGCCTAAGGCCAAAATCGAGCTGGTGGTGCGCGATGAGGACGTTGATATCTGTGTGGAGGCCATCGTCAAAGGCGCCCATACCGGCAAAATCGGTGACGGCAAAATCTTCGTGTCGGATGTCGAGAGGGTGATCAGGATCCGTACCGGTGAGGAAGGAGAAGACGCAATCTGATGAAGAGCAGGGCGTGGCGGCTTGCAGCCGCGGCACTTACGGGCACTGTGCTGCTCCTGGGTGGTTGCAGTTCCTCACCGCCGTCCAATCCCGGGGATCTGTGCAGCATTTTCCAGGAGAAGGACGACTGGTACGTGGCAGCTCATAAGGTTCATGAGAAGTATGGGGTGCCCATCAACGTCGCCATGTCAATCATGGCACAGGAGTCGGGATTTAAGGCCGATGCCAAACCGCCCATGCGCTGGTTTCTCTTCATCCCCTACGGCCGGGCCTCCGATGCCTACGGTTATGCCCAGGCCTTGGGCTCGACCTGGGATCAGTACGTAAAGGAAGAAGGGTCGTTTTTCTCCGACCGCGACGACTTTGCCGATGCCCTGGATTTCATCGGCTGGTATATGAGCAAGACCAGCAAACAAAACAATGTGCCGCTTGGCGATGCCTACCGACAGTACCTCAACTATCATGAAGGCTGGGGAGGCTATGCCCGCGGCAGTTACAAGGGCAAGGACTGGCTGATCAAGGTTGCCCGCAAGGTGGAGCAGCGCTCCGAGACCTACCGTACTCAGCTGTTGCACTGCAATCTTTATTGACGATTTCATCTCTGCCGGAATACCGGCACTAATTTGACGCACCAAGGAGTTATTCATGCCGCTCATCGATTCATTTGCCGTTGATCACACCATTATGCCGGCACCGTCAGTGCGCCGGGCCAAGCTGATGCAAACCGCCCACGGCGATCCCGTGGAAGTGTGGGATCTGCGTTTTATCCGCCCCAATCACGGTCGCATGGGCGACGCGGGCATACACACCTTTGAGCATCTGTTTGCCTCCTACATGCGTGAGCACGTGAACGAGGAAGGAGTGCTGGAGGTGGTGGACATTTCACCCATGGGCTGCAAGACGGGCTTTTACATGAGCGTGATAGGTCATGGTGACGAGCAGAAGGTGGCCGACAGCATGTTAAGTTCCATGCGCGACATCGCTGCCCTCCCGGCGGATACCAAGGTCCCGGCGGCCAACAAATACCAGTGCGGTTCCTGCGACATGCACAGCTTAAGCGAGGCGCAGGAGATTGCCCGCAACATCATAAGTCAGGGTGTCAGCGTGGTGCACAACGAGGACATCGCCTTAAGTCCCAAGATGCTGGAACAACTCTCTTGAGCCTAAAACCTGCCGTTTTCTTAGACCGCGACGGGGTCATCAACGTCGACACGGCCTATGTGGGAAGCATAGAGCAGTTCACGCTTATTGAAGGCGCGGCCGCAGGTCTCAGGATACTGCGCGAGAAAGGGTACGTGCTGGTGCTGTGCACCAATCAGTCCGGTCTGGCGCGCGGTTTTTTTGAGCTGCCCGATTTCATCCGGGTCAATGACTTCATGCAGCAGCAGCTCGCGCTGCATGGCGCGGCTTTGGATGCCGTGTTTTTCTGTCCCCATCACCCCCAGGCCCGGGTGGAGCGCTACCGCTGCCGCTGCAGCTGCCGCAAACCCGGCAGCGGCATGTTCAAGGCCGCCATTGCCCGACTAGGACTTGATCCGGCCCGCTCTTACTGTGTGGGGGATCGGGCCCGCGACGTCCAGGCAGGCCTGGGTGCCGCAGTGGCGCGGGGGGTGCTGGTGGGAGGGCAGGGACGCGAGGAACAAAAGGTGCTGCCTCAGGCGGAGGTATTTCCCTCGCTGCTGGACTTTGCCCGTGCCGCCGAACCTCTCTCTTAAGGCGCAGATCCGGCAGGCAATGCCTCTTATTGCAGTTTTTTTGCGGTGAAGACAAGATAGCGCATTCAGGCTTTGTGGTCTTTTTTGGATCGGGCGCGGATTTTTTTTATGTGCCAATGTGCATGCTCCGGCAAAAAGTAATAGAATTGGGTGTGTCGACGGAGATGTGTGTCTCTGTTGTCTCTGTTTAAACAGTCAAAGTTGATTTGGAGTTTATAATGAACAAGTTTCAGGTGATTTTAGGCGCTGCTGCTTTAGGCGCTACTGTTCTGGTTGGCTGCGCTGACACCTCCCGTTTAGAGGCCAAGATTGATGCTCTGCAGGCTGATGTTGATGCCCTGAAGGCTCAGCAGTCCAAGCTGGCTAACGACGTCGCTTTCGTGAAGTCCGATGCCGCCCGCGCCAATGAGCGTCTGGACAACCTGGCCCGTCGTTACAAGAAATAATCTGTAACTCCTAAACGAGCTTAAAGAAGACCCGCCTGGTGCGGGTCTTTCTGTATCTGCCGTACATTTTCCCCTTCACTGCCCTCCTGCCCCCGGCGACGGTGCCGGTGCCACCTGAAAGCAAACCTTCTGCCCTAGTTTGAAAATGGCGGGTCTGCTCCTAGACAAGCGGACATTTTTCCATTAATTTGCGGGGAGTTTTTATCTTTTCAGCAGGTGAGGCACTCTGGCAGCGAGTATGAGCAGACAGCGGCAGTTTACGGTTTTAAATTCCAACGATGTGGAGGTGCTCTCGGAGATCTGCGCGCAGATCATCAGGGAGCATCCTCTTCAAGATCCCTTAGCCGCCGAACAGGTCATCGTGATGAACTTCGGCATGGGCAAATATTTCAACCAGACGCTGGCCCGGCACTGCGGCATTGCCGCACAGTGCGAGTTCATGCCGCTGTGGAAGTTCATCTGGTTTACTCACAAGAAAGTGCAGGGTATCGACGATCCCGAAAACCGCTTCAACCGACTGCATATCATGTGGTCGCTCATGAGTACCGTCACCTGGTGGGGTACTGAACAGCGCCCCGAGCTGTGCCGCATTCTGCACGAATATTTAAAGGGCAGCGAGGATAGCGGCAGGCTTTACGAACTGTCCCTGCGCATAGCCGACTGCTTTGATCAGTATCAGATGTACCGTCCCGACTGGATAGAGCGCTGGAATCGGCTCAAGAGAGAGGACTTTGAGCTCTACACGCAAAACCCCGCCTACGAGGGTGCGGTCAAACGTTACCTGGACGACCTAAGCGGCAAGGATCCTTACCTGCGTCACGTCCTGGAGAACAATCTGTGGCAGCCGCTGCTGTGGAGCACCTTAAGGGGAAATCTGAAAACCGTCACCTCCGGGAGCGAGGCAGAGGAGAGCAGACGCGCGGCGGTGGCGGCCAGGTGGGATCGCAGCGAGGTTATTGCCGAGCTCATGAAGGCTCTGGAGGGTCCTTCTGAGCTCTCCTGCACTCTGCCCGAGCGGGTCTTTATCGTGGGCGTCAGCGCCATGCCGCCGCAGGTGCTGCGCTTTTTTGCCGCCTATGCCAGCCGTGCCCAGGTTTATCTGCTCTTCTTAAACCCCTGCCGGGAGTACTGGGGCGATCTCAAGTCCTCCTGGGCGGGTGATTTCAAGCGTTTTGAAAGTTTTCACTCAGAATTGAGCCGCAGGTCGCGCTGCTTTGCGGGAGCACTGCAGACGACTGAAGGACGCGGCAAAGTGGTGGGGCGGCCTGAGGAGCTGCGCACCGATGCGAGCTGTTACGATGAAAACGCTCTGGTGGAGGGCAATCCGCTGTTGCTCTCGTTGGGCAGACAGGGGCAGGACAACCTAACCTTACTTATGGACTTGGAGCCGCTGCCCAATTTTGTGGACGCCTTTTTGGAGCCTGAGGGCGATACGCTGCTCTGTGAAATCAAAAGAAGGCTGTTGGAGCTGCCGGTGACCGTGCAGGAGCGCTACACGATCAAACCTTGGGATCGCTCCTTGCAGGTGCGCTCCTGTCACACGACGCGCCGCGAAATAGAAGTGCTGCACGATGAGATCCTCAGTCTTTTTGCCCAAGCCGCCCAAGCCGGTCACAAACTCATGCCGCGCGAGATTTTGGTGATGATGCCTAACGTGGAGGAGTATGCCGCCGACATCGAGGCGGTATTTGGCGCCATAAACCAGGATGATGCGCGTTATATACCCTACGCGCTGGCCGATCGCAGCGCAAGCAGCTCAAGTCCCGTCGCCGATGCCATTTTAAAGCTGTTGACCATCAGTTTCAGGCGTGTCACCGCCTCCTTGATAGTCGAACTTCTGTCCGTGCCGGCCCTGGCCGGACATTTTGGCATCGCCCCCGACGAGGTGGACATTATCGCTAAGTGGCTGGGGGAGGCCCGCATTTTGTGGGGCCTTGACGATGAGGATGTCAACGCCACTTTGGGGCAGAGTGACGGCAGGGCGCTGCCGTGGACCTTTGAGCGGGGAGTGCAGCGCATGGTGCTGGGCTTTATGGCCGGCGATGGGGCTGCTGACGGAACCTACGGGGCTGTGGAGGGCGATGATGCCGAGTTGCTGGGACGGCTGTGGAAATTCTGCGATTGTTTAAAACGTCTGCGCGCCAAGTTCACCCCGCAGCTGGAACTTTCCACCGCGGGCTGGCGCGAGGCTCTCGAGGAACTGCTGCTGGAGTTTTTGGATGACAGCGAGGATACGCGCGAGCCCTGCCGGCAGATCCTGGAGGTGGTCTCCGAGCTGGAGCAGGTGGGTGCCAATATCGCCACCGCGCCCAGGATCACCCTGGGGGTGTTCTATGCCCTGCTGCGCGATGCCCTGGGGGCGGATACGGTGGAGGGCTCCTATCTGCGCGGCAGCGTGAATTTCTGCTCCTTAGTCCCCATGCGCGCGGTACCGTTCAAGCACATCTTCGTCATCGGTCTCAACGACGGGCAGTTCCCCCGCCAGGAACGAGCTCCCGGATTTAACCTCATGACGGTCAAGGGATTTTACCGGCGGGGGGATCGCTCCCGGTCCTTGGATGATCGCTATTTGTTTTTGGAGGCGCTGCTCTCGGCCACCCACAGCATCTATTTTTCCTATCAGGGGCGGGATCCCCGCGACGAGAGCGCCAAAAACCCCTCGGCGGTGTTGTCGGAACTGCTCGATTACCTCTCCGATATCTGTCAGGTGCAGGATGAAAAAGGAAGGCTGGTGGAGGAACGTGAGGCCGTAAACGCCAGGCTGTGCGCTCAGGAGCGCTTAAACTCCTACGATAAGGAGAATTATACCTGCCGCGGCGGCGGGGCTGCGTTGTCGCTTACCCCCTCCTATGACAAGGAGAGTTTCTGCCAGATCCCTGAGCAGGTTACAAGAACGGCCTTTGGCTGCCGGCCTTTGTGCGTCGAGCGGGATTTCTCGCTTACGCCGGAGGATAGGGTGGAGCTTGATCTTGACAAATTGATATGGGGGCTGAGCTCGCCTAACCGGCTGTTTTTGCAGCGTTTAGATCAGATAAAACTGTCTGCAGACCAAGATGAGCTGCTCGATGACGAGGACTTCGAGCTGCCCTATGTGGAGAGAACGGCGCTGTTAGGCTCTCTCATCGACGAATCCCTGCAGGAGGCGCAGCTCTCACTGGAGCTTCTTAACAAACAAGGTCAGCTGCCGCACGGGATCTTCGGGGATTTTACCCGCAAAGAACTGCTCAGTGAACAGCACGCCTATCAGGAGGCCCTGCAGCAGCCGCTGCCGCCTCAGTGCTCCCAAAAGCCGGAGCAGCTTGATTATTCACACGAATTCTCGCTTGATTTTGCAGGAAAAACTATCAACGTTACTTTCGCGGGCGCCTTGCAGGCACCGGCCGTGATACGCGATCTCTACAGCAGTGATCTCAGCAAGCGGCCGCGCACCTTGCTGCGCCTGGCCCTGACCGCCTGCGCCCTGAGCTTCAGCACCCGGCCTCAGCCGGTGGTGGTGCAGCTCAAGGACAGCCCGCTGCAGTTTTTCAGGATGCTCTCCCAAGATGAGGCTCAGAGCCTGCTTGAGAGCTGCGTGACTCTTTATCTGAGCGCCTCGCTGCGCCCGCTGCCTCTGACCTTGAACCTGCTCAAAAAGGAGGTCAAGGATGATGATTTCTTAGGCTATGACGAGGCGGCCGCCTATCTGTACCAGGATAATGCACAGCTCAGGGAGCTGTCCCAGGCAGATGAGACGGTGCAGGAGTTTTGCGGATTTTACGCCGCGCAGCTGCGCGATAACCTCGGCGACTATCTGGAGGCGGCCTCATGAGTACCCCAAATAAGCTGAACATCGGCACCCTCGATCTCAATCAATCGGCTCTGATTGAGGCCAGCGCGGGCACGGGCAAAACCTATACCATCACCTTTTTGGTGCTGCGGCTGCTCTTAGGTGCTGGCATAGGCGCGGGAGCCCGGGCCCTGCCCTTGGAGATAGACAGTATTTTGGTGGTGACCTTTACCCGCGCCGCCGCCGCCGAGCTCAAGGCGCGCATCCGCGAGCGGGTGCGCGATACCCGCCGGGCGCTGGAGGCCCTGGCCAAGGCCCCCGAGCAGGAGCATGAGAGCATTATCTGCGCCTGGCCGGATCAGTCGCTGCAGGATCTGGTGCGCAGCTTAAAGCAGGAGGGCAAGGGGCTTAAACTGTGCGCCCGGATACTGCTCAAGGCCGAGCGCAACATTGACGATGCCCCGATCAGCACCATTCACTCCTTCTGCAACCGCGCCCTAAACCAGATCTACTCCTTTGAGGCCGGCGAGAATTTCGGGGTGGAGCTGAGCGATGACTTAAGCGAGCAGGAGCATGAGGCTCTCTACAATCTGTGGCGGGAGCTTTTTTATGCCCAGGATGAGCAGAGGTGTACTTTGCTGCAGGCGCTGGGCGCTCATACCCCCGACTGTCTTAACTCGCTGCTAAAAGCCCTGCCCAAGGTGCAGTTAAGCCGCAGCACCGAGGGTTTTCTGGGCTACAGCATCAGCGGGGTGCAGTTTAAGTTGGGCAAGGAAGAGGACGCGCCGGCAAAGCTTAAGGCCTCGCTTACCTCTATGTGCAGATCCTATGAAAAATGTCTTGGCAGCTGCCCGCAACTTCTGACCAAGCTCAAATCCGATTTGCAGGGCCTGAACTGCCAAAGCCTGGATCCGGACGCACTGCTTGCGGGGGTCTTTCTTAAAAAGGACGGCAAGGTTGGCATGATGAACAAGGACGGCCGGGCCACCTTGGAGGCTTTAAATGAGCTGCTGACCGGAGATGACTTAGGGAGCGCGGAGCTGTTTGAGGCACTGCTCGAGCTCAAGCCTATTCCCGAGCAGGGTGTGATCTCCCGCCTCAAGGCGGATGATTACCCCGGCAAATTGGCAGATCCGCAGGCGGCACTCGCACTGTTGGGGAGCCTGCGGGAATTTTTCACCAAGCTCGGAGCGCTTAGTGATCAGGTCCGGACCATTCAAGAGCAGCTCAAGCTTACTTTGGCTTTGCTGGTGACGTTCAAGGTGCAGGAGTACTGCCGCCGTGACGGGCTGATGTCCAATGATGATGTGTTGGCCCGCTTAAGCCGGGCCTTGTGTGAGCATGATCAGGAGGGACATTTGGCGTCCTTGCTGCGGCAGCGCTATCCGGTGGCCATGATCGATGAGTTTCAGGACACCGATCCGCTGCAGTTTTCCATTTTCGAGCAGATCTACTTAAATGATAAGGCCCGCGCCGAAAAAGCCTGCTGTCTGCTCATAGGCGATCCCAAGCAGTCAATTTACGCTTTCAAGGGGGCGGACATTCACTCCTACCTGAAAGCGGCAGGTCAGGTAGGGGAGCGACGTTTTACCCTCGATACCAATTACCGCTCGGCCAGGTCTCTGGTGCAGAGCGTCAATGAGATCTTCGGCGGCAAGCTCAATAAGACCGCAGGCGATCCCTTCCGCATGGGACAAGCCAACGCTCAGGCAGGCGAATCGGGCATAGGTTTTACCGCAGTCGGCGCCAAACAGGGCAAATGTACTTTCCGTATGCCGATTACCGGGGCAAGCTCGCAGGCGGAGGGTGAGAGTGCCTGCTATGTGCAGGATGTCGGGACACATGACAACAAGGAAGGACTGAGTACGGCTCAGGCGCAGGCGGCGGCTTCGACCATTGCGGAAATTTTATCCCAAGGCGAGCTCCTCTTCCCCGGTAAAGAGCCCCGCAAGGTGGTGGCCTCCGACATTGCGGTGCTGGTGCGCAGCATGGCCGAGAGCGAGAGGATCCGCCTGGCTCTGGAAAAACACGGCATAGGCAGCGTTTATTACTCCGACCGCAGCTCCGTGCTGGACAGCCCCGAGGCCCGCTCTTTGGTCTATCTCATGCAGGCCATGCTCAGGCCGGCCGAGCGCGGCACGGTCAAAAAACTGCTGTGCTCCTACCTCTGCGGGTTCAGTGCTGCCGAGTACCGCGAAAAGTCCCAGGACAGTGAAATGGAAAGCGAGGTCAGGCTGTTATCCCGCTGCGCGCAGATCTGGCAGCACAGCGGTTTTCTGGGTGCTTTCTCGCTGTGGTTTAAGGCTGAGGAACACAAGGGACTGCACCGCTTTTTGGCGTTAAGCGGCGGTGAGAGGGCCGTGACCAATTTCTTTCATGCCGCGGAGATCATCCAGCATAAACATCAGCAGCTGCACAGTCTGCAGGCGCAGCTGCGCTGGTACGAGCAGGAATTAATCGCCCCTTCCGAGGACAGTGAGCTGACCAAAAAACGCCTGGAGTCCGAGCGCAGTCAGGTCAAAATCTACACCATCCACAAATCCAAGGGGCTGGAGTTTCCGCTGGTGCTGCTGCCCTTTGTGTGGAGCGGCTTTAAGCCCAGGGGTGAAAAAGACGCGCTCATCTACTACGATGAGCAGCTCAAATACCGCAGTTTGGACCTGCTCAAAACCGAGCGGCATCTGCTCATCAAAAAGGCCGAGGACGAACAGGAGGACGCGCGCTTATTGTATGTGGCGCTCACCCGCGCCTGTGCGGCCAATTTTCTCTTTTTGGGGCGGGTGGGATCCCGCTCCCAGCTGGAGTCCTACAGTCTGCCGGTGGAACTGGGGTGTCCGGTCAAGCTGGGCAGGGAGGAGGATCCCGGGCTTTACCAAAAGCTGTTAGGCGAGCTCGGCGACAGTGCCGGGTTTGCACTCAGGGCACCGTTTGCAGATGATGCCAAGGCTCAGACGGCGACAATCGCGGACACTCAGGCTGCGGCAGCGTCCGTACCGGCGCAACCTGCGGTTTTGCCCGAGGGCAGTGTGGACAGACGCTTTGTGATCTCCTCCTATACCTCGATGGTGGCCGGCAGTCATGCCCGCATGAGTTCCAGTGCCGATGAACGTGAGGGCGAGGCTCCGGACACCGAGAGTCAGAGCGTGGATCGCTTCTCTTTTGCCCGCGGCACTGTTACCGGTGATTTTCTGCACGGTCTGCTGGAGCATACGGATTTTACTCAGTTAGGCTATGAGATTGAGAGCAACCGGCGTTATTTCTCGGCGCTGCTCGACACTCCCCTTAAGGTCAGACTCTCGCAGGTGCTTGCCTCGTGGCGCCACGCCCCCGTCATCAGCTCCGAAGGCGAGCTGCGCTCGATGCTCTCTCTGTGGCTCAGTGAGGTGGTGACCACGCCGCTGTTTGGTGCCGACTCCAAGCTCTCTTCCTGTTACGGCCGCAAGTCGCTGTGCGATCTCAAGGCCGGGGACTATATTCCCGAGATGCGCTATCTGATCCCGGTTGAGGAACTGCACAGCGAACGTCTCAACGAGTTGTGCCGGGAGAGCGCGGCCGGACTGGTCGATGCCAAAGCCGCAGCGCGGCTTGAACTTACTCCCTCGCAGATCCGCGGCTTTATGACCGGCTCTTTGGATCTGGTCTTCAGGATGCAGGGTGAGGACGGGGTGCAGCGTTATTTCGTGGCCGATTACAAGTCCTCCTACCTGGGAGGCAGCCTTAAGGATTATCGTGAGAGCGGGCTCAAGGCCTCGGTGTTTGATCCGGGCAATCGCTATGACGTGCAGTATTTAGTCTACTCCCTGGCGCTGCACCGCTTCTTGAAGTTGCGCGATCCAAGTTATGACTATGAGCAAAATTTCGGCGGGGTGCTTTATCTCTACCTAAGAGGCATGGCCGGTCCGGGTGAGGGAGCCGCGCCGGGCGTGTTCTACACCAAGCCCAAGCTTGAGATCATCGAAAGCCTCGATCGTTTGTTCGGCAAGGAGATCTGAGATGAGCGACGCCATGAAT
>JAFUGP010000156.1 GCA_017469335.1 Succinivibrio sp. | reverse complement strand
TACTCAATGCCGTGAGTAAAGAAGGAGCGCAGCGTAGAACAGAGCAGGGACTTGCCAAAACGCCTGGGACGGGAGATGAAGATGGGAGCTCTGGAGGTGAGAAAAGAGCCGAGCAGGCCGGTCTTGTCCACGTAGATGGAGACGTCTTTTCGTATGTCCTCAAAAGTATCCGCACCTAAAGGAAGAGGGGGTAGAGTTGTCATGTCCATCTCCACAACATGTCGAGGTTGTCACGTACGATGCCATTCTTCACCGGGGAAGAGCAAATGCAGGTGCAAGGTTTTTGTGGCAACCGTTAAATGAGCTGATCTGCGGAATAATCGCGCGGCGTTTGCCGATAGCCTCAGCAAGGCGCGAACAAATGGTCACCGTCACCCCTTAGTATAACCTCTGGCACGGGGACAACGGCGATACTCTCAACCTTGAGAGGAAGAAGGGCTGGTGCGATAATTGAGACACTTATGGGAAAGATCAAATTTACCTCCAAACTGGTGGTCAGAGATGAAAAAAAAGAACGTCCTTTTTACGAGGACGCTCTGGATCGCTATGCCGCTTTGAAAGAACAACTGCCGGAGGATGTGCGTATCCGCATTCATCGGGCGTTCAGCTGGTTGAAACGTGCCGCCATGGCCGGAGAGAGCGGTGATGATGATGTGCGTTTCATTACGCTGTGGATCGCCTTTAACAGCGCTTACGGTCAGGAGATTGGTCGTGGCGGCAGTTGGGGCGACAAGACCAATTTCAAGGAATTTCTGCGTAATATCTGCCTGTTGGACAAGCGTGGCTCGGGTCTTATCCGCGATCTGCTGCTCAAGAAAGTCTACGGGGTATTGCGGGTGCTGCTTGACGATCAGTTCTGCTATAAAAATTTCTGGGAGGTCATCAACAGCGGTTTGCCCGACGATCTGTGGCGCGAGCAGCTGCAAAAGGAAAAACAGCGCACCTTGCGCGCGGTGATGGAAGATGATACCGAGCGGGTGCTGCATACCGTGTTTGAGCGTCTGTACGTGATCCGCAATCAGCTTCTGCATGGCGGCGCTTCCTGCGGCAGTACCGTCAATCGGGGACAGCTTAAAAACGGCTGTCTGATTTTGGAGAGCCTCATTCCGCTGGTGCTGCGCATCATGCTGGATAATGTGTCCTTTGACTGGGGCAAGCTCTACTATCCGGTGATCACCCAAAAGTAGGTTCAAAAACTCAATCATCATGTTTAACCATATGTTTTTGCTGGGCGTGCGCCACTCGCTGCCCATTGTGATGGGCTACATACCGGTAGGCATTGCCTATGCGGTGCTGGCGCTTAAAACCGGCTTTACCCCGGTGCAGACGCTGCTGATGTCGCTTACCTGTTATTCGGGATCGGGGCAGTTTCTGGGCGTGGCCATGGCCGGGCAGGGTGCGGGGATCCTGGCAGTGGCCATGGGGATTTTGCTCATCAATTTCCGCTACTTCATCATGAGCGCCTGCGTGTTCGTGCGTTTTACGGCGCTCAGGCTCTGGCAGCGTCTGGTGCTGTGTCACTTTGTCACCGACGAGACCTTTGCCATTTTCACCACCGCCCCGCAGGAGCGGGTAAATCTCCGTTACTTTTTGGGGCTGTTCCTTACTTCCTACCTGTCCTGGTTTTCGGGTGCGGCGCTAGGGATCGTGGCCAGTACGCTGCTGCCTGAGGATATCGTACTGGCGTTGGGCATTGCTCTGTACGCGCTGTTTATCGCCATTATCGTGCCAGGGTGCCGGCAGGACGTGAAACTGTTCGTGCTGGTGGTGGCGGTAGCGGCGGCCAACACTCTGCTCGCGGCGCTGCTTGAAAGGCATTTTGGCCCGGCGGCGGTCAGCTGGGGGATTGTGCTCACCTCGCTGTGCGGCGCCCTGGTTGGGGCCTTTTTTATCCCCGATCCCCAGGAACACGGACGGGATACTGCCGCCTGTAGGAGCGCAACCGCGGCAGCCTATACCCCAAAGAAGGAGAGCGCCGCTCATGGATGAGTACCGCTACGTCCTCATCGTGGCGGTGATGGCCCTGGCTACCTATCCGCTGCGCTTGATCCCGGCACTGTTGGTCTCGCACCTCAAGTTCAGTACCTATCTGCGCCGGGTCTTCAGGCTTATCCCCTATACGGCGCTCACGGCTCTGGTTTTCCCCGGCATCATTTTCAGCCTCGAGGAGCATGTCTATATCGCCGCGGCCGGGGCGCTGTGCGCCGCGTTATGCGCTCTCATCAAGTTGCCGTTGTCCGCCACCGTGATCCTGACCGTGTGTGGGGTGTACGTGCTGTTGCTGCTCTAGCCTGGGTGCTGACCCAGGCAGCCAAGGCAGTCTGATGAGCCGCAAGCTGTCTCTCTCCAAGGTTGCAGCCGGACAAACCAAATAGCCCTGGTACACACCCTCAGCATGGCGTGACCGACTGCATGCCAACTCATCCGAATTTCTAATCAATGGTTCTGCCTTTTCAAAACGGTTAGTACAGGGCGCGGCGTATGATGGGTGTATAGTTAAACTGCTTTTGTTAGAGATCAAGGAGATATATCATGGATTTTGTCTTTGCCAATCCCACCAAGGTTTATTTCGGCACCTCGCAGTTGCCGCACCTGCCTGAGGAGCTTCTGAAGTTCGGCCGCAAGGTGCTGTTGGTCTACGGTGGCGGGTCCATCAAGAAAAACGGCCTGTATGGGCGGATCACCTCACTGCTTGAAGAGCAGGGGCTTAAACTGTTTGAGCTTTCCGGAGTCGAGCCCAATCCCCGCCACACCACGGTTAACCGCGGGGTGCAGATCTGCCGCCGGGAAGGAGTTGACGTGCTGCTGGCCGTAGGCGGGGGTTCCACCATTGACTGTGCCAAGGGCATTGCCGCCACGGTTTTTGCCGACACGGATGATGTCTGGGAACTGGTGGAGGGCAAACAGAGCATAGGGCGCACTCTGCCTTTGGTGACAGTGCTGACTCTGGCGGCCACGGGTTCGGAGATGGACTGCGGGGCGGTGCTCAGCAATGTCCCGCTCAACATCAAGAGCGGCCTCATTCACGAGAGCCTGTTCCCGGCGGTGTCCTTTGAAGATCCCTCCATCACCAGCTCGGTGCCGGCCTATCAGACCGCCTCGGGCAGCGCCGATATCATCACCCATATTCTGGATGTGGCCTATCTGTCAAAACCCAGGCAGATGGAGATGCTGCGCAACATTCAGGAGGAGGTTCTGCGCACCGTGATCAAGTTCACTCCCGTGGCACTGCGTGAGCCGGACAATTACGAGGCCCGCGCCAACCTGATGTGGGCTTCCTCCTGGGCACTTAACAATTTCATGTACTGCGGCGTGCAGCAATGTCCCATCCTGCATGCCATCGAGCATGAGCTGTCGGCGCATTACGACATCACTCACGGTCACGGTCTGGCCATCCTCACCCCGCGCTACTTAAAGTACATCCTCAACGCCGCCACCGCGCCTGTCATAGCCCGGCTGGGTGTGCAGTGCCTGGGGGTGGATGCTGCCCTCACCGAGCATCAGGCTGCCACAGCCACCATTGAGGCCATTTCCAAACTGTACTTCGAGACTTTCGGGCTGAGTTCCACCTTAAGTTCGTTGGGTATCGATGACTCCCGTTTTGAGCGTATGGCGCAAGCCTGCTGTCACGGGCTGTTCGCCCCGGACGGGCAGTTGCATGCGCTTGCCGATCTCAGCGCCCAGGATGTGGTGGAGATCCTCAAACTTTCGCTGTGACCTCACCTGGATCCTGCGCAATGCGCTACCATGAAACAGCGGCGCGCTAAGACGCTGCTGTACAAATTAGGTATGGCGCAGGATCTGACATGGACTTTGAAGACTTAGCCTTTGAGCGCGTGAGGATTGCCCCCGGGGCGCTGACAGCGCGTGGTTTTAAGGTGGCAGGCGGGAGTTTTGTGCTGGCAGAGCCGCTGTTGAGCGGACGCTTTTTGGCCAGGCTTACCATCACGGCTGAGGCGGGGGAAGAGTTCAGGCTTGAAGGCTGCGTGCTCGATCCGGAGACCTTGGAGGAGTACCGTCCGCTTAAAAACCCAGAGTACGCGGGCTCTTTTGTGGAACAGGTGCGCGAGGCCTACCGCGGGTGGCTGGCGGGGCTGGCGCCTGATTGCGGCAGCCGCGCCTTGTTTGCCCTGCCGCAAAGCAATCGCCTGACGGCCCTTATTGAGCAGCAGCTGGGAGAGGGTGTCACCAATCCTTTTCACGACAGCCCCGGCTGCGGGGTTTTCCGGCGCGCGGACAACCTAAAATGGTATGCGGTGCTGCTGCCGGTAAAGCTTGGCAAACTTAAGGGCTTAAACATGACTCAAGATCAGGCGGAGCTCTTAACCGAGGTCTTAAATCTCAAACTGCCGCCACCGCAGATTACGGCACTGCTCAAGGAGCCGGGCTTTTATCCTGCCTATCACATGAATCATCAGCACTGGGTGAGCGTGCGCCTGGACGACACCCTTGGTGATGAGCGAGTGCTCGCGCTGGTAAGACAAAGCCGTGATCTTGTAGCCGGCGCGGCCTCGGTCCCCAAAACGGCGTTCTCGACCCCTCTTGGTGTTCCGCAGGCCTGGCTGCTGCCGGCCAGACCGGATCTTTTTGACGTGGAGGCGGCTTTCAGGCGTGATCCTGAGCTGTGGTGGCATCAGCATGTTACCTCCATCAAGCCCGGTGACACGGTCTATATCTATATGTCAGCGCCCATCCGGGCGGTGATCTACGGCTGCGTGGTGCTAAAAAGCCATGAGTTGGTAAAACAAGACCCCACCAGGGAGCCCGAGCGCAGCATGCTGCTGAGGCTACAGCGTCGCTACCCGCGCGAACTGATGGGAGCCGAGCGGCTTAAGGGGCTGGGCGTGGCGGGGGTGCGTTCCCTGAGAAGGGCTCCGGCGCCGCTGCACGAGATATTAGCTCAGGCCGGGGAGCAGGCCCAGGCGTCCGTCCCCAAAAAAGGGGCACCGTGAGGTGCCCCAAGATGTCATAAGGAGTATCGTTGTTGGAAAGGTCTTCAGCTGAGATCCTGCACGGTGCGGGCCGCGGAGACATGAGCTGCCGCCCGGGCGTTGGCGTAATGTACCGCCGCTGCCAGACCCTCGCCTGCCACCAGTTTGGCACACAGCGAGCCCACAAAGCAGTCACCGGCACCGTGGGTGCTGACTAATTTGACCTGATGGGCACTCTCGGAGCCGCTCTCCCCGTCGCGGGAGGCAAAGCCCACGCCGTGAGAGCCGGCGGTCACCACCGCCACCGGAAAATCTCGAGATAAAATGCGGGCCGCCTCCAGTGCCTGTGATTCGCTGTTCACCTGCACCCTGGCAAATGACGCGGCTTCCACCTCGTTGACCACCAGCACATCGATGAGCTGTCTGAATTCCGTAGCAAGTTCCCGCACCGGCGCTGCGTTAAGACAGATTTTGATGCCCCGGCGTCTGGCCTCCCGGGCGGCGGTGAGATTGCTCTCCTCACTTACCTCGTTCTGCAAAATGAGCAGGCCTGCGTTCTGCCAGATCTCCTCACGGCTGAATACCCGATTGTCGATGTGGAAGTTGGAGCCGGCCACAATGACGGCGCCGTAGTCACCGTCGGCGTCCATGATGGCCACCGACATGCCGGATTTACTTCCCTTCAGGCGCTGTACCAGCGTGGTATCAACCCCTGATTTCTGCAGGGTGTCCAACAGAGCAGGGGCGAAAGAATCATCGCCCACTGCACCCACCATGACGGTTTCACAGCCGGCGGCCGCTGCGGCTAAGGCCTGATTGCCGCCCTTGCCGCCGAACTTGGGATACCAGCGAAATCCCTCCAGCGTCTCGCCTTTGTCGGGGCGGCGGGGGGCTTCCAGGAAGATGTCGTAATTGAGGCTGCCTGCCACGATTACCTTGTGCATAATGATCTCCAGAATTTGGTGTCAGTGCACCCGTTTGGCCGTTACGGCCGCCTGAGTGCGCGAGAGATTCTCCTCGGCCTTCTTTAAGTCGCGCTCGGCGATGGCCACATACAGCACATCCAGAATATTGAGCATGGCGATACGCGAGGCCGCATTCTCGCCCAAGATGGAGGCACCCTGCGAGGTGGAGGTAAGCACCGCGTCGGCGTATTCACACAGGGGTGACTGGCCGTAGTTGGTCAGTACCACCGAGCGGGCACCGTTGGAGCGGGCCAGTTTTACTGCCTCTATCACGTCGGCCGTGCGTCCGGAATGGCTTACCGCCAGCACCGCGCTGTCATGATCACACAGGGATGCCGCCATCAGCATCATGTGGGTGTCCGAGAACACCTCGGCACTGATCCCGATGCGCAGCAGCTTGTGGGCCAGATCCGAGGCAATCTGCGCCGAGCCGCCCACACCGAAAAACAAGAGCCGGTCGGCCTGACACAGCAGTGCGGTGCTGCGCTTGATCTGCGCGGGATCCAAAATGGCCATGGTCTCCTCCAGGGCCTGAATGGAATTATGAAAGACCTTGTCGATGAGCTTTTCGATGCTGTCCTCAGGCGAGATGTCCTGAAACATCTTGGAGACTTCCTGCTGGCGGTACAACGCCAGATTGGCCCTAAGTTCCCGGTAGCCGGAGAAGTCCAGTTTTTTGGCGGTCTTCACAATCATGGCCTCGGAGACGTGGTTTTCCTCGGCAATATCCTTGATGGGGGTGTTTTCGGAGAATTCGTTGCGGGCAATGATGTTGTCCACGATCTGCGCCTCCAGTTTGGAGAGAGTGGGCAGTTTCATTCTGATGTGCGCCCCGATAGTGCGTGGATCCAACATTGCCATGGTTTATATCCTTATAAAATCGTGTTATTCAAGCTGCAGTCCTCCGGCTGTGCGTCAGCCGGAGGAACCTGGCAGTTACTTGCCGCGGGTGGCTCTGTCCACCAGCATGGCCACGATTATGATAATGCCAGTTGCCAGCAGTTGGTAGAAGGACTGGATGTTGAGCAACGTAAAGCCGTTGATGAGCGTGCCCAGGATCACGGCGCCTAAGATGGTGCCGAAGATGCTGCCTTTACCTCCCATCAGGGAGGCCCCGCCGATGGCGGCCGCCGCGATGGCGTTCATCTCCCAGAGATTTCCCAGGGTCGGATCGGCTGCGCCCAGACGTCCTACCAGAATGAGGGCCGCGATGGCAGCGAGCACGCCGGAGATGACATAGACGGCAATCTTGGTCTTGGCTACCGGCACGCCGCAGACCCGCGCGGCCTCCTCATTGCCGCCGATGGCGAAGATGTACTCGCCCAGCGGGGTCTTGTTGAGCACAATCCACAGGGTCAGGGCAATGAGACCTGCGATGATGATGGGAGTGGGAATACCCATCAAAGAACCGTTGATGAAGGAGCGAAAGCCCTGCGGAATGCCGAAGATGGGGTTACCGCCGGTGTAGATGAGCGCCAGGGCCCGGCACAGCGACAGACCGCCTAAGGTCACGATGAAGGGCTGCAGACCGCAATAGGCGATGAGTACCCCGTTGAACACCCCGTAGAGGGCTCCCACCAGCAGAGCGCCTAACAGGGCCACCGGCACCGGCACACCCGCCACCATCATGGAAGCGCAGACCACGGCCGACAGCGCGGCCACCGGGCCTACGGAGAGGTCGATGCCGGCGGAGATGATCACCAGCGTCATGCCCAGGGCCACAATGGCATTGATGGCCGACTGCTGCATGATGTTGATGAGGTTGGGACCGGTAAGAAATACCGGGGAGAGGGCAGCGAACACGGCGAAGATAATCACCAGTCCGATGAGCGTGCCCATGTCGCGGATGTTGAATTTAAAGAAATTTGCTTTGAGTGCAGCTGCCTGTTCAGTCATTTTTAAACTCCTTCATGCACAGCCTTGGCCTGCCCTATGGCGTATTGGGCGATCATGGCCTCATTGATGTCATCGCCCGTCAGTTCGGCGACCATCTCGCCGTCGCGCATTACCATTACCCGATCGGAGATACGGATAATCTCCGGCATTTCCGAGGAGATCACCAGCACCGCCTTGCCCTGGCGGGCCAGTTCCTCAATCACGGCGTAAATCTCGCTCTTGGCGCCCACGTCGATACCGCGGGTGGGTTCGTCAAACAAAAAGATCTCCGTGCCCGAGGCCAGCCAGCGGCCGATGATGACCTTCTGCTGGTTGCCTCCTGACAGCGTGCCGATGGCGCGATCCACGTCCAAGGGGCGCAGATTGAGCTCTTTCATGATCTGGTAGGCCACACTGCGCAGATAACCGCGCTTGATCCAGCCTATGGAGGTGTAGCGCTCCATGGCGGGCATGGCCATGTTGATGTTGATGGAACGGCTCTTTAAGATCCCTTCCAATTTGCGATCCTCCGGCACCAGTCCGATGCCGTGGGCGATGGCGTCTTTGACCGAATACAACCTGATGCTCTCACCCTTGACCAGTACCTCGCCCATGGCCGGCTGATCCAGGCCCGAGATCTCCCGGCTCATGCGGGTATGTTTGGCCACTGTCAGCCCGGTGGGGCGGTCGAGACCGGCGATGAGACGGAACAGTTCCGTACGGCCCGAGCCCACCAGACCGGAGATGCCCAGCACCTCGCCGCGGTGCACCTTAAAGGACACCGGCTTGACGGCACCTGAGCGGCCTAAGTTTCTGACCTCCAGCATCACCTCGTCGGTAAGATAGGAGCGGTGCTTGATCTTCTCTATTTTGCGGCCCACCATCATGGTCACGATGGAGTCCTCGGTGGAATCCTTGATGTTGACGCAGCCTATGTAGTGGCCGTCGCGCATTACCGTGATGCGATCGCAGACCTGGAAGATCTCATCCATCTTGTGCGAGACATAGATGATGGAGACACCTTTGGCCGAGAGCGAGCGGATGAGCTGTGCCAATCGCTCGAACTCGCTGGGTGTCAACGAGGAGGTCGGTTCGTCCATGGCGATGATTTTGGCGTTGCAAAGCAGGGCGCGGGCGATTTCCACGATCTGCTGCTGCGAAACCTTGAGAGTCTTGATCTTGGCCCAGGGGTCGATGTCGGGGTCAAGCTCGGCTAAGATCTCGCGGGCACGCTGCGCCTCATGTTTTTTGTCGACAAACACCCCGCCGGCGGTGGTGGGATTGCCCAGGAACATATTCTGGAACACGGTCAGCTCCGGAATATTCTGCAGTTCCTGGTGGATCATGGCTATCCCCAGATCCCTGGCATCGGCCGGCCCCCTGATTTCCGCCTTGACTCCGTCGATGTAGATGGAGCCTGAGGTGGCGGTGGTTACACCGCAGAGCATGTTGAGCAGCGTGGACTTGCCGGCGCCGTTCTCGCCTGCCAGGGCGTGTACCTCCCCCGGCAGGACCTTGAAGTCAACTCCGTCCACGACGGTGACGACGCCGTATTTCTTAACCATGCCCTGCATACTGAGACGTTCAGTAGTCATTGGCAGTTCTCCTGTGTTGAGCCTTGCGCTTGCCGCTTACTCTTCCTCGGCGAGGGCCTTGAGCAGAGCATCGGGATCCTTGACCTGGAACTTCTCGGCGTTGTCCTTGGTGATCAGTGCCTGCGGGGTGGAGATCACGCGCGGCAGATCCTGACCGCCTAAGATGCGCAATGCCACTTCCATGGAGACCTGGCCGGTCAACAGCGGGAAGGAGTCCACAGTGCCGGAGAGCTCACCGTTTTTGATGGAGTTGTAGGCATCTGAAATGCCGTCGGTGCCGAACACCAGCGTTTTGCCCAGGCGTCCGGCGGCCTTCACGGCCTCCACCACACCTAATGCCATGCCGTCGTTGTTGACGTAGAAGCCCAGCAGATCGGGGGTGCGCTGCAGGATATTGGTGGCGGCGTTATAGGCCTGCTCACGGCTCCAGTTGGCCGGCACCGAGGCGACCACCTCAAACTTACCCGAGGCACTGATGGTGGCGGTGAAACCGTCCGTGCGCTGTTTGGCGGCGTATACCCCCGGCTGACCTTCAATCACGGCGACCTTGCCGCCTTCCGGGCAGTTTTTGATGAACCAGTTGGCCACTCTCACGCCGTTGTCGCGCTGTACGCAGCCCACGTAGTAGCGGGTCAGCGGCATCACGGCATCGTTGACATTGATGAAGGGAATATTCTTCTGGGCGGCCTCGTCAAAGGCTGCCTGCAGGTTGGCGTCGGACTGCGGTGAGGCCAGCAGCGCCGAATAGCCTTCGGTGATCATGGTCTCGGCGATGGAGAGCTGACCTAACTGATCATCTTCGTTGGCCGCGGCCAGATAAGAGACCTGCACTCCGTATTTTTGGGCAGCCGAACTGTAGCCTTCTCCCAAGGTGCGCCAATATTCGTTGGTCAGAGTCTTGGACACACCGCCGATGCGGGTGCCGGCCTTGGCCTGCGGCACCTCACCGAATTTTTCCTGCAGCTGCGTCCAGTCAATGCGATCGGGCTCGGTGTCGGAGTTGAGCGGGGTGAGATCCGCAGCGCTGACAGTAAGGCTCAAGACAGCTGACACGGCGGTGGCAAGGGCTAATTTAGATAAGACTTTCATAGTGGTTCTCCTGTAAAGAAGTTGTAAAAACAAAAGGTAATGGTGGTTGCATGCAAAATTACGGTCTCAGGCCAGCAGCAGATCGTTGATGATCCCCTGCGAGGCCGGTGAATCCTGACGATCCAAGGCCTCCAGCAGTTCCCGGCTTTGGTCCAGACGGTCGGCGATGGCCACCAGGCGGTTGACCGTTTTGATGTTTACCTCGGCCTCGTCCACCGGATCCATGCCGCTGGCATCAGGGAAGGTGTCAAAGTAGTAAGCGCCGTTAAAATGCTCGCGGCGCAGTTTCCAGATGAGTTCCAGGGTGGCGCGCAGGTTGACGGAGGCGACCATGAGACCGTCATCGCGTTTGCCCCAGCCATCATTGAGATGCAAACCCAGAATGCGGGTGCGCCTGGAGACCAGCGCGGCGGCGAACGCGGGGATCTCGCCGGCGAACAGCACATGGGCAAAATCCAACGTCACTCCCATGTTGGGGGCACCGATGTCTGCGATGGCCAGCAAGGTGGTGGCAGCGTTGGGCAAAATAGAGTAGGAGCGGGGCTCATTGGGTTTGTACTCAATGCTGATGTCGCAGTCCGGAGCGTACTGACAGATCTCCTTAAAGCTTGCTATCAGGTTGTCCCACATCCGGTCGTAGTCGGCCTGGAAACAGTAGTCAAAACCGTCCTGACCCAGCCAGATGGTCATGAGTTTGGTACCGAACTCACGTCCGCAGTCAATGCCGCGCTTGGTCAGATCCACTGCCGCCTGCCTGACTTTTTTATCAGGGTTGGTAAAGGCTCCCAGCTGAAACTGCGGCAGAGTGTTAAACCGCATGGCCATGCCGTTGACATGCAGCCCCTTGTTCTGGATGTAGTCACGCAGTTGCGGGATATCATCGTGTATATGCTGGGGGTAGTTCAGGTCCAGATCGGTAAGACCTTTGACGGTGGCGGCGCGGTCAATCATCTGCCGTACCGAGGGTTTGCCCTTAAGATCGGGCCAGAAGGCGTAGGCCTTGGAGGCAAAGGAATTGAGCCTGGTGGCAAAACGAATCGGTTCCATGGTTAATAAAGTCCTCACTGGTTTGTAAAGTAGTTAACTCATTTACGATGAAGTATAAACTCGTGAATTATTTTAACTGTGAGCAAGTTCACATAATTACCCAATTTTGTGCAAAAATAAGAATTAGCCCAAGCTAACTATTTTTTAATAATTTACGCATGCATGAAAATACGTAAAGATTTACGTTAAAATGTGGGTGATCTGCTATAGCAGCAGGCAGGTTTGACGGCCGCCATTCACAGCAAAGAGGCCACCGGCTTGCCAATTCATGAAATTGCAGGGGTTGTTCAGAGTTCAGGGAATTAGCCAATCTAGCGGGGTGTTTTTTAGCGCACGGTAATCCGCAGTTTTGTCAGGGCATTTATCGGGCTTAAATTCACTTTGAGGTGGGAAATGTACACTTTTTTCAGACAGATCTTCTGTGCACTGCACCAACGCCTGTCTGCGCTACAAAAGCAACGGGCCTTGGTGGCGATGTTAAGTTTAACGCTCTGCTGCAACTTGAGCGCTGCGCCGGCCGCGGCGTTGGAACTTGACGCCTATTTTTTCTCCGATTCATACACCTCCGCGGCCTGGGCGGCCCATGATCTAGAGCAATTATGCCGTCTGGAGGGAGGCACTTTAAACCTGACTTTCGGTCATAATCAGCGCTTTGAGCTGGAGCGGATCTTAAGAGAGAAAAACGACAGCGGCTCCATTTTTATCGTTTATCCGCGTGATCTGGATGATGTGGCGGCGGCGGTTCATTATGCCGGCAGCAATTCCTCTGCGGTGATTTTCCTGGGAACCGATCCCGGTGGTCGGGCCGCGGATTATCCTGCGGCCTGGTATATCGGTACTGAGGGTCGCGACGCCGGTGCGGCACTGTATGATCTCATCGCCAATTACCTAAAAGAGGTGCCAAACTGGGATCTAAATGGCAACGGCCGGCTGGATTTGGTGGTTCTGCGGGATAAGGCTGACTCTCAGGAGGAGAGCGCCATGCTCAAAACTCTCAAAGCCAGACTTAAAAAGGCCGATCTCTCCTACAGCCAGCTTTATGATGCCGTGCCCGCCGCTGAGGTATCCCGTCTTCAGGCCGGCCATGATCTGCTCTCAGAGTACGTCCGGGACCATGCTGACGAGAGCATCGATCTGGTGCTGTGTCTGAATGATGAGCTGGCAGTAGGCGCAGTGCAGGCTCTGCAGGATCTGGGGTGGGGCGGCGCTGCGCCGGCACCCCGGACAGGCGTGTTTGCCGTGGGCGCCTCACGTCAGGTTCTGGAATTGGTCGCTCAGGGAACGATCCAAGGTGCGGTGCTGCAGGATGCGCATAAAATCGCAGTCACCGCCCTGGCTCTGGCTCATCTCATCGCCGCAGGAATTCCTGAGGATAACTACTCTGCCTCCCTGGGAGTGCCGGTAAAACAGCGCCGTATCTCATTGCCCCACCTTAAGATCACCGGCAAGCTGGCACCCTATCTGCTAAATCTTCCGGCCATACCGCAATAATTGCTCAAGCTTGTTCCTGCGCAAAGAGTTTGTGGATCTCGCGCTGGCTGCGCAGCGAGCACTTCTGCAGAATATTGGAGATGTGGTATTTGACCGTACGCTCGGAGATAAAGAGGTTCTGAGCGCTTTCCCTGATGTCGTGGAACTGCAGGATCTCGTTGAGAACCTGTACCTCGCGTTGAGAGAGCTGGTATTTCGTGACAAATTCCGTTACCTGCTGAGCGCGGCTGTCTAGCGGTTTGGTCACTGACTCTAAGCCGGCGGTATTCACATCGGCAGTAGCGTCCGCCTCGCTTTCACCTACCGCCGCTGTCCTGACGGCGGGCGTGAGTACAGCCTGAGCGTAACTCTGCTGCAGACGTTTGACTTCTTGCGCCTGGTGAGCTGATTCATCCTCGGCATTCAGTCTGAGCTTGTGCTCCTGTTCATAGAGTTTGGCATTGTATTCGGCCTGTTTGGCGTACAAGTAGCCTTGTGAACCGTGAAAGATAAGGATGACCAGACCCAGCAGACACACCATATACAGCCCGATCACGGTCAATGAAGTGTACGCCTGCAAGATAAGATCTGAGATCACCCCGCCTGCGGCCATAACCGGCAGATAGACGGTGAGGCTCAGACAACACCACAACTCAGGACGCAGAGAATCGGCGGCAAAATCCAAAAAGATCACCAACAGGTAGGCCAGAATAAAACCTTCACAGATCTCTGTCAGGCCTATTTTGATCATGGGGGCAAAGGAGTTGTCAAACATCTCCAGTGAGAATAATTCGGCAGTCATGGCTATCAGAACGGCCAGCGAGCGGTAGGCGCGCCAGCGATCGTAGAGGTATCCTGCCAGAGGCAGACTTAAAGCCAGCATCAGCCTGGAGCTTGAATAGACAAAGTCCACTCCTTCCACATAGATGAGGTGTACGACCAAGCCCTGATCCAGACCCCGCAGCAGAGCGATTAGGGTCACCGGGGCAATGAGGTAGCTGAGGTTATTCCTGAAAGAACGATTTTGATTTTTCAGCGGCAGTTGTGTGACAGGTGAGGTTTGTCTGGGCCAGGAATAGACCATGGCGGCCATGACCAAAAAGGCGCTGATGGCGCAGATACGCAAGTAGTAGCGCAGCGTATCGTCCCCGTCTAAATGAATGACACATAACGGCGCGGCAACCGCCAGTGAGGTGCCTACACCGATGAAGCGCCCCAGCAGAGTGCGTTTGAGGTTTTTTACTATCTGATAGAGAACCAGACCCTGCAGGTACCCAAAACTGGTCCAGAAGAAGGCAAAACCCGGCAGCGGGGCGTAAGCATAATAGGGAGTTGCCAGTTCCAGAAAGGCCATGGCCGCGCCGGTGCACAGGAAAGCAACAGCCAGACTCAGTTGCCGCCTGCGGATGCTGCGGTTACGGAAGGTAAGGGCAAAGGCCAAAAGCCCCAGAGCGTTGCAGACGGCGTTGCCCAGGTTAAAGAGCAGCGCGGCCTGCGCCATGGGCACGAAGAGCAGCAAAGAGACCAGTCGCGGTCCCAGGCCCTGACCTTCAATATAAGCGCACAGGCTCAAAAAGATGCACAGGGCATAGAGCAGAGCCAGTCTTTCCAGTAATCTCATGAAAAAATCCCGCCTGTACGAAAAGATCAGCCCCTTTTTTGGTAAAAATGCGGTGCAAATTAGGGTGATAGCAATATTTGGGGGCCAAAAACCACCTGTACTTTGGTACAGCTTAGACCATTTTTGCCTTGTAAAGTGTGATCTAGATCACTAAAAATTTGACCTTGTTACCTTTGAACAGTATGCAATTTTGGCCACATGCCCGAATATACGCACAGTACCGCAGCTGCTAAGAAAGCCCATAATCTAGCTTGAGGGACTTCATATTGATAGTTAGACATTAAGGGCGCAGCAAGCTGAGGGGCTGTTCTAAGGCGAGAAGAAGGGATCTTGCCTGGATGAACAGAGCGCGGCAAGACGCCTGATTACAGGCGCGACCGTCACCCCATCTGGCGTTCATTTGAAGGGAGTGAACGCCACAAGCTCACAACAGCATGACTGCGTTGATCCGGCTGCGGTACTTTTTCTTTTCATTCTCCCCCACCCCTACCCCCTGAATATCTCAATTGTCTGTGCGTGGCTCAGCGCCAAGATTTATGAGGCTGACTGAAGTGTCAGTTTGGGACAGGTGTTGCTCTCCGGCCGGAGCGGTTAAAGCGGGGCTCTCAGCCGAAGAATGCAGCTGCGAGGACAGCTGTGCCTAAAACGAGGGCAGAAAATCCCAGAGCTTGAGAACGAAGGGGACCGCCAACAGTGACGGCAGCATATTGAGCACCTTGAGGCGGGTAAGTTCCAGCATATTCAGACCGATGGCCAGGATCATGACGCAGCCCACGCAGGAGAGCTGCTCGATGAGTTCGCTGGAGAGAAAGCGCGCCGCGCTCTGGGCACAGAGCACAATGGCTCCCTGAAAGACCAAAGTGAAGAGCGCCGAGCCCATTACTCCCACGCCCATGGCGGCAGTGAGCATGATGCCCGAGACCAGATCCAGCAGCGATTTGGTGTAAAGCATGCTGTAGTCCTCGCGCAGTCCGGCATCCAAGGAGCCGACGATGACCATGGCACCTACGTTCATGATAAGACAGGAGGTGACAAAGGCTTCGGCAATCTTGGCACCCTGACCTTCGCCCTTGGCAAATTTGGAGGTCAGCCGTTCGGTCTGGCGGTTGATGCGCTCATCAAGCCGGGCAGCCTCCCCCAAAAGGATCCCCACCACGGTACAGACGATGAGGATGAGCACATTTTCCTCGCGCACCGTGCCCTGGATACCTATGACCACAGTGCACAGCCCCAGCCCCTTCATGATGGCGTCCGAGAGTGCGGCAGACATGCCGCGCCGCAGCCAAAGTCCGATGAAGACCCCCAGCATGATGGCCAGGGTATTGATGATGACCGCAATCATGGTTAAACCGCCCTCGTTGATGAACGGCACATTCTAGCACAGTCGCGCTGCGGACAACGCGGGTCGGCAGGATTGGAGTGCGCCCTCAGGCCTGCGGCAGTTCCAACGCGGCCGGGTTGGTTCTGTCCAAAGTACGGTGGCGCTCGCGAATGGTCAGTCCCCGGCTGACGAAACGTGTGGCCAGCTCATGTGCGATAAATACGCTGCGATGCTGCCCTCCGGTGCAGCCGATGGCCACGGTTAGGTAGCTGCGGTTGCTCTTTTGGATCTCGGGTATGTGATGCAGCAGCAGCGCGTCAATCTCATCTATATAGGCACTCACTTCCGGGTATTGGGCAAAAAAGTCCCGGACAGGTTGTTCCAGGCCGGTGCAGGAGCGCAGCTCTTTTTTCCAGAAGGGGTTGGGCAGGAAGCGTGAGTCGAAGACGAAATCCGCGTCTTTGACCAGGCCGTTTTTAAAGCCGAAGGACTCAAAGATGATGACCAGTTGCTTCTCCGGTCGGCCGAACACCAGTGAGGCGATTTGCGCGGTCAGATCCATCACCGAAAGGTTGGTGGTGTCGATGCGCAGATCGGCGATGGAGGAGATACTCTGCAAGAGCAGATCCTCACGCGAGATGGCCTCTCCCAGGGTCAGTTTGTGCCGGGAGAGGGGGTGCAGACGTCTGGTCTCGGAATAGCGTTTGATCAGGGTCTGGTCGTCGGCATCCAGGTAGATGACGGTGGTGCTGAGTCTGGGATCCCGCCGCGCTTTCTGGTAGAGTTCGGAGAGTTCGGCTATATTGTCGGGAATATTACGGATGTCGATGGAAACGGCCAGTTTGGGGTAATGCTGACAGGCCGAGGTGATAAGTTCAGGCAAAAACCGCAACGGCAGGTTATCGATGCAGTAAAAACCGCGATCCTCCAGGGCCCGCAGCGCCACGGACTTACCCGAGCCCGAGCGGCCCGAGATGATGATTAGTTCTACTTCCACGGCCATATGCAGCTCCTTGACGAAGATGGCCCCCCGGGTAAAGATTGTTCAGCGCCGGAATGCAGTATTTCCGTCCGCTCAGTTCTCCACCCCAAAAGGCGTGTCCTCCTCATTTTCCATGGCGCTGCTGAGATCTTGATTCTCCGCGAGCAGCGCCTCGACCTCTCCTAAGATCTTGGCAATTTTAGTGCGTTCATTGCGTGCCAGACGCAGAGAATTCAACAGATCCTGGTTGGAGAGCACGGCGGTGATGCGCCGAAGAGAGTCCTGCACCTGATCATAATCTTCGTGGGCGGCAATGAAGAGGGTATAGGCGATGTCAATGCGTACCTCATCAGAGTCTATGGAGTTGAAGGTAATGCTCTGATCGAGGATGCTTAACACTCCCAGCCCCTGGGGCGCATGTTCGATCAGTGCGTGAGGCAGCGCGGCGCCCTCAAAAAAAACCGTGGAGCCCTGACTCTCCCGCCGGTTTAAGGAATCTATCAAAACCTTGACCGGAGTTTTGAGGGTAGTGCTGGCACATTGCGCCACCTCCTCAAAGAGCCTTTTCTTGCTGAAACAAAAAAGAGGAGAAAGAATGAGAGT
The DNA here is from genome assembly GCA_017469335.1 of Succinivibrio sp. GTDB lineage: Bacteria > Pseudomonadota > Gammaproteobacteria > Enterobacterales > Succinivibrionaceae > Succinivibrio. Next base: position 10,351 of record JAFUGP010000156.1, on the reverse strand, counting down.
CTGCGGCAGGGCTGCCATGTCGTCCTCGGTTTGTGCAGGGGCGAACCTAACCGCCCCCTGACTGTTCTGATGCAAACAAAATGCCCTGCGTGGCAGGGCATTGTACCTTAGGTCTACTCCTGTTTGACCTTTTCCTTGAACTTTACGAGTTGTCTGGTCACTTTGTCAATCAGACCGTCGATGGCCGCATACATGCTCTCGTCCTCGGCTTCGGCGTGCAGGTTGCCGCCTGAAACCGCCAGATCGGCCTTGGCAATCTGACTTTTCTTGATGACGCTCAAGGTTACGCTGATGGAGGTTATGAGATCTCCTTTGCGTTCGAGCTTGTTGAATTTGTCGCTGACATAGTCCTTTAGGGCATCAGTGAGCTTGATGCCATCGCCCTGGATGTTTATCTGCATATAAATTTCCTTAAACAGTGTACGAGTGATAAGACTGAAAATTGACGACGTACACTATTAATCATAATGACTAAGTGGTAAGTTTGAAAGTTGTGCGCATCGCCTTTTTGATAAAACTCCAATATTTAAGCCTCCGGATGCTCATTTTGCCTCCCGGGCCTTACCAGTGAGGTCAGGCGGCCGGGCAGTCACTGTCAGGGCTGTGCCGCGGCAGGGAGCTTGTGCCGGGGGTCGTTGTAAGGAGCAGGATGCGTACCGAGGATTGCCATATGAAAGTATTCACTAAAATAATCGCTGCGCTGGCCCTGGCCTGGGTTGCGCTGGGCTTAGGTACCGTTCAGGCCAAGTCCGATTTTGAGAGATTGAGTGAGCTGGGTACCATCCAGATCGGACTGAAAAATGCCGTGGGCGGTTTTGGCTACAAAGATCCCACCACCGGGTATTACGTGGGCATGGAAGCCGATCTGGCGCGGCTCATCGCCGAGGAACTGGGGCTGAGCCCGGAATTTACCACCGTGACGCACAGCAACCGCCTGGAAATGGTGGCCATGGGCAACCTCGATCTGGTAATTGCCACCTGCACGGTCACGGAGGAGCGCAAACAGAGGTTTGACTTTTCCATCCCCTATTTTACCGACATGGTGGGAGTGATGGTGCGCAAATCAAGTCAGATCCGCAAACTCTCCGATCTCAAGGATCAGACCGTGGGCGTAGGCCGCAACACCAATACGCCCTACGCCTTGCTCAGTGAGCTTAAAAAACAGGGGCTCATCGCCGAGCTGCCGGATGAAAAGAGCTTTGATCCGCAAAACTGGGAGGGTTTTTTGCGGTTTAAACTCTACGATTATTACGAAACCTTGCGGGATGATCTCTTCGCCGGCAAGAACGTTGACGCTTTCTGCGGGGACTACAGCGTGCTGGAGTCCAACCGCAAGAGCACGCTTATGGTCCTAAGCGAGACCTTCGATGAGCAGCCCTTTGCCGTGGTGGCCCGTAAGGGCAGCGATTTGATCCCGCGCATCAACGTTATGTTGAAGCGCTGGCTGGAGGACGGCACCATCAAGGGCCTGCTGATGCAGTACGGCCTCGATTAGAGGTGGTATGGCCCGCGCTCTGACCGCAGTCTGCCGTGAGGGCACCGTGAACAGGCTGACTTAGCTCAGTTCCTTGCGCTGCGAGGAGGGCGCGATGCCCAGAGACTCGCGGTATTTGGCCACGGTGCGCCGCGCCACCACAAATCCCTTCTGCTTTAGAATTTCCACCAGCTGACTGTCAGAGAGCGGTTTGCGGGTGTTCTCCCGGGCAATCTGCTCTTTGATATGAGCGCGGATGGCGGTGGAGGAGGCAGCGCCGCCGTCGTCGGTGGTCACTGAAGAGGAGAAGAAATATTTGAGCTCGAAGGTGCCGCGCGGTGTGTGCATGTACTTTTCGGTGGTGATGCGCGAGATGGTGGACTCGTGCATGTCAATCTCCTCGGCCACGCTCTTGAGCACCATGGGGTGCATGCAGCTCTCACCGTGTTCCATGAAATCCTGCTGATGACGAACTATGCACTCAGAGACCTTCAGCAGGGTGGTATTGCGCTGTTCGATGCTTTTTAAAAAGAAGTTTGCTTCCTGCTGATGGGACTTGAAGAACTGCCGGTCGCGCTCCGTAGCGGCATGCTCGGCCAAGCTGCAGTATTTCTCGTTGAGCCGTACAGAAGGCATGGCGCGCTGATTGAGCTCGACTCCGTAGCTGCCGTCTTTATTCCTGAACACCACCACATCGGGGATCACGAAGTCGGCTTTCTCCCGTATGGCAAAGTGCCCCGGGCGCGGGTTTAAGGATTTGATCAGCCCCCCGGCCTCCTTAAGCTCATCCTCACTTATGCTCAGGCGCTGTCTTAAGGTACGGTAGTCGCGCACGGAGAGCAGATGAAAATAGTCCTCTGCCATGCTCAGCGCCACCTCGCGTCCGGGAGTGTCCGGCGGCAGCTCTCTGAGTTGCAGCAAAATGCACTCCTGCACCCCGCGGGCTCCCACCCCGGGAGGGTCGTAGCGCTGCACCAGTTTGAGCACGGCATCCACCTCGTCCATGGTCAGCTCAGGATAGAGCTGTGAGGCTGCAGCCAGGATGTCATCCAAGGACTCCCTCAAGTATCCTGAGTCATCTATGCCGTCGATGATGGCTTCGGCAATGGCCCGATCCCTGCCCTGCAGGGGCGAGAGATTGAGCTGCCACATCAGGTGATCGTATAAAGTCTCGGAGGTCTCCCCCTCATAGACGCTGTCCTGGTCCACGCTTAAGCTGCGTCTGGCCCGAATATCGGTGGGATTTTCCCCGCGCGGGGTGGCGGCGTCGGAGGCGGAGGGGGCATCTAGGTGCAGACTGCGGCCGTCCGATTCGATCTCGCTTACATGTATCGAGCTGTCGTTGTCAAAAGGATCGTAATCATGGGAGTCGTTTTCCTGTTCGGCCAGGGTCTCCAAGGATTCCACCTGAGCGCTGTTCTGGGATTCATCCATCTCCAGGAGCGGATTGAGGTCTACAGTCTGGCGTATTTCCTGGCTGAGTTCCAAGGTGGAGAGCTGCAACAGCCTGATGGCCTGCTGCATCTGGGGGGTCATGGCCAGTGTCTGCGTCTGGGCGGTACGCAGCTGCAATGTTCCTTTTATTCCTGCCATGAACTGTCCTTAAATGCCAAAGATCACGGGTGTGGTTTTACAAAGTGAAATTCTCACCTAAATATACGTTTTTGACGTTGTCGTCCTGAAGTACTTCCATGGAGGTGCCCTGGGCTATGAGTCTGCCTTCGCTGACAATGTAGGCCTTCTCGCAAACCCCTAAAGTCTCTCTGACATTATGATCGGTTATGAGTACGCCGATCCCTAACTTACTAAGATGCATGATGATATTTTTGATCTCAGACACGGAAATCGGGTCCACGCCGGCAAAAGGCTCATCCAGCAGGATGAATTTGGGCTCGGCCGCCAGAGCCCGCGCTATCTCCACGCGGCGGCGTTCTCCGCCGGAGAGGGACATGCCCAGATTGGTGCGCAGGTGGGCGATGCTGAACTCATCGAGCAGATCCTGCACCTTGCGCTCACGCTGCTTGCGGTTTAATCCCGGCACCATCTCCACCACTCCCATGAGATTTTCGTAAACGGTGAGTTTGCGGAAAATGGAATTTTCCTGCGGCAAGTAGCCCAGACCAGCCCGGGCCCGTTCGTGCATGGGCATGAAGGTAATGTCGGTGTCGTCCAGGAACACCTGACCCTGCTCGGTGGAGATGATCCCCACAATCATGTAGAAAGAGGTGGTTTTACCGGCGCCGTTGGGACCTAAGAGTCCCACGATGCTGCCGGAGCTGACGCTCAGACTGACATCTTTGACTACGGTACGTTTTTTATAGGTTTTTTTAAGGTGCAGGGCTCTGAGTTCACTCATGGTGTCACCTATTTGAGCTGCGAGGGTATAAAGGTGCTCTGTACTCTGCCGCCCTGGCTGTTGTGGTTGGATGCCTTAAGCCGCTGGGTATCCAGGTTGTACTCGATGCGCTCTCCGCTGATGTGGGAGTCATCCTGCCACACCGTGACATTGCCCTGCAGCACCACCAGACGCTGCTGCGGCAGATACTGCACCTGTGAGGACTGGGTGCGAATGAGCTTGCCGTTGTCCAGTTTCTGCCTGAAGGTTACCGGTTTGCCGTAGGCATGCACCTCTTTGAGCTGGTTGTGAGCATCGCGCATGATCTCGGCTTTGTCGGCCGAAACCTCGATACTGCCCTGGGAGGCGCGTACGTGCCCGGTGAATACCGCCTTGTTGTTCTGCAGATCGGCCAGCTGTTCGTCTGAGGAGATGCTGATGGGCTCTGAGGAGTCGCTTTTGAGCGCGAGAGCCTGATCACAGAGCGTAAGTCCCATGAGCACGGCGCCCATCAGGGCGGGGCGGCTAGCGTGAGGTGGCAGATGGATAATAGATAACATTGGCTCCGCCCTTAAAAGTGATCTGACTGTCGTTGAAGTCAGCCTGAAAATTACTGCCGGTATCGCTCCACGAGGGTCCTGTGAGTTTCACCTCATCAGGTGTGGAGAAGAGTTTAGTATTGAAATCGTAGTCTAAAGAGCCGGTGGCTGCTTCACTGAGCTGAGGGTGGTCAAAGAGCGGTCTTAGCACCACCCGGCCCTTAAGATGGGCCTTGTCGTTGATGATGACCGAGCCTTCGTCGGCGCTGATGGACCAGACCTCGACCCGGCCATTGTCCCTGAAGCGGTACTCGTTAAGCACTGGTCTGACAAAATGAAAGAGTCGGTGCCTGATGTAGTAGCTGGATTCATCGGCGGACAGCTGATATTCCAACTGACCATGCTCATTATAGGTTCTGGCCTGCAGCGCGGTGGCGGTATAGACGGGATTTAGATTCAACTGCGGCTCGCGGTCGTCGCCGAATCCCGCGCTGTAGCGGTAAATGACGATGCCGGCGGCCAACAGGGCCAGTCCCAGCACCAAAGAGCGTGAGGTGGTGCTCATGCCCAACAGCCCTCCGGGGTCATCAGACCGTGGGCCATCAGGATGAGATCGCACAGTTCCCGGGCCGCTCCGCAGCCGCCTTTGAAGTGCAGCGTAAGATCGCAGCTCTGTTTGAGGTAGGGGTGAGCGTCGCTGGGGCAGACTTTCAGTGCCTCAGGCTGCATCATGGGCAGATCGTTCAAATCATCTCCCATGACTGCCGTCTGTGCGGGACGCAGGCCCAGCTCTCTTTGTATTTTCTCCACAGCCGGGGCTTTGTCAGCCACACCCTGCAGCACGAACTGCATCTTAAGTTCATCTTCGCAGCGTCTGCGCACCAGCTGTGAACTGCGTCCAGTGATCACCGCGCAGTACAGGCCGCAGCGCACCAGTGAGGCGATGCCGTAGCCGTCCTTGCAGTAAAAACGCTTGAATTCTTCGCCTTCATTGCCCAGGTAAATGCCGCCATCGGTTAAGGTGCCGTCGATGTCAAAAACCGTGAGCGACACTTCCTTGAGGCGCTCAAAAATGTGCGTCTCAATGGCTCCGTAACAGGTGTACATTGTGGCCATGCCCTATCCTACCAGTCAGGTATTCGTTTGGGGGACACTCTTATGCCGGGCCCCCAAAAATGCTAAAATCGCTTCATTATAACAGGCCAGGCTGCCCGCCACAGTGTGACAGAGCAAAACTTGCGACACACCCATTAAGGTGCCGGCCGCGTACGGCCAAGCACAGGTTCTGGGAGCGGAGCATGACAGCGCACATACCTGAAGATTGCATAGTACGAATTGAGGATTTGCATTTTGCCTACGGGGGCAAACAGATCTACCGGGGTCTTGATCTGCAGGTGCCGCGGGGCAAAATAACCGCCATTTTGGGACCCTCCGGTACGGGTAAGACCACGGTGCTGCGTCTTATCGGAGCGCAGCTCACCCCCCAGCGCGGACGGGTGTATTTCAACGGTACCGACGTCAACGCCGTCAGCCGTCCTCAGCTGTACCGGCTGCGCAAACAGATGAGCATGCTCTTTCAGAGCGGGGCACTGTTTGCCGACATGACGGTGTACGAAAACGTGGCTTTTCCGCTGCATGAGCACACTCAGCTTCCCGAGGAACTGGTGCGTGACATTGTGCTCATGAAACTGGAGGCCGTGGGCATGCGCGCGGCGGTGGATCTCTATCCGGCCGAACTCTCAGGCGGCATGGCCCGGCGGGCGGCGCTGGCGCGTTCCATCGCGCTGGATCCCGACCTTATCATGTATGACGAGCCCTTTGTGGGACAGGATCCCATCACCAAGGGGGTGTTGGTCAAACTGATCTCCGATCTCAACGCCTCCTTGGGACTGACCTCGCTGGTGGTGACGCATGATGTGCGCGAGATCCTGGAGGTGGCTCATTACGTGTATATACTTGCTGAAGGACGGGTGCTGGGCGAGGGCACTCCCGCACAGATCTCTCACAGCGACGATCCCAGGGTCAGCCAGTTCATCAACGGCGATTTCGACGGTCCCTACGCTTTCCATCTCAAGGGCAGCAAATCCTACCTGGAGGAGCTTTAATGTTGAATTTTCCGGGGATGCTGGGACGCTACGGCCTGAAAAAAATAAGTGCCTTAGGCCGCTCCACCATCATGCTCTATCATGCCCTGGTCGCCAGGCCTCAGCTGCGCAAGCACTTTCCGCTGCTGGTGCAGGAGATCTACTTTGTCGGCGTGCAGTCGGTGATTATCATTCTGGTTTCCGGGCTGTTCATCGGTATGGTACTGGGGTTGCAGGGCTTTAACATCTTAAAGGATTTCATGGCCACGGGCTCTCTGGGCACCCTGGTGGCTCTGGCTATCATCAGGGAGCTGGGGCCGGTGGTGGCGGCGCTGCTCTACGCCGGCCGGGCCGGCTCGGCGCTGACTGCGGAGATAGGTCAGCTCAAGGCTTCCGAGCAGCTCTCCGCTCTGGAAATGATGGCAGTCGATCCGTTAAGGCGCATTATCGCCCCGCGTTTTTGGGCCGGCTTCATCAGTCTGCCGTTGTTGTCGCTGCTCTTCTGCGTGGTGGGCATTTACGGCGGCAAGTTCGTGGGGGTGGACTGGCTGGGGTTGGACGACGGCATTTACTGGTCGGGCATGCAGAACAGCGTGGAATTGCTCGCCGATCTGGTACCCATGCTTATAAAATCAGTGGTTTTTGCCGTGGCCTGTACCTGGATCGCTCTGTTCAACGGTTATGACTGCCGTCCCACCTCCGCCGGCATCAGCGCGGCCACCACCGCGACCGTGGTGCAGTCGTCGCTGGCGGTGCTGGGGCTGGATTTTGTGCTGACGGCGCTGATGTTTTAAGTGCGGGGTGCTGAGGAGTTTTACATGAAATATCTGAAAGTTGAGATTATGGTAGGGCTGTTTATGCTGCTGGGCCTCCTGGCGGCGGTGGTGATGTCCCTGAAGGTGGCCGGGCTGGTGCTCAACTCCAACGCCCAAACCTATACCCTGCACGCCAAATTCGACAATGTAGGCTCGCTCAAACTGCGCGCGCCGGTCAAGATAGGCGGGGTGCTTGTGGGGAGGGTGGAGCGCATCAGCATCGATCAGAACGAGTTGATGCCGGTGGTTGATCTGGCCATCGAAAGCCGCTTTAATCACCTCTCCTCCGATTCCAAGGCCTCCATTCTCACTGCCGGCATCATCGGCGAGCAGTATATCGGTATCGTGCCCGGTTTTTACGACGAGGATATGGGCAGCACTTACCTCAAGGACGGTGACTACTTTCAGGATACCGGCTCGGCGGTGGTGCTGGAGGATCTCATCGGCAAGTTTTTATACAATATGTCCGCTGCCAAACAGGACTGAGTGCCGGCCCTGCGGGCAGCCCGGTACGGGCGCAGGCGGTTTTTAATTAGGGAGGAAACATGAGAGCTTTAATCAAGAGTCTGGTTATGCTGGCGGCTTTGGTATGGGGCTTTAACTCGGCGCAGGCTGCCGAGACCAAAAATCCCTATGAGCTGGCCAATGAAGTGGCGAGCAATACGCTCTCCGATCTGCAGGCTCATCGGGAGCAGTTGAGCGACCTCAATTTCACCTTGGGCATCATCCAAAAAGATCTGCTGCCTTATATGGATGCCGAGTACGCTGCCTACAAGGTCATCGGTACCCAGCTCAAAAAGACCACCAAGGAAGAGCGGGCTGAATTTACCGCCGCTTTCCGCGAATATATGCTGCGGACTCTGGCCGAAACCCTGAGCAAGTACACCACTCAGGAACTGGTGCCCAGTCCGGTCAAAAGCGTGGGCGAGAGCGAGAATATCGTGTCGGTGAAGATGGGCATTCATGAGAGCGGCAAGCAGGATCTCTTCGCGGTGCTCAAGATGCGCAAAAACAGCAAAACCGGCGAGTGGAAGGCCTATGATCTCATCGCCGAGAACATCAGCGTCCTTGATGCCAAGCAGTCGGAACTCTCGCCCATCATCAGCGAACAGGGTATAGCGGCGGCTACCAAACTTTTGCGTGACAAAATCGCGGGTAAGTGAGCATGCAGCACTTTGAGGAGCTTACCGTAAACTCGGTTCCTGCGCTGTGGTCCCAGCGGGAGAGGATTTTCGCTGAGGCCGGGGCCGATCTGACCCAAACTGCCATCGATTCGGCGGGCATTGCTTTTTTGGTGCGCTGGGCCAAAAGCCGTCCTGAAGGCAGGCTGAAGGTACGCGGGCTGAGTACCAGAGGTGCCCAGCTGATCCGTACTTTCAAAATAGCCGCGCTCATCGAGCAGGAGAGTTTGGCGTGATTGAGGAGTCAGAGCAGTTTTTCTCCGGCTTTGACGAGGAGCCTGAGGAGTTCAGCCGCAGTGCGCTCAAGCGTCAGGCTCAGGCGTTGCGCTCTCTGATTGAAAAGGTGGCTGACTTAGGCGAGCAGGGCTTTGCGGCCATTGAGCTTCCTCAAGAGGTGCGCGCGGCGCTGGAGGAGGCGCGCAGGCTCAGGAAAAACAGTGATGAGCGCCGCCGACAGCTGCAGTATGCCGCCAAGTTGCAGCGGGGTTACCCGGATTTTGACCTGCAGGGGGCTTATGATGCCGTAGGCGCCACCTCAGGCGAGGATCCGCGGGTCTGGCGTCTGGAGAGACTGCGCCAGGCAATGTTAGACGGGGGGACAGAGGTTCTCAATGGCTGGTGTGCCCTGGTCCCCGACACGGATCGCAACAAACTGCGCGCCCTCATCAAAAAGGCCCGCGCGGAGTCTGAGAAGGAGAGCGGGACACCGCGACCTGCCACCCGCGAGCTGTACCGCTACTTAAAAAGTGAGTTGCAGCGCGCGGCAGTGGAGATCCCTGCTGAGCTGCTGCGCGGCGGCCCTCAGGCCGCCGACAGTGTTTGAGATTCAAACGGAGTTTGGCAGTGCTCTGCCGGAGCTCTCCTGCCCATGACAGATGGGGTGCTGTCAGTTTTTCGTTTCAAAATTCATAGTTTCGTGACGGGACACATCCAGTTTGCTGGCCCTGCTGGCGAACTCTGCCACCAGATCGGCCACCTGACGCTGCATGCCGGTGAAGACATGATCGGCATTGTCGATGAGCCTGACCGCGCTTAAACGAATGTCCTCGGCAAAACGCTCTCCGTAGGTATAAGGCACGGTGGTGTCATGCAGACCGTGCACGATGAAGGCAAAGCCCTCGTAGGTTGCGGCACGCTCGTAGATGGGAAGTTTCTGGGCGGTGAGAATATAGTCCCGGCCCACTTTATGGTTATCGAAAATCTCCACCGTCTGCGGGGGATCGGCGGGGTCAAACTGTACTCCGAACAGATTGCCGCGCAGGGCATCTTCCCGCATCACCGCCGCCGGTGCGAGCAGTACCAGCGCCTTTACCCGGTCCACCTCCAGCTGCGCGGCGGTCAGCGCCGCGACCACACCGCCTTGGGAGTGCCCGATGAGCATAATGTCGAGCACTTCGCTCTGAGCGGAGGCAAAATCGTAAATGGCGCGGGCATCCAGCACCTCCTTGGGCACGGTCATGTCCTCGAACTTGCCCTCGCTCTCGCCGTGACCGTTAAAGTCAAAGCGCACAGTGGCCACGCCGCGCTTGAGCAGGGCAGCAGAGAGTTCCTGCATCAGCGGATCGTTGCGGTTGCTGGTAAAGCCGTGGCAGAGTATGGCCAGGGGGTATTTCTTAAAGCCCACGGGCTTTTCGTAGGTAACCGCCAGTTTGCCGTGCGGGCCGTTTAAGGTCAGTTCCTGGGCTTGAGCGGGGAGCAGAAAAAGTCCCAGACACGCTGCCAGAGTAAGCTTTAAGAGATGGTTCATGGCTATTTTTCCCCAAGTTAAGTGGCATATAGGCTAATTTTCGGCCTGAGTAATTGACGGCCTTAAATTCATTCACCCGTTATTATACCGCCTCACGCCGAATAATGATCGGCTCGTTGGCACATTGCCATGGACTGTGGCTTAATTTTCTCCCCGAGAGCAAGTTATCCTGCTCG
>JAFUGP010000155.1 GCA_017469335.1 Succinivibrio sp. | reverse complement strand
CTCATCAATTTCATTTAGGTAACTTCAAGCCTCCGCCCTAGGAGGCTCTGTCCTTGTCATAAAACTACATGGGGACGGACACCAAAAAGACGGGCTTATTGCGATTTTTTCGCATTAAGGTCGCGCGCTCTTGAAAATGCCCTTTCGCGGGCACATGTGAGGGCTCTTTCATGAAGCATCAACAGCATGTTGTGGTCAATTGAATGCCCTGCAGGTTTACGCAGGTTGACGTTGAGAGTGCTTGTACGCCGCTTTTTTGTTGTCTGGGTGTTAGACAAGGACCCAATCCTGAACTATATTTAGGTCAGGCCGAAGAGCATCGTCAGGCAGGCTATCGGTACCTGCCTCCAGTCCCACACCGTAGCAACCAACAAGATAGGAGTTTTTTGTCATGACCATCCCCGCCAAGTTGCCGCATCCGCCGCGCTACAACGATGAAGAGAAAATGTCGCAGGAGGATTGGGAGGAGTACTTTGCAAACAGAAAAAAATTAGACAAGCCCATTTCTCAAGAAGAAACTGAGGCATTGTTGTTGAAAGGAACTACTTTGCTTGATAAAAAAGATGAGGAAGAGTTCTATAAAGTGACTGCCCTAATCCCTATGCCTCCGGCTTGGGCCAAGGCGGTAAAGGATGTGCACGGTTTCAAGATGGTCTCTAATTGGAATCTCTATGAGGCAAAGAAGGTATTCCCAGATGAGTTCTAACAATGAGACAAGATTATACTCAGCACTGGGACTTGCCCACAAATCTCACATATCAAAGGAGAATACTTCGTTTGCTGCATTTGAAGCAGACTATACGAATACGGCGACAAACGTGTTGCTAGATGCAATTGCCGATCCGCAATTGAGACCCGAAGATGCGGTCAGACTGGAGATAACCGTGCTTAATTTTCAGCGGGACACCCTGTTAATGACCGAGTCTAGAAACCCGAAAATCGACCAAAAGGCTTTGGGCGTGTTGAACAAAGGACTTGAGAGGTCGGCCGACGCCTTAGATGCCACACGTAAGATGAGCGAATACAGCAAGTTTGAGACTAGCATCTGGGACACAGCCTTGGCTGATTTTGACAAAGAAGGATTGCCGTCAGGCGACGGATTTAGGAAATTTGCCCGATCCCAGAGAACGTCAATTGAGAATGTAAACGCTGCGGCAAGCACTCAACTGCCCGAATACATCAAAAACTTTAATCAAGCGCGCATTGACCTGATCGAAAAGGCACTCGTGTTGTACAAAATGCAACAGCACGAACACCTGCGGGAATTCGTCAGGTGGCACCCGGACGACCGTAAGGCACAGATGTATGCTCAGAAAAATCCCGGTCTGAGCCAGGACACAGATAAAGCAAAAAAGCTTGAAATGTAGCTGCCCTTTGGCACAACATCACGGTAAATCTCAGCACAATCTCACCACCCTCACCAGACGCAGCGCTTTCCCTGACCATAAAACCAATCGGTTAACCTGTGGGCATCAGGCAGTCTGCATGACAGCCTTGCAGGTAGTTTTGCAGATAGCCTAACACTATGATTAACTGACAGTTATAAGCTATCTCATCAGCAACACACCGCTGATGGCTGCCACCGTGCAGAAGATGAGCTTGACGGTGCGCGCCGAGAGATATTGCAGCAGGGCCGCCCCGGCAAAGCCCCCGCCAAAGGCCCCCAGGAGTATGGCCGGCAGAAAATGCCAGGCCGGAGGGACGATTAAACCTGCCACCACCGCACCGACGAGATTCCAGACTCCGGAGGTGAAGATCACGGCATGGGCAATAGCCTCCTTGAGGCTTAAGCGATAACACAACACCATCACCATGGTGGCGAACAGCCCGGTACCCGAGGAAAAAGCCCCCGCCAGCACGGCGATGAGCCCCAGCAGCAGCGCTCTTTACTTTCCCACTAGGTTTTCGGGCCTAAATTGATGCCAACATGCTGTTTTAACAACAGTATCGCTCTTTAAAATCTTGCAAAAATATCTGCAACCCGCATTACTACGCGGTTTGCGCCTTACAGGGCTTGAGACCG
>JAFUGP010000013.1 GCA_017469335.1 Succinivibrio sp. | reverse complement strand
TTGGTTTCCTCCTGCGGAATTGAGATTGACAAAGGGCTCAAGTGCCCTGTAATTCAATTAACGGCGCACAAAGAAAATCCTTTAGAAGTTTTGCTCAACTTAATTTGCTTTATTCTCAATATGTTCTGAGTGAGTCAAGCGGATGATCGACAAAATCGTGGGTGGTAACGACTCTTGTGGGACTTCCGGTAACAAAATGTTGCCTAACGGAGATTGCGACACGTTCCATAGTACAGATTATTTTGCCACCGGGTTTGCCATGCCTCAACAGTGGCCAGTTCAGTCTTTAGCTATAACAGCTGTCCTTCAATCATTCAGCGGTAGTGAACATTTCAGGCAACTTGGCCCGCACCAGCTTACCCATGGGATTTTTGGGCAACTCAGCAACGATTATTATCTGCCTGGGCTGCGCAAAGGACGGCAAAGCGGTAAGACAGTGATACTGAATCTGCTCAATATTAAGAGTACTGCCCTCTCTCAATACCACCGCCAGTCCCGGCACCTCACCTAAGCGCTCATCAGGCAGGGCACAGGCCGCGCACTCCGCAACTCCCTCCAGTTCTAAAAGGGCTTGCTCTAAGTCCTGTGGATAGATGTTGACACCACCTGAGATAATAAGATCTTTAAGCCTGCCGGTGTAATAGAGATACCCCTCCTCATCTAAGTAGCCCAGATCACCGGTTTTAAAATAACCCTGATAAAGTGCCTCCTCAAATATAGGCTCTTTATGATAGTAAGGTGTGCAGAGCAAATCGCTTTGCACGGCGATCTCCCCGCGTTCGCCTGCTATGGCCTCCGTACCATCCTCGCGCAGAATTTTTACCCGCGCCCAGGGCAGGGCTTTTCCTACCGATCGGGGCTTGCCACTTTCTTTACAGTCAATATCGGTGACGGTGGAAGTCTCCGAGGTACCGTACATTTCCCGAAAAGAGCAGTGAAGCCTCTCACAGAGTAACTCGCGGGTGGACGCTTCCAAGAGTGCAGATGATGATACCAACAGACGCAAAACCCCGGTCTCACCACTCCTGCCTTGCAGAAGCTTTGCCACCTGCTTTAGCTGTGAGGATACGGCGATGGTAAAGGTGACACCATCTTCAAGGACACTTTTAAGCCACAGCTGCGGGGTGAAGTGCGGTAACAGCACTAAGGTGGCACCGCAGATAAGCGGCATAAAGGTCAAGCGCTCGGCCAGCGAGTGATAAAGCGGGGTTGCGGCGAGTACCACATCACTGTCAGTTACCCCATACCAGCGGTTGTGCTCCGCGGCCCGACGGTACTTGTTCTTTTGAGTTAAAGCAATGGGTTTGGGATCACCGGTGGAGCCGGAGGTGAGAGTCAGGATAAAGAGGGGATCGTCAGAGACGGATGTCACCACCGGAGGTTCAGAGCTTAACCTGGCACTGTTCTGCAGCGACACCGTCCCGGGATACTCGCCGTCCAGACAAAGTTTGAGTCCCTCCGCACACAGCGCTGTGAAATCTCCCAGGCGTTTGAAAAAGGCCCGGCGCGCGGCAAAGTGACGGATGTCACTGCTTGTTACGGCCGCCTGTACCGTAGCGGGGGTAAGGTCGGGGTTGAGCGGGACAATGGTCACGCCCAGATGCTCACAGCACAGCAGCAGCGTCACCGACTCGACGTTGTTGGGCATAGCAACACCTAAATGCTCACCGGGTTTGACCCCGTGTGCGAGCAGAAAATGAGCGTATCGCGCCACCGCGGCAGCAAGCTCTTGGTAGCTTAAACTCAGTCCGGCGCAAACCAGTGCCGTTTTATTAGGTAGGCGCCTTGCCTGAGCAAAAAAATCCTGTGCAATTCTACCCATGCTGCCCCCGATAGCGGCAGATCTTGCGGGAGTGATTATCCCTAATATCGGCCGCAATTAAAGGATAAGCCCCGGCCAGATCGAGCACGCCCACATACACCCCCTCATATTCACGGGCCTTAAGCAGTCCCTTACTGGTAAATTCCTGCTCAAAGGTCTGCGGGTAATCGGCTGCGCTCTCGCGGTTGAACATGCGCACGTCCAAGTCAAGATCCCGCACATTCATGCTGTACTCGCGCTCTGAGGTGTTCCCCTGCTCGTCCGTGTAAAGAGCGCGGAAGTTTTTTAAATAACGATAGGGCACTCCTACCTGCTCTTCTACATAGTGCACGTAGGTTAAGGAGTTGTACATATCAGCTCCAAGCATCAAAAACTTCCCCCCATGTGCGGTTAAAAAGCCAAAAGGGGAGTCAGCACCAAAGGAGCTGTGGTTTTGTAGCGCCAACAGCTCGTCCTGGTAGCGCCCCCACACCAACCAGGAGTAAAGCGGATGCGCGGTGCGTTTGAAATCGTCCCTTTTGAGCGCGGCGTTGCCCAAAGCACCCACCCTACTGGGGGAAGTACGCAGATCAAAAGGCTGACCATGACAAAAGTCCCAGCTGAAGGCACGGATAAGCAGGGTACCCTCAGTCCCCACCCGTTGCTGCAGGACATTCAGCACCTCGTCGGCATCTAGCTGTTCGTAGTGTTTAAGGCACAACAGAGAGAGTTTTAACAGATCGGAGGCAACCTCCACTGTGTCGCCGTTACCGATGGGGCACTCCTCAATAAGATCACGAATGAGACTCATTTAACTTGTTCTCTATAGCCGCGCACAGCCCGCCTACGGTGGCCAGGCGTGGATCAATTAATTCCTCAGGTTTAATCTCCGCGCCCAAATCCTTCTTGATGGAGAGTAAAAAGGCAAACAGAGCCAGAGAGTCAATATAGCCGCTACCTAAAAAATTGAAGCTGTCAAGTTCATTCTCAGGGGGCAATGGCCCGCTGCGTTCTAAGTAATCAAGCACGTAGCGGCGGATTTCAGATGTGGGCATAAAAACTCCAAGTTGCGTGTCAAAACTCGCGTTCCATTATGGCATGAGATTTACCGGCACAGCGAGGCTTAGCAATAATCAACTCTGCAATCACCCACGGCGCGCGTAGATTATGAGTTCACAGGACACAGGAGAGTTACGCCGACTATGCCATAAAAAAGCCTCCCGAAGGAGGCTTTGAGATTTGTACCTGGTCCCAAGCGCCGTGCAGGAGGTGAAGGGACCTAGGACCAGATCTGGTACTGCTAACCGAGCAGGGACAGAGCCAGCTGCGGCCTCTGGTTGGCCTGGGTGAGCATGGAGCTCGCGGCCTGCTGGATGATGGT
>JAFUGP010000154.1 GCA_017469335.1 Succinivibrio sp. | reverse complement strand
TTTGGGCAGGGTTTAGTGAGGCTAAGTCATTGATCTGGGTTTTTAGGAACCTTTGATATAAGTAGATTTATATTATCATTTTGAAATTTACTATATAAATCAATAGGTTATACCCGTTTTTCTAAAGATCGGGGGCATGAATAACAACCAATACCAGGTTGCATAATCCCCACTCTCTGCC
Source organism: Succinivibrio sp. (assembly GCA_017469335.1). Lineage (GTDB taxonomy): Bacteria > Pseudomonadota > Gammaproteobacteria > Enterobacterales > Succinivibrionaceae > Succinivibrio. Next base: position 6,961 of record JAFUGP010000154.1, on the reverse strand, counting down.
TAAAATGGTAACGTTACGATTTCTTTTCAACCGAGGGTTAATCATGAGTAAAGTTTCCGTCGCGGCCTTCAAGGCCTATGATGTGCGGGGCAGAGTTCCTGAGCAGTTAAACGACGAGATTGCCTACCGTACCGGCAGGGCCTACGCCGAATTTTTAAAGCCCAAAAAGGTGGTGGTGGGCCATGATATACGCTTAAGCTCGCCACAGCTCAGTGCAGCGCTGTGCCGCGGGCTCATTGACGGCGGGGCGCAGATAACCGACATCGGGCAGTGCGGCACCGAGATGATTTATTTTGCCACCACTCATTTAAAGCAGGACGGCGGGATCATGATCACCGCCAGTCACAATCCGGCCGAGTACAACGGCCTGAAGTTCGTCAGGGAGGGCTCGAGGCCCATCAGCGGCGACAGCGGCTTAAACGAGATAAGAGATCTCGTGGCCGAGGCTGATTACCGTGAAAGCCACGACGAAGCACTTTTTAAACAGAATTACCGCACTTTGGATGTCTATCCTGCCTATGCCGAGCATTTAAAAGGCTACCTCAATCCAGAGAAACTCACCAAGCTCAAGGTGGTGGTCAACCCCGGCAACGGTGTGGCCGGGCGCATGATTGATGCCGTGGCGCAGTATCTGCCCTATGAGCTTGTCAAGGTCAACTACGAGCCGGACGGCCACTTCCCTCACGGCGTGCCCAACCCGCTGCTGCCCGAGAACCGCGCGGCCACCGCGCAGGCGGTACTCGAGAGTAAGGCCGCGTTGGGCGTGGCCTGGGACGGCGACGCCGACCGCTGCTTTTTCTTTGACGAGCAGGGACGTTTCATCGAAGGCTACTACATCGTGGGACTGCTCGCCGAGGCTTTTTTAAGCAAGGATCCCAAGGCGCGCATCATCCATGATCCGCGCCTTACCTGGAACACGCAGGATATAGTCACCAGCAGGGGCGGCACCCCCATCGAGTCCAAGACCGGGCATGCCTTCATCAAGGAGCGTATGAGAGCGGAGGACGCCGTCTACGGCGGGGAGATGTCGGCTCACCACTATTTTCGGGATTTCTCTTACTGTGACTCGGGCATGCTGCCTTATCTTCTGCTCACCGAGCTTTTGTGCAGCAAGCAGTGCACGCTCTCCTCGTTAGTGGAGGAGGCCGAGCGCAAGTACCCCATCTCAGGTGAGATAAATTCCACCGTCAAGGATGTGGAGAGCGTCATCAAGCGCGTGTGGGATAAGTACGCGCCACAGGCCCAGCGCACCTCCCAAGTCGACGGCATCAGCGTGGAGTTTGAGCGCTGGCGCTTTAACCTGCGCGCCTCCAACACCGAGCCGGTGGTAAGACTCAATGTGGAGTCCAGGGGCGATGCCGCCTTGGTCAGGGAGAGAACAGACGAGCTGCTCGCCCTCATCAGGGCCTGATGTCAGGCAGCCTGCGCTTTACCCTTTAACGCGGAAGTTTTTTAACGCAATGTCGGTTTTATTGATTTTTTATCCGTACCTTTTGAGGTGAGATTATGAGCAAGATCATTGGCAAGTCCATTCCCAACCTGCCCTGGCAGGAGCGCCCCCAGGGCTGCACCGGCACCGTGTGGCGCTATCAGCAAAACCCCATCATCGGCTGGAACCCCTTCAAGGCGGCCGCCCGGGTCTACAACTCGGCCGTGGTGCCCTGGCAGGACGGGTTTATCGGCGTGTTCCGCTGCGATTACAAAAACGGCCGGCCGCATCTGCATGTGGGCCGCTCCCAGGACGGCATCAGCTGGCAGTTTGAGGAGCACATGATCGACTGGCGCGACAAAGACGGGAATGACGCTCAGCCGTCCTACGCCTACGATCCGCGTGTGGTGGAGATTGAGGGTCGGTACATTGTCACCTGGTGCACCGACTATCACGGTGCCACCCTGGGGGTGGGCGTGACCGAGGATTTCGTGCACTTTACGCGCCTTGAGAACGCCACCGTGCCCTTTAACCGCAACGGCGTGCTGTTCCCGCGCAAGATAAACGGTGAGTACGTGATGTTAAACCGTCCCTCCGACTCCGGGCATACGCCGTTCGGGGACGTGTTCCTCTCCCACTCCAGAGATCTGGAGTACTGGGGCAAGCACCGTCACGTGATGGGCAAGGGCGGCCTGGGCTGGTGGCAGGGCACCAAGGTGGGCGCCGGTCCCGCGCCCATTGAGACCGATGAGGGCTGGCTCATGTTCTATCACGGCGTCTCCGGCACCTGCAACGGGCTGGTGTACAGCTTCGGGGCCGCGCTGTTGGACCTAAACGAGCCCTGGAAGGTGCTGTATCGCTCGCGCGATTACCTGCTCACGCCGGAGGAGGATTACGAGACCCGCGGTTTCGTGCCCAACGTGGCCTTCCCCTGCGCGGCCTTAGCCGACGCCGCCACCGGCCGCATCGCCATCTACTACGGCGCCGCCGACACCTATTCGGCACTGGCCTTTACCACTGCAGATCAGGTGCTCACCGAGATCAAAACCAACTCCGAGGTCTTTTAGACCCAAGTTTGCATAAAAAAGGAGTTTCACATGTCCGTATTTTCAGAGCGCCTTGCGGCCTTAAAGGCTCAGTTCAAGGCTCACACCGAGTTTAAAAACAGGCCCATCCTGCCGGGCAACGGCATCTTCTGCCGCTATGAAAGGCCGGTGTTGGATACGGGTTTTGCCCCGCTTATCTGGCGCTATGACTTAAACGAACAGAGCAATCCTTATTTGATGGAGCGCTTGGGCGTCAACGCGGTGTTAAATCCCGGGGCCATTTACCATGACGGCAAGTACTGCCTGGTGGCCAGGGTGGAGGGTTATGACCGCAAGTCCTTCTTTGCGGTGGCCAGATCCACAAGTCCCGTGGACGGCTTTGTGTTCGATGATAAGCCCTGCGCCATTCCCACCACGGACTCACCTGAGACCAATGTCTATGACATGCGTCTGACCAGACACGAGGATGGGTATATTTACGGCCTCTTCTGCGCCGAGCGCAAAGATCCCGCCGCGCCCAAAGGCGATGAGTCCGCGGCGGTGGCACAATGCGGCATCGTGCGCACCTTGGATCTGCTGCACTGGGAGAGACTGCCCGATCTCAAGACAAGGGCGGCGCAGCAGCGCAACGTGGTGCTGCACCCTGAGTTTATTCAGGGCAAGTACGCTTTCTACACCAGACCGCAGGACAGTTTCATCGAGGCCGGCTCAGGCGGCGGCATCGGGCTGGGGCTTGCCGACTCCATGGAGCACGCCGTCCTTGACGAGGAGAGACTCATCGATCCCAAGCGCTATCACACCATCAAGGAGTCCAAGAACGGCATGGGGCCCGCGCCCATCAAGACCGCCGAAGGCTGGCTGAATATCGCCCATGGCGTGCGCAACACCGCCGCGGGGCTGAGGTACGTGCTGTACTGCTTTATGACCGCCTTGGATGATCCCACGCGCGTCATACACCGCCCCGGCGGTTATTTCCTGGCCCCGCAGGGGGAGGAGCGCACAGGCGATGTCTCCAACGTGGTGTTCTCCAACGGCCTTATCTGCCGGGATAACGGGGAGGTCTACATCTACTACGCCTCCTCGGATACCCGCTGCCATGTGCTCTCCACCACAGTAGCGCAGCTTGTGGACTACGTAAAGAACACCCCCGAGGATCCCTATATCACGAGTGAATGCGTCAAACAGCGCACCGCCCTCGTGGAGACAAACCTCAATCTGGGTCTTGACCTTTAACCTCTAAACTTGGTTGACACCTCTCCCCGGTGCAGTTCACCGGGGCTTTTTGGGGTGCCTCCAAGTTAACCTTTTCATTTACCTGCAAACCCGCAGGGCAGCTGTGGCTGCCTGAGGCTTCTTTGTCTTAAAAAGGAAGATAAAAATGAAAAAATCACTGTCAAAAGGCGCCCTTTGCGCTGCCTTGCTGCTCTCCCTGGCCGCCTGCAACCTCAATGCCATGGCCACGGACTTTGACAATCCCCCCATTAGCTCCTTTGTCAAACAAAAAGGCGCCCGGCTCATGCTCGACGGGCAGGAGTTTAAGCTGGCAGGCTCCAACAATTACTATATGCACTACGGCAGCGAGGAGATGATCACCTCGGTGCTTGATGATGCCGCAGCTTTGGGGCTCAACGTGCTGCGGGTGTGGGGCTTTATGGACGGCGAGCATCATGGGCACGTAATGCAGAATAAGCCTTTGGATTACTCGGCTCCCCCCGGAGTAAAAAGCTCCTTTGACGTGCTGGATTTTACGGTGAGCGAGGCCAAAAAGCGCGGCATCCGGCTGGTGGTGGCGCTGAGCAACAACTGGGATGATTTCGGCGGCATTCCGCAGTATGTCAAATGGTTCAACGCCCAAGATCACGATGACTTCTACACCGATCCCCTGATCAAAAACTGCTATAAGAGCTACGTGTCCTACTTAATCTCCCACGTCAACAAATACACCGGCATCGCCAATAACCAGGAGCCTACCATCATGACCTGGGAGCTGTGCAATGAGCCGCGGGCCGCCTCGGACAAGAGCGGCAAAAAACTGCTCGCCTGGGCCTCTGAGATGTCCGAGTACGTGCACAAGCTCGCCCCGCAGCAGTTAGTGGCCTTAGGCTCGGAGGGCTTTTTTGCCCGCAAGGGGGAGAAAGACTGGACCTATAACGGCAATGACGGGGTGGACTGGGACAAGATCATCAAGCTGCCGCACATCAGCTACGGGACCTTTCATCTCTATCCCAAGACCTGGGGTAAAGATGAGGCCGAGCAGTGGGGTACGACCTGGATCAAAGAGCACGCGAAGGTGGCGCGCAAGGCCGGCAAACCCGCGGTGCTCGAGGAGTACGGCATCGGCAAGGATGAGAGTGTCAGCCGCGCGTTCGTCTACCGCAAGTGGACCAAGACCGCCTTTGAGGAGGGCTTAAACGGCACCATGTTCTGGATTTTGACCTCCAAGGAGCAGGGTAAACCAGACGGACTGTATCCTGACTATGACGGTTTTCGGGTCTTAAACGACGGCTCCGAGGTTGCCAGGATCCTCACCGATCATGCCCGCGATCTGCGCGGCATTCCCCATGAGAGCGTCAATGAGTCCTATGTGGCAGCCCCCAAGGCAGGTGCCAGGCTTCAACAAAAGCAGGTCACCCTCAAGGTCTATCCCATCCCGGTCAAAGGGGCCAAGGTAAAACAGGTGGCCGCGCTCATCAATGACAATGAGCGGGCAGTGCAGCTTACCGACAAGGATAGGGACGGCTACTACGCGGTAACCTTGGATACCCAAGGCGGCCTGCGTTACGGCGAGAACAAGGTGCTGTTCAACACCACCTTTGACCGGGGTGAGGAGGTGCAGCAGAGCCTCAATTTTGAGCTCTTAAAGCCCATCAGCTCTTATGAGAGCGTAGCCTCCTATACCTTTGATAACGGTGCTGATGGTTTTGGCGAGGGCGGCACCTACCAGGCGGAGTTTTTAAAACCGGAAGTGGAGGGGGCAACCTTGGGTCAGGAGACGCTCTTAAAAGTCAACGTCAAGCTGCCGGGCAGCCATGACTGGGAGGAGCTGCGGGTCAAGACCACGGTGCCGGAGCTCTCCCAGGCCGGTGCAGTGGAATTTGATCTCTACTACCCTGCCGACGCGCAGGGCTCCGTGCGCCCCTATGTGGTGGCCGGGGATGGCTGGGTGAAGATGGGCGTGGACCAAAACAATGCCGCACTGACCGATCTGGAGGTGGTGAACTTTGCCAACACGCCGCTGCGCCATCAGCACCTGCGGGTGGAGCTTGACGATCTCACAGGCAAGAACGGGGACTTTTACGTCTGCCTGGTGGGCAATATGCTGCCCTTGGAAGGGGCGGTGTACCTCGACAACCTCAAATTCTTAAAGCCGGTCTACGAAAACTGAGCTCCTCTCTGATGCTGCCGCCTCTTTTGGGCGCGGCGCTGACTCTTGTATAGGTAAAGGTCTGCGGCAGGGCAGGCCTTTTTTTTTGTTCAATGAGTTCAGTCTTGCCGTTTACTACATTGTTATTTATGTATTTTCTTTGGTAAGGCACCCGGGCTGATCATCCTCACGCTAAGCTGCCATACCCCAGGTTGCCGCAGCACGCACTGCCACCGGCTGCCGGCGCTTTGGGTTTCGTGATCATTCTCAAAGATCTTAAGATATGTGGTAGAAAAAATATGACAAAGAGGCTGTTTTGCGTTATTTTTGCAGCTACTGAACAAAGGTAAATGGCGCTCTGAGGGCGCCTGATGGGCAAATCTGAGGAGCAAAAGATGAACGCAGAAGCAGAGCTTGAAACTTTAAGCAGTGTCATAGGAGTCGAGCTCAAATTGGAAGAGGGGGCCGCCTCCTTCGAGTACGAGGGGCGGCTGGTGCTGCTGCGCTCCCTGCCCGAGATAGAGAGCTGGCTGGTTTATATCGCACTCTCAGAGCCCGGGCCGGCGCTCCCCGCGCTCATGCCCGAGCTTCTCAAAGCCAACTTCCTGCTTTCAGCCTCCCGCGGCGGGGCGTTCAGCCTCGACCCCGGCGGCGCGCTGGGGCTTAACTTTCTGGTGCCTACCGGCAGCGGCGGGGGACAGGCTCTCGTCAACGCCTTAAACCGCGCTCTCAATACCGCCGATCTCTGGCGCGCCCGGATTGAACAGCTCATCGCCGAGAACGTCAAAAAGGATGCCGCGAGGCTGCAAACCCTCAACGAGCGCGGTGCGGCAGAAGACGGCGCCGGAGACTATCAGAACATGCTGGTGTAGCGGCTGCCACTTTCGGCATTCACGGTTAAAGGTTTTCACCCAAGTTAATTTTGAGGGATTCTTATCATGTCAGACAAACTAAACGGCAATTTCGGTTCAAGCCTGGTCTTATAGTAAGCGCGGTTAATTATTAGAGCTTGAGCGAAAATTATGGTACTATCCTCTTAACCGGAGGTAAGTGCCATGTTCGTTCGTAAATTCAAACAGGATCGCCAAGAATTGTTGGCTGAAGGCAAGAACATTGTTAGGT
>JAFUGP010000153.1 GCA_017469335.1 Succinivibrio sp. | reverse complement strand
GGGTAAAGCCGATGAGCTGACTTGTTACCTGGTCATAGCTCATGTCCACAATATCCGAGCCTACCGAGAAGATGGAGACATCCTTTAAGCGGGTCACCCCGGTGATGGCCAGAAACTTGATCTGCTTTTTGTCCTTGAGGGAGCCGTAAAACTCACGCAGACAGAGCTGGAACCTGTCATAGAGCTCTTTATTGTTGATATGGGCGGTCATCTGCGCGTCATATTCATCGATGAGCAAGACAAACTGCCAGCCGTCAGGTGCGGCACTTAAAATACGGTCCACGAGGGTGTTGGGCCTTTTGCTGTCAGTAAAAGTGATGCCTTGCGCCCGGGCAAACTCTCTGAATTTTTCGCAGAGGTCTTCTTTGAAAGCGGTAAGACTGGTCTGAGGGTAGCTGACAAAATCAAGGTGCAGCACCGGATACTGTTTCTCCTGCCACTTATCGTAAATCCAGGTGCCCTTGAAGTAAGGATCCACTCCTTTTTCAAACAAGGTGGCGATGGTGTTTAAGGTCAGGGACTTGCCAAAACGACGGGGCCGGGAGATAAACACCCTCGGATAGAGGTCAATGAGACGGTAGATCTGCTCGGTTTTATCGACGTAGATAAAATTGTTGTCGGTAAAGGCTTCGATGCTGGCACTGTGGGCGATTTTCTTCATATAAGACTCCTATTCTCGTCAACCATTATATCAAGTATTCCTATCTGCGACTTTGTTAAAGCAGAAAACTGTTATCTAAACCCTTAATCGTTCCGTCAATGAGCCATTTTCAAGGGATATTTTTCGCACTTGGGTTCAGCTTATATCTTAAGTTCGCCGCACCGATCCTGCCTGCTGCAGCCCTTGCCGATACCCGGATCCGGGTGTGGGAAACTCTGGTGAGAAATGAGCACAGCTCAAAGCTGTACCTATTTTTGCGCTGTGGCACAGGGCCTTTGTGCTAACATAGCTCACAGTGAGCGCCCGGCGGTTTGGCTAACACCAAAGGCGCAAAGGAGATATAAGCAAATGTTCAGAAAAATTGTGGCGGTGATGCTGTTTGCAGCCGCGCTTAACTGTCAGGCGGCCTTGCAGATTGAAATCACCGGCGGCATCAACGAGGGGCATCGTGTGGCGGTGATCCCTTTTACTCAGCCTACCGGATTGAACCTGGATGTGGCTGCGGTGGTTTCAGCCGATCTGATGCGCTCGGGCAAGTTTGCCCCTCTGCCCATGACGGCTCTGCCCAAGGGCTCGGTAGCCCAGGGTGAGATTGTGGTTGATACCGCCGCGCAAAGCGGTGCCGAGGCGGCCGTGACCGGCAAGGTCGTGCCCACCGGCTCTGATTACGAGGTGGAGTTTACCGTCACGGGATTGCAGGGAGCCAACAAGGGCAAGGTGCTGGCCCGCTACAGCGGGAAAGCCCCCGAGCGGTTGCTGCGTCAGGCCGCGCACCGCATCTCCGATCGCATCTACGAACTTTATACGGGGCAGCGCGGTGCCTTTCGCACCCGTATTGCCTATGTGGTGTTCAAACGCGGCGAGAAATATCCCTACCAGCTGATGACTGCCGATTACGACGGGTTCAATGAGCGTCCGGTGCTCAAGTCGACCCAGCCCATCATGACTCCTACCTGGTCCCCTGACGGCACCCGTCTGGCCTACGTGAGCTTTGAGAACCGGCAGCCGGCCATCTTCATGCAGAACATCAACTCTCAAAAGCGTGAGAAACTGGCCACTTACCCCGGGCTTAACAGCTCTCCGGCCTGGTCTCCGGACGGTACCAAGATTGCCATGACCCTTTCCAAGGACGGTCAGCCGGATGTCTATTACTATGATCTTGGCGAGCATAAGCTCTACCGTGTGACTGACAACCGCGCCATTGACACCGAGCCCAACTGGTCCTCGGACAGCAAGATCCTGTATTTCACCTCCGAGCGCGGCGGCAGAGCGCAGATCTACAAGTTTGATTTCGCCACCCACCAGACCGAACGTGTTACCTACCAGGGGCAGATGAATCTCTCCGCCAGGCCCATTCCGGGAAGTAACGCTCTGGTGGTCATCACCCGCCAGAACGGCTTTAGGGTGGCCAGGGTCGATCAGGACGGCAGTCTCTACATGCTGACCACCTCCACTTTGGATGAGTCGCCCAGCGTGGCTCCCAACGGCAGCATGGTGATTTACAGCACGGTCTATCAGGGACGCAAGGGTCTGGCCATCGTTTCCACCGACGGCCGCTTCAAGGCTTACCTGCCCTCCTCGGCAGGGGAGATCAGCGCTCCGGCCTGGGGACCGTTGCTGGAGAAATAACACAGTTTTTCATCCCGTCTTGGGCAGAGGACGGGTCTTTAAATTCTGCCGCAGGCAATTATCGGTAAACCTAACGGAGGCGGCGCCGCAGGCATCTTAGCCCGGCACGTAGTTTTGGATGAGCAGTAAATTAATCTTGACTTTCTTCTTGGGTGCGGCAGCGCTGACTCTCAGTGCCTGCAGCACCGACAACACTCCTACCGACACGCAGGTCATTGACGGCGGCTCGGTTTATGACGGCCGTATCACCGAGGTGCTTGATGCCGACGGTGCGCTGGCGGTGGGCAATCCCAATCTGCCCGACGGTTGGACCGGACCGGCGGCGCTGGCCGACAAGCACACCATCTATTTTGGCTATGATTCCGATCAGATCCAGGATCAGTACATCAGCGTGATGCAGGAAAACGCCAAATACCTGCGCGCCAATCCTGATGCCCGTCTGGTGGTGGAAGGTCACACTGACGAGCGCGGCACCCCTGAGTACAACATCGCCTTAGGCGAGCGGCGCGCCCGTTCGGTAGCCCGCTACATGCAGAACCTGGGGGTTGATGTCGCGCAGATTTCCATCGTCTCCTATGGTGAGGAGAAACCGGTGGAACCGGGACATGATGAGGCTGCCTGGTCGAAAAACCGTCGGGCAGTGCTCAACTACTGATCCTGCGTTTGGCACCACCGCTAAGGTGGGGCTAAGTTTTTCTCGTTATATTGAGTATACGGGCAGGGTTGCTGCCGCTGAGCTTGAGGTATGCCATGAGCCATGGACTGTTTAAACTGACAGTGCCCCTGGTGCTGGGGATCTGGGCTCTGCCCTCGTTGGGCGATGATGCCGATCTGCAGCGTCAACTTGAGGCCCAGCAGAAAAATATTCTCAGAATGCAGAATGATCTGCTGGCTCTGCAAGCTGAGATAGCGCAGCTGCGCGGTGATCTGGACGCCCTGAAACATACCCAGCACGGTCAGCCGCCTCAGGCCCCGGCCGCTACCGCTGCGGCCGCCGCGGCCAGTGCGGCTGCAAGTGTGACGGCCCCCGCGGCGGGTACGGTGCAAAGCAGTGAGGCCAAACAGGCTTATGACGAGGCCTACGCTCTCATTTTGCGCAACGATTTGCCGGGCAGCGTCAATGCTTTTCAGGGGTTTATCGCCAAGTACCCCCAGCATGAGCTGGTTACCAATGCCTGGTACTGGCAAGGCCAGGCTCAGTACAAGCTAAAACAGTACCAGGATGCCCGGGTCAGCTTTCTGAATGCCGCTTCCGACAAAAACTCGGGCAAACGTCCCGACGCCCTTTACAAATTAGGCCTCATCACCCGTCTTTTGGGAGATGAGGAGAAAGCCAAGCGCTATTTTGAGGTGGTGGTGAGCGAATATCCCGAGGATGCCGCCGCCGCGCTGGCCACCTCCCAGCTCAATCCCCAGTAGCTTTCCATCTTCAGGCTCAAGGAGCGTCTTTCATGCTGCAGCTTAACGCCACCGACCGCCCTGACGTGCTTGAGGCGGTGGAGGCTTTTAAAAAGCAGGTGTCCGCAGCGGTGACCGATTGCGGGCTCAAGATAGGTGAAATAGGTGAGCACGCCCTGGAGTCGCTGCGCTTTGGCGGTCAGGTCAAAGTGCATTGGCAGCTTAGCGCGGGCAGTGAGAGCACGACCCTGCCCGGGGAGCGGGGCGCGGACTACACGGGAGCTCCGGCTAATGCCGCCGCCGCGCTCAAACTCGCCCGCGAATCGGTAAGCGACGGGCAGTTGGTCGAATGCTCGCTGGAACTCAAAAACCTGCTGGCTCTGGCCGAACAGCACAAAAAGGGCAGCTCGCTGCCTGCCAAGCAAGGCAAGAGCATCTTTAAGAAACTGACGTACTTTGATGTGCCGCAGCGCTGTCCCTTATGCGGAGGGGCGGGCAAACTGGCCGGCTCCAAGTGTCCCTCCTGCGAGGGTTCGGGGCTGAGGCTGTACCGCGCCGTGGCCAAGGTAAGCACCACTACTGCGGTGGAATTTGTTCCCTCAGAGCCCTGTGACGTGCGCGCCGAGGCGTTTTTAAAACAGTTTGCCGCATTGGATCCGGGGCTGTTCCGCGAGATTGCCGCACCGCGTTATGTCGCGGACGAGGAGGCTGGCGCCGGCGGTTTTGTCCTGCGCTATGACTTTGAGCCCCTGACGGTACACCGTCTGACCCTAAACGTGCATACCAAGCAGTTTGAGTGCTTTTTTGCCGATGACGGACACTGTTTAAACCCGCCGCCCCTGCTTGATTATCTTTTGGAAGGGGAGTTCGCCGTCATGGAGGAGCTGACCGCCAGCATTGCCAATCCCCTCTTTGATCGTGCCTCCATTTTGCGCCATACCACTGAGGAATTCCGCTCCTACTACTTCGATACCTTAGACGCTCTGCCGGCTTTGAAAAGGCCGCTCATCAAAATCGGCAGACAACTCTCCCAGGATGCCGGAGCTAAGAGTAAGACACAGAGCGCAGTCTCTCAGACCGAGCAGGGGCATGATCTCTTAAAAGAGCTTTCTGCCACTGTCAAGGAGGAGAATGCGGGCTTTATCTCCGATGCAGCCGCGCACAAGGCAGCCGCTGCATTGAGGGTCATTGCCGAACACCTGACGCTTAACAGCTCCAAGTTCATCTGGTCGGTGCATCTGGTGCTGGGCGCGGTGATGATGTGCCTGGCCGCCGCCGACATGTCCTATACCTCCAACTGGTATGCCCAGGTCATCTATTCGGCGCTGCTGCTGGCTTTGGGCGGCATCGCGCTGTTCTTCTTTGCGCTGCCCTTTATTCCCTTAAGCCGCAAGTTAACCAGACGCGATAACGAGGCGCTGCCCAAGACGCTGCGCCGCCCCGAGGAGTGGCACGATCTGCAGCAGTGCTGCATGTCGGCGGCCAAAGGCGGCCTGACGGGCTTGGTCTGCGGCATGGTCGCAGGCAATCTCTCCGCCTACTTAGGCGGTCCTCATCTGGCGTTTTTCTCCTGGCTGGGTGCCCTATGGTAGCTGCCGCAAGCCGCTCTCTCAGAGCGCTCTTTACGCTGGGCTTGGTTGCGGGCGCGCTGGCAGGTCCGGGTGTGGCCGGCTTTGCGCAGGCTGCCGCCCTAAAAGAGCTCACCCTGCCGGGTCCTGAGGGCACGCAGTTCGTGTTCTGCCCGGTGACCGTGCCCGGAGGCAGCGGGCCTCTGGCCGGACAGACCTATATCATGGGCAGTGCCGAGGGCAAGTTCCGCACTCCTCCCACCTCCGTGGTGGTGGGAGGCTCCTTTGTCAACGGCAAGGAGCGTTACTATTATCTGGGTAAGTTTGAGGTCACAATCGGGCAGTACCGGGCGGTGATGAGCGAGCTGCCATCTTCATTGCAGGGCAAGCATGAGAATCTGCCGGTCAGCGGCATCACCTATTTGGAGGCGCAAACTTTCATCGACCGCTTAAACCACTATTTCTATGAGCACAGCCTAAAAAGCCTGCCGCACGGCGGCACCCTGCCGGGCTTTGTGCGACTGCCCACCGAAGAGGAGTGGGAGTTCGCCGCCCGCGGCGGCGCGGCGGTCAGTGCCGAGCTCTTTGATCGCGATTATCCCTACGAGGGAGAGCTTGGTCAGTACGAGTGGTTCTCGGGAGCGCAGTCCTCGCGCAACAAAATCCAGCAGGTAGGCAGACTCAAGGCCGGGCCTTTGGGCCTGCACGACATGTTGGGCAACGTTGCCGAGATGACGGGCTCCTGGTACAGGGTGGAGTATTACCAGGGCCGCAGCGGCGGGCTGGTCTCCTGCGGCGGCAGCTATCTGACTCCGGCTGCTGACATGAAGGCCACGCTGCGCACCGAGGAGCCTTTGTACCTTAAGGATAAACAGGGAAACATGAAGGCCAACGCCAAGCCTACCTTGGGCTTCAGGCTGGCCCTGGGAGGGGCCATTTACCCTGACAGTGCCGCGCTTAAGGAGATGGAACAGGCCTGGGAGACTCACCGCTCGGGTGAAGGCGCTGAGATGCCGGCGGCGCTCTCCCTCTCCGATGTGAGCCACCAGGAGACGGTATCGGCGCAGGAGGCGTTAAAACGCCTGGACAAAGTACAGAACACGCTGCATAAAAACGGGCTGCTCAAGTCGGTTGAAGGCGATCTGTCCGCGGCAGCTGCGGCGTTGCAGAACATGGCGCAGATAAGACGCAAGGCCGATGAGGACTCGGCGCGGGTGCTCAGCAAATTCTCCTGCGAGCGCGGGGCGCAGCTGGCGCTCAATTTAATGCGTATCGAGGCGCTGAAACAAAACCCGTTGGGCTCGACGCAAAACCGTCTTAACGATTACGAGCTTAATGTCAGGGACAACACCCGCGATTACGGCGAACTCTTAGGAGAGCTGGTCAAACTGCCCGAGGAGACGGTAACCCAGGGTTTTGATGATTGGCTTGGTGCACTGCAGGCTAAGATAGATGCCCAGAGCAAGGACAATTCAGAGCAGGGCAAACGGCTGCTGCGCGATCTGAAACTGCAAAAGGCCTGGGCGGGCATTACCAAAATCCATTACCAGAAGTATGCATTGGAGCGGCGCTACGACGCCGCCTCCTGGCAGAAAGATTTCAAATTGCAGCAGTGACAGGCGAGCTCTGACAGGGTAATCTGCCGAGAGTGACTTGAAAGTGCTGACAGGCGCAGCATGAGGCTGCGGGCAAGAGAAGAGGAGCAAACATTATGCCTGACAAAGTCCGTACGTTAAAGAGCGGCACCGCAGGGCGCGCGGCCACCGCCGCAGCGGTGGCCGTGGCGCTGGCACTGGGAGGAGGCTGCACCAATATCGAGGACGACTCCACCCGTACCAAAACCGAGGGCACCTTGGTGGGAGCCTCCATCGGCGCCGGCGTGGGCGCGCTCATCGGGGCACTGGTCAACGGCAAAAACGGGGCGCTGACCGGGGCGGCCATCGGGGCCGGCATCGGCTCCCTGTCGGGGTTTATCGTCGGCAAGAACATCGCCGATCGCAAAGCCGAGTTTGCCAGCCGCGAGGACTGGCTGGATGCCTGCATCGAGCATGCTCATGAGGTCAACGAGCAGACGCGCAGTGCCAATGACGGGCTAAAACGTGAGGTCGCGGCTTTGGACAAGGAGTCCAAGACTCTGGCGGCGCAGTACCGGAAAAAGAGAGTTTCGGCGGCGGCCTTAAAGTCCGAGCGCGATTCCATTTTGGCCTTGCAAAATGACACCAGGCAGAATATCGAGGCCTTGGAGAGCGAGCTTTTGAGCCAGAAGAAAGTGGCTCAGGATGCCCGTGACAACGGAGATGAGCGCGAGGCCAAAATCATGGACAACGAGATCAGGCAGCTTACCGCGCAGATCAAGGAAATGAAAGCCTATAATCAGCGTCTGGCCGATCTGTCGGTAAGACTGGCGGTGTGAGGGACAGAACATGAACAGATTTTTGCTGACGGCAGTTATGATGGCTCTGTGGTCCACGGGCTGCAGCGGCATTGACCGCGATGATCCCCACAAGGGCGGGCTGTTTGGCTACAACCCCTCCAGGTATGAGGAGCGGATCTCAGAGCGCGAGGAAAAGCTGGCGGCCATTGAGGCCGAACAGGCACAGTACGCGCAGGAAAATGAGGAACTTAAGGCCCAGCGCAATACGCTAGATAAGAAAGTTGCCGCGCAGAAAAAGCAGCTCAACTCCCTCAACGCCGAAATCAAAAAGCTCAATGCGTCCATCGCTTCGCTGAAAAAATCCGGTGCCGACAGCGCTCAGACTGCGGCGCTGGCGCAAAAGAGCGCGGCTCTGCAAAGCAAGGCCCAGAGCCTGCAGAACAGCGCCAATTTAGAGGCCAAACAGCGCGAGGTGCAAAAACTGCAACTGGAACTGGAGACTCTCAAAAAGGAAGCCGAGGTGCTCAGTCAGTTTTAGGGAGGTTGCCCAAAGCGGCCGCGGCGGGCGGTCGTGCTCAGCGCCCGGATGCGGCTTTTGACTAAAGCCTTAAAAAAGACTTGCACTGGATCAAAATTTAAGTAAAATAACACCGTGACTTAGGTCATCCCCAGGCGGGTCGCTAGCTCAGTCGGTAGAGCAGCGGACTTTTAATCCGTTGGTCGAGAGTTCGAATCTCTCGCGACCCACCAGGGGGTAAAAAAGCATTGGCGTGGGTTGTTAGCTCAGTTGGTAGAGCAGCGGACTCTTAATCCGTTGGTCGCGGGTTCGACCCCCTCACAACCCACCACGCCTGGCTTTCCTTCGGGATGGGTTGTTAGCTCAGTTGGTAGAGCAGCGGACTCTTAATCCGTTGGTCGCGGGTTCGACCCCCTCACAACCCACCATCCCCCAGTCTCTGGACGTTTAGCTCAGTTGGTTAGAGCATCTGCCTTACAAGCAGGGGGTCACTGGTTCGAGTCCGGTAACGTCCACCAATTCTCCTTAAAATCAATTGATTGACATCTGCCCAAGGGGACGCCATTTAGCTCCGACAGCTGCGTCTGTCCAGCCCCCGCTGCCGGTCCTGTGCCTTGAACATTGTGAATTTGTGCGTTTTTTTCCCTAAGGCGTAGGTGTAGTATTGAGAGTATTCAAAAACTCCACCTAACCTGTCCCAAGGCAGGGATCAAGCTTGAGGTTTGAAGTGTTAGCGACCGTTTACGAAAAACATAACAACATTGATCTGGTTGAAAATTCCGGCATTCAGTTTATAGATTACGAATTTGGCATCGACTGGGGTGACAAGTCCAACAAAACTACCAAACAGCTCTTGAAAACCGTATTTGCCCGTGATTCTTTGGGTAAGGACGGGCATCTGGTCATGCTTTTTCCCAATGAGTCCGATGACAAGCTCATCAACCCTTTCAATCCTCAGCAGCGCATCGATCCCGACTCTCCCAGTCTCATTACCGATTTCAACAATACGGAAAATTCGCTGAGAATTTTCAACGGGGTCTGGCTGCCGCTGCCTTATTTCAACGAGACCTCCGCCCAGAAGGTCGGCCCTTTCAACTGGGCCCGGTGCCGCATCGTACGCGTGCCCAACGACAAGTTTGAGGGCGCCTATTACCGGGTGGTATTGTGCTTTGACACCGCCGTGCAGCACTCCTCCCAGGATGAGTATCTGGCCCCGGCCGAAACCGATGTCTCGGCCTCCAACCTCTTCAGCCTCGATTACCGCAAGGGCGGCACCATTTTGCTCAGACCCGGCAAGAGCGGCCAGAGCTGGGTGGAAGAATGGGTGCGCGGGGCCTTCTGCGACTTAGGCCACGAGACCTTGCGCGGCATGCGCATCGCCGAGGAGGATTTCAATCAGGCCCTGGAGGATAAGGAATACGAGGCGCATTACCTCAATATCTTAAGACTCCTGGGCGAAGTGGTGCAGCCGCGGAGCATCAAACTGCTCTCCTCGGGCAGCGGGGTGCGGGAGGCCACTGAGGTCAGTCTGGTGCTGGATGTGGGCAATTCCCGCTCCTGCGGGGTGTTGGTGGAAAACGGCGGGGAGGATACCGACGGTTTCTCGGGGTCCACGCAGAAACTGCATCTGCGTGACTTAAACGCCCCCGAGCATGTCTACGAGGAGGCCTTTGAGAGCCGGGTGGAGTTTAACTGCCCCAACTTTGAGTACGACGGCAAATCCGCCCGCTCCGGGCGTCCGGACGCTTTCTTGTGGCCCTCGCTGGCCCGGGTGGGCACCGAGGCGGCGCGTCTGGCCTCCCACCATCAGAGCAAGGAGAATTTGACCGGACTTAATTCTCCCAAGCGCTATTTGTGGAAGGATGAGAGCGACGATCGGGATATCTGGCATTTCAATTCCTTCAGCTATCAGATCCCCAAAGTAGACCAGGACGGCAACATCTTGCAGTACCACTTCAAGAGTTCCAACCCCAATCGGCCTTACGCCAAACCGGTAAGCGACTACATCAATTCCCAGGGTGAGGCGCTCTTTGCCGGCACCCCCGATCAGAACATGACCTCGCGCTTTACCTACAAATCCTGCATGACCTTCATGCTGCTGGAGATTTTTGCGCAGGCGCTCATGCAGATCAACTCCTTTGACTACCGCTTGAACGCCAAGGGCAACAATGCCAGGCGGCTGCGCGCCATCGTGCTCACCGTGCCGCCGTCCATGCCCGAGCAGGAGCGGGAGATTTACCGCGGCTGTGCCTATGAGGCGTTGGGTATTTTATGGAAGAGCATGGGCTACGATCCCACCCCCGCCGCGGAGTTTAAGTTCTACAACCGCCGCCGGGAGATGAATCCCGAGCCTCCGGAGATCGTGATGGACCTGGACGAGGCCCAGGCCGGGCAGGTGGTGTACCTGTTCAACGAGAGCCAGAAGATCTACGGCGGCAACTGCAAGCAGTTTTTGGAGGATCTCATCCGCCCCGGCACCGAGGGGCGCTTCGGGCGCTTGGAGCGTGATGAGCAAAAACGGGAGGTGGTCTCGGCGCGCATCGGGTCCATCGACATCGGCGGAGGCACCACGGATCTGGTGATTTCCGATTACTACATCGCCGCCGAGGCGTTGGAGAACTCCGAGAGCGTGCGCATCAACGAGGTGCTGCGCGACGGCTTTAAGATAGCAGGCGATGACATTCTCCTGGAGCTCATCCGCAGCGAGGTGCTCACTCCCTTGCGCCGGTACCTCAAGGAGGCCACCGAGGAGCGTCACCGCGGTCACGGACAGGATGATCAGATCATGCAGAACGTGTTCGGCATGGGCAGTGACACCGACAAGAGCAGCAATTTCGAGAATTCCAGACTGCAGTGCGTGCAGCAGATCTTCATGAAGGTGGGTTACCGCATTTTGGCGCACTTAGAACTGCTGCGACAGCTGCCGCCGGGGCTTACCGAGGCTACCGTCAAGGGCACCGTCGGCGATTTCATCCGCTGCAACGAAGTACCCTCCTGCGAGGAGATCAACATCTACGATCACGAGGCCAACGCCTATCCCGATCCCGATCCGCTGGCCATAGAGCACGTTGACAAACGCATTCGCGAGTTTCTGCCGGATTTTAAAGGCATCATGGAGTTCCCGCTTGATATCGACCTCTTTGCCTTAAACCGGCGCTTTGCCGCCGGTGTGGGGGTGGGCATCGCGGTTCCCCTGACGGCCTTAACCGCCATCGCCGCGCTCTATCAGTGCGACGTCATGCTGCTCACGGGCAGGCCGCTGCGCATTCCGGGCATACGCAAATTCATCCAGAGCCGTCTGCCGCTCTCGCCGGCGCGCATCATCTCGCTTAACGAGTACGAGTGCGGGCAGTGGTATCCCTTTGCCCGCCGCGGCTCCTACATCGGCGACACCAAGACCACGGTGACGGTGGGAGCGGCACTGGCGCACAAGAAGACCACCTCTCACAGCATGACCAATTTCCGCTTTGACTTAAGGCTGCATCAGCAGCCCAGTCCCATCCGTTACTTCGGCCACATCGACAACGACAACATCGTGCGCGATGTGATGTATGAGTTCATCACCGAAGGCGAGAACAAGACCCATCAGGTCAATTGCGTGGCCAAGAGCGTGGAGGGTATCAACGAAGACAATCAGATGGCCTTAACCCGCGAGAGCAGCCGCCATATTGTGCGTGCCACGCTGCCGGACGATCTGGGGTTTCGGCAGTTCGACAGTCCCGACTACCCGGGCACGAGGCTGTATACGGTGGAGTGCTATGACAACGTGCAGCAGTTAAAGTCGGTACAGGATGCCGCCGCACTGGACTTAAGCGGCTCGGGTGAACTGGAGAGCCTGCTCTCGCAGCTCAATGACACGCAGGTCATTGAGGAGTGTCGCAAGGCCGAGGCGCTGCGCGATGTCAAGATAAGATTGGTGGAACTTTTAAGCGATGATCAGGCCAAAGAGCGGGAGCTTGAGCAGGAACTGAGCGAGTACGCCGCCCAGAAGGGCGATTTCGCCGCCGAGCTGGGGGAGCTGTTGGAGCGCGGCCGCGCGCTCTTGGAGGAGCGCACTCAGCTGCACGCCAAACTTAACTCCGCCGCCGAGGCCGCCGCCACAGAGCATTTCAAGGATCGCAAGAGCTCGTTTCTGGGTAAATTGACCGGGGAGAACTCCAAACTGGAGGCAGAGCGTCAGAGCTACCTTGCTGATTTTGTGCGCAGTAACCTGGAGGTGCATGTGCGCGAGCCGATACAAAGGCGCCTGGAGGAACTCAGACAGGAGGCCGAACGCGCCATGGTCAAACGGGTGCGTACCCTCATCTGGGAGAATCAGGATACGGTGATGCAAAGCCAGAGCCGCAAATTAAAGCAGGTTACCGAAAAAATCGATCGCGGCGAGAGCTTTGAGCTGCAGTTCTCTCTGGACGAGCGCAACAACACCTGCCCCAATGAGCAGTTAAAGCCGCTGTGGGATGAGCTCAAGGCCTCCGGCAAGCCGCTCAACCGCATCTTCAAGCTCAAGCTTGAAGGGGTCAATGACTTAGACGGCAAGTCCTGGAATGCCCAGATCAGATTGAAGCTCAAGACCGCGGGCAGCAAATACTGGACCGATACCGGGATGATCGCAGGCTAAGGAGAGAGTTTATATGGCCAAAGAACTCAATAAAGTCGCCGCGGCGGTAGATGATACTGTCACCCTGCTGAGGGAGGCTGCCCAAAGTGAGCCTGAGATCGCCACACGCCAGGGCGAGCTGAGCCTTGCCCTCTACAGGTTGCGCAACCGCCTGCAGGTCGCTTCCGAGGTGCTCGACAACCGTACCACCATCGGGGTGTTCGGCGCCTCGCAGGTGGGCAAGAGCTACTTGGTGTCCACCCTGGCGGCACCGGGACAGAAACTCCTCACCACCTGGGAGGGAGAGGAGATCTCCTTTATCAATCACGTCAATCCCACCGGCGGCGATCATGAGGCCACCGGCGTGGTAACGCGCTTTACCCACCGCGAAAAAAGCGGGGTGCCGGGCTTTCCGGTGGAGGTGAGAGTCTTCAGGGAGGTGGAGCTGGTCATGCTCATGGTCAACTCCTTCTACAACGATTTCTCCTTAAATGCCGAGGTGCTGCGCGAATTGGATGACAATCTGGGCGGCGATTACATCGCCAGGCACTTAGAGCGTTGTGCCAGCCTGACCTTGGGCCCTGATGAGCCCAACTATGTCAGCCCCTGCGATGTGACACAGCTGTGTGATTACATCCGCGCCAATGCCAAGGGCTATTTCTCCACGTTGGGAGAGAACGATCCGCTGTGGCTCAGACTGTGCGAGCTTGCGCCCACTTTATCCCTGAAGGGGCGCAGTCAGCTGTTCTCGCTGTTCTGGGGCGGTCTTAAGATGTTCTCGTTCATGTTTGAGCGTGTGGCAGGCGAGCTGTTGAAATTAGGCGGCTGTGACAAGGTCTATGCCCCCCTCGAATCCTTTGTCACCAGAAAGCCCTCCGAGAGCGATCCCGAGCGTCTGGTGCTGACGCAGCGCAAGGAAGGCACCATCAACTCCATTGACGCTTTGGGTCATCTTTTTGATGATTCGCGCGAGCTTGAGATCTGCACGGACGGCAAGGAAGGCCGGGCCAGCGTCAATTTCGCCTGCTTTGCGGCGGTGACGCTGGAGGTACTCTTCCCTCTGCCCGGGGCAGGCAACGCGCAAAGCGACTTCTTTGACGTGCTCGATTTTCCCGGGGCACGCGAGCGCAACAAGAACACCCTCGCCGATTTCGTCAAGGATGAGGTCAATGTGGTGGGCTCCACCCCCACCTCCATGATGGCCAAATACGGCTCGGAGTTCATCCGCCGCGGCAAGGTGGCCTACCTGTTTGACCGCTACAGCCGCCGCGGTGAGGTGGACATACTCATGCTGTGCATCACCTCGGCCGCGCAGAGCGAGGTGACCTCGTTAGTGGAGATCTTAGACGGCTGGATCACACGCAACGTGGGCGGCAGCCCCGAGCAGCGCGAGCGCTACGACAAAAATCCCCTGGTGTGCGTGCTCACGCGTTTTGACGAGCCTCTGAGCAAGGACTTCAAACGTCAGGAAGGCACCGTCTCGGACTCGGATCAGATCATCACCAAGACCTTGGAGCGCTTCAAGTCGCTCTCCTGGCTGAGCCAGTGGAAGAGAGGACAGATCCACAATCAGTTCTTTTTGGCGCGCAAACCGGGCTACGCCCCGGATATCTTCGAGCTTAGCAGCGACGGCAGTGAGCTTAAGATCAAGGATGACATGGAGCCTTTGGTACACAAGTTCGGCCAGGCCATGCAGCGCGATCCGCTCATGCCGCACTTGTACGGCGGACAAAAGGCCTTTGAGGCCATGCTCAGGTGCAATGACGGCGGGGCCGGGTACATTCTGGAGTTCATGGTCGGGAATTTCAAAAATTACACCGAGAGCAAGCAGCGCCTCGAGGAGAGCTTAAAGCGTGCGGCAGCGGCCATGCTGGACACTCTGGGAGTCTATGTGAGCCGTACCGGCGACAAGGCGGTCAGCGAGGCGCGCAAAAAAGCGCGCGAGCTTTCGCTCTCCCTCATGCAGTGCGATGCCCTGGCGCATATTTTCTCGGACATACGCAGCTATATGGAGCTCGACGATGAGATGCTGCGCGGCAGGTATCTGCAGGACTTTCAGACCGGTTTGAACGCCGAGCGTTTTGCCACGCTCATCGTCAAGGCCTGGGATGAAAAATTAAATCAGCTGTGCGCCGGTGCCGTGTTCGAGGAACTGTTCGCGCTGGTGTTCAGAGAGTGGAAAAATGCCCAGGCCAACGTGCGCGAGCGCGAGAGAGGACGCAGCGAGTATTCTTTCTTCTATGACAGTGAGAGCAATGATTTCATCACCGAGGAGTCCAAGTTAAAGGGCAAGTTCAAGAGCCTGATGCAGACCTATGTGCAGGCGTTGCAGACGGCGGCTCACTCCAAGGAGCTTGACCTGAGGAAAAGTTTGGTGGAGCTGTTGGAGCGTGAGGAGAGCCGCCGGGTCTCGCATCATATTCTGGCGGGCATTCAGGTGCGCCGCGCGCAGCTGCTGCTCTCGGATTTCAACGCCTACCTCACCTTCTCGCTGGCGCGCGGGGATGAGGTCGCCGATGTGTCGGGACAGCGGGGTGAGCGGCCGCTCTTTGGGGAGAGCGTGGAACTCTCCTACGGCAGCTACGGGCTGCCCCGCATCCCCAAGGCCATGATGGACGACTGCG
The DNA here is from genome assembly GCA_017469335.1 of Succinivibrio sp. Classification (GTDB taxonomy): domain Bacteria; phylum Pseudomonadota; class Gammaproteobacteria; order Enterobacterales; family Succinivibrionaceae; genus Succinivibrio. The sequence goes on along the minus strand of JAFUGP010000153.1, from coordinate 19,675 downwards.
GCCGGCACTATCTGGAGGATTATTTCTCCTGCCTGGAGAGCCTGATGTGCGGCGCCAATCTCAAGGCGGATTCACGCTACAATATCAGTGCGGCGCTCAATGCCAAATTGAGTGCGTGTCTGGATGTCATGGAAAGTGTCGTCTGATTTTTTGAAGGATTGAACATGAAATACCACAGTCAGGGCTCTCAGACGCCCAGCGCGGTGATTATCCCCCAGGGACCTGGCAGGGCTCTGCTTTGTGTCAGCAACTTGGGAGTGGAGGCCGACGACAATGAGCCCGTGCTCCTTAATCTTGCCATCCGCGAGGGCGAGGACGGAGTAAGACCCATTGAGGGACTGCCCGCAGGCGACGAGCAGGGCTTTGTGGCCCTCCAAGGGGGCAATTTCGGCATCAACCGTTTTGAGGTGCCGCTTAAGGCGGACATAGTGGATCCGCTCTCCCTGATTGCCGATGCCCGTACCACCTTTACCGTGCGCCTGAAGGGGTTGAGCACTCAGATCCCGGCGGTGATCTCCCGCGAGGGCGGGGGCTTTCTGCAGCAAAGCAGCGCAGCTCCCCAAACCGAAGCAGGCCAAGGCGCGGCGGCAGCTGCCAAAGCACCCGGGGCTTTCGTGGATCCGGCTGCGCGAGCTGCACCTGCCGCAGCCGTAAACAAAAACAATCGTCTGCTGCCTGTTATCGGCGCGGCGGCGCTGCTCTTGTTGCTGCTTTTGGCCATCTTGTTGTGGAGAGGCTGTTCTTTTGGCAGCAGCGAAACGGTGACCAATGTCGGCAAGGAACAGCCGGTGAACGGGCAAACGGCTCAGACAGAAGAGTCAAAGGCAGAGGATCCCAAGGCTGAAGAGCCAAAGGCAGAGGAGCCGCAGGATGGTGCCGTGAGCGCTTCACCTGCCCAGGAGAGTGCCGCAGGTGAGCCCCAGTCTCCGGCAGGTGACGGTGAGGACGCAAAAGCGGCAGTGCAGGCTCCACAGGGTGAGGCGGAAAGTCAGACCCAAAGCAGTGTGCCCAACTCAGGTCTTCAGGCCACCGGAGTGTCGGCGCCTGATACTGCGGCCTCGGCCTGTTCGGTGAGCGTGAGCGATGATGGCGAGCTTATTTCAGGCTGTCTTAAGACCTCTCCTGATCAGGAGGTGCTGCTCAAACTGGTGGATGAGGCTCTGGCGGCACAGCGCTGCAACGTGGCAATCAGGCTGCTCTCCAGTTTAGGGCGCAGCCAGGGCGGAGAGTATGCTCTCAAATACGCGCGTTTGAGCGATCCCAACACTCAGATAGAGAACTCCTGCGTGCCCAAGGATCAGAGCCGGGCAGTCTACTGGTATCAGAAGGCCCTGGATAAAGGGGAAAGCGCCGAGGCCGCGCAGGCTCTCAAAAAACTGCAGTAAATTCACGCTGTACCAGCGACGGCACAAAATTAAGGATAGGAGGACGCCGGCAGAAGCGGCGGCGTAATGTATAGATGAAACTGAGCAGAACTCTTGGTTTGGCGGCAACGACGGCCGTACTGTCGGCACAGGCGCTGGGCGCGCCTTTGCTCATGGACGGCAAGCAGACCTTATATCAGCGGGTGCTTACCACGCCCTCGTGTCTGCTCTATCCTGACGGCACGCTGCAAAACGGCCAGCAGGTGCCCGCTTTCTCGCGCTATTACGTCTATGAGCGTACCCCCGAGGCGCTCAAGGTCGGCCCCGATACCACCGGTACCATTGCCGGTTTCCTCAAGAGCGACTGCGCCGTGGACTGGGAAGCCCAGACGGCGCTCATCTTCACCAATCCCGCCGGCCGCGACCGCACTCCCATCTTCGATGAGCGCGAGGCGTTGCAGAGCATAGTAAGCGACAAAAACCCCGGCGCCAGGGCGGCGGCACTGCAGCAGGATTTGCAAAAGGACGGACACGCGTCCCACGTGATTGCCCAGGAGCCTGAGACTTACATCGATCACAAGAAGAATTTTTACCTGCTGCCCATTCTCTCCTCCGAGGAGAGCATGTTTGATGACGGCTTTTATACTCTGGAGCTGGAGGTGGCCTCGGTCACCAAGGACGATCCCAAGTCCCAGCAGCCCAAGAGCTCTCAGAGCGCCCAGATCAAGGCCTTCAAGGCCGCGCTGGTGTTCGTCATCGACTCCACCATCTCCATGCAGCCTTACCTTGACCGCACCAAAAAGGCCATTCAGACCATCTACAAGCGTCTGGAAAAAGAGCAGCTGCAGGACAGCGTGCAGTTCGGACTGGTGTCCTTCCGTTCCAGCACCAAGGCGGTGCCGGGACTGGAGTATGTCTCGCGCATCTTCGTCAAACCCGGTGAGGCCAATACCGAGGCGGAATTTACCGAGAAGCTGCGCAGCCTAAATCAGGCCAGTGTCTCCAGCGCCAGCTTTGACGAGGACTCCTATGCCGGGGTGATGACGGCGTTAAACGGCGTGGACTGGAGCGGTTACGGCGGGCGCTACATCGTGCTCATCACCGACGCGGGCGCCATCACCGGCAGCAACAAGCTCTCCTCGACACTTTTGGATTCGCGGGAGATCCGTGTGGCGGCCGAGCAGAAGGGCGCGGCCATCTACGCGCTGCATCTGCTCACCGATTCGGGACAGCGCAACAACAATCACCAGAGCGCGGCGGCGCAGTACAAGGATCTGACCTTCAACGCGGCGCTGCAAAAGCCGCTGTACTATCCGGTCAACGCCGGTGACGTCAACTCTTTTGGCACCATGATTGACCGCCTCTCCGACAGCATCGCCGATCAGGTCAAGTTAGCCGCTCAGGGCAAACTGTCCGCCGGCTCCCCCGAGCAGGAGAGACAAGGCGAGGATAAGCTCGCCGCTGACACCAGACTTCTGGGTTATGCCATGCAGCTGGCCTTTTTGGGCAGCACCGGCAATACCGCCACTCCCGAGATCATCCGCGGCTGGATAGCCGATCGCGATCTTACCCATCACAACCTGCCCACCGCCACCCCGGTGGTGCTGCTCACCAAGCAGCAGTTATCCGATTTAAAGGACGTGACCACCCGTATTCTGGACTCGGCCAACGAGGGCATGTTAAGCCCCGATCGCATGTTTGAGCAGCTGCGCAATGTCGCCGCGAGCTTAGGGCGCGATCCCTCACAGCTCTCCGCTTCCGGGACGCAGAAGATCGCCGAGCTGGGGCTGTTGGGTGAGTACTTGGACGATCTGCCCTACAAGAGCCGCATTCAGGAGCTCGACGAGGATACCTGGTCAAGCATGGGAGCCGACGAACAGAACCGCACCATTGAGGATCTGGAGAGCAAGGTGCGTTTTTATCAGCAGTGCAACGACGACGTGGACAACTGGGTGAGCCTCACTAAGGGGGCCACGCCTGCCGAGATGGTCTACGCCGTGCCGCTGGAGATCCTGCCCTGATGCCCGAGACGGTGCTCACGGCGCGTAATCTCTCCTACCGCTACGGTGAGGGCGCAGGCGATCTGACGGTACGCTTAAGTGCGCTTACCTTAGAGCGTGGGCAGGTGCGGGCCCTGACCGGCACCTCCGGCACCGGCAAGTCCACGCTCTTGGAGTGCATCGGCCTGATCCGGGAGGGTTTTTTCCTCGGAAGAGACCGGGGCAGACCCGATGGGGAGTTTTTGCTGTTAGGCCGGGAGATAGCTTCACTGACCAAGCAAGAGCGCTGGCAGTGGCGGGCGGCTTTTTTAGGTTACATGCCGCAGACCGGCGGCCTGCTGCCTTTTCTGAGCATAAAAGAAAACATCGCGCTGCAGATAGATTTGAGCCTCAAACAGCGACAGAGCCTGGGCGCAGGCGGCGAGCGCGCTCCCCTGCAGGAGGCCAGTGAGGGGCTGAGCGAGACTTTGGGTATTGCCGATTTGCTCAATAAGAAACCCGCCGCTCTTTCCATCGGGCAGCGTCAGCGGGCGGTGTTCTTAAAGGCCATGGCTCATCAGCCTGCGCTGCTGCTCATCGACGAACCTACCTCTGCGCTCGATCAGGACAATGCCCACCACCTGTTTGCCGCCATCAAACAGGCAGCCTCAGGCCGGGGGGTCGCCGCCCTCATCGTCACTCATGACACCGCCTTGGTAGACGAGCTGGGTATTGAGCGGATCTCGCTGAGTCCGCGCTCGGGACGCGGGCTGAGCCTGTTTGAGCCGGTGAGTGCCACCCTGGGGGCGGCATGATTTTCCGCCTGGCTAAAGCCGATCTGCTCTTTGGCCGATTGGTCAATTTCTGCATCGTTGCCGGCATGGTGGCGGTAGTCGCCCCGCTCATGCTGCTGTTTTCGCTGCGCTACGGTATTCTGACCAACTTAGAGCATGAGCTGTCCGCCAATCCCCTCAATCTTGAGATCAAAATGCTCACCGGTTACAGCTTAAAACCCGACTTCGTCGAGTCATTGCGGCACAATGAGCACGTGGACTTTGCCATCGGGGTGACCCGCTCTTTGAGCGTTACCTGTGATGTGAGCTTTCAGGGCAAAGCCCGCAGCGCGGTGGAGGCGGTGCCCTCAGCTGAGGGCGATCCGGTGGTGCGCTGGTCGGGACTTGAGTATGATTTGGGCACAGACGGGTCGTACGTCAGCGCGCAGCTTGCAAAGGAACTGGGGCTTAAAGTCGGGGATACACTCAAATTGGCCGTGTCGCGCCAGTTAGGCGGGGTCAGACAGGTGGCCAGTACCGAGCTTACGGTGCACGGTATTTTGGGTGCGGCCTATGTCAGCCGTCTGCAGCTGTATTTGCCGCAGAGTATCCTGGTGGCCATGGAGGATTACCGCGACGGCTTTGATCCGCCGCCTTTGGGCGCGGGGGAAAAGCTCAATCCCACCCCCCGCACCTTCTCGAAAGTGCGGTTGTACGCCAAAAGCCTGGAGGACGTGCCGCCGCTCTCGTTGATGCTGCGCGAGCATTACAATATCTCCGACAAACTCTCCGACATCGAGGGCATCAAGGCGATAGGCCGGGTGCTTTCCACGGTGTTCTGGACCGTGGCAATCTTGTCCGCCTCAGGTGGACTGGTGGCGCTGGGCGGTCTTATTTTCAGCAATCTCACCCGCCGCAGGCTCGATCTGGCACTGTTAAATCTCACCGGTCTGTCCACCGCGCAGATCTATGCCCTAATTCTGCTTGAATACAGCCTGCTGGGGTTTTTTGCCTATGCCATCTCGCTTGCGCTGTATCTTACGGCCGGCTGGGCCTTCAATTGGGTGTTTGCCGCCAATCTCCAGGGCGATCAGGTGGCCAGCACTCTGACCTTCTGGCACCTTTTGCTCGCCCTCGCAGCGACCGTGGGCATCTGTGCGCTCATCGCCCTGGCCTGCGCGGTCTTCCAGGTGCGGCGTCTTAAGGTGGCCGCGGTGCTGAGGGAGTCCTAGCATGCGTGGGGTGCTCCAGGCGTTCTGGGCTGCGCTGCTGCTGACAGCCACGGGAGTCTGCGCCGAGCCGCTCTCCTATAACCCCGCCCCCTTGGAGGACGATGTGTTGGTCTCCATGCCCGGCGGCTGTGTCATGGCCTTCCGCAAAATCTATACCTCTCCGGGGCGGCAGCGTCTGTCAGATAAAATCTTCATGGCCGGGCGGGAGGACGAGGACAAGGGCGCGGCAGGGCTGGCGCAGAGCCTGCATCAGAGCTTTATTCAGGGCGCGCTGCAGGATGAACGCGGCCTGTATTATCTCATGGCCAAATACGAGCTGACCGAGGGGCAGCGTCAGGCTCTTATGACGCAGCGCTGTCCGCTGCCCGACGAGCAGATGCTGCTGCCGGCGGTCTCGCTCTCCTGGTTTGAGGCCGTAGATCTTACCCGGCGCTACTCACTTTATCTGCAACGCTCTGCCGATGCCCCGCGCCGCGGCACCCAGCGTCTGTTTGCCCGTCTGCCCACCGACAGCGAGTGGGAGTACGCCGCCCACGGCGGTCTGAGCAACCCGGGCCGCGGCGCGGCGAATCCGGAGCGGCTGCGGGAGCAGGCCTGGTGTCAGGGTACTCAGAGCGCGGCCGGTAAGGCCCACCGGGTAGGACTGTTAAAACCCAATGCGCTGGGGCTGTACGATATGCTTGGCAATGTCGAGGAGATGATCTTGGAGCCCTATAGGGCGGTGCGCTCCAGGCGCCTGCACGGACAGAGCGGCGGGTTTATCGCCCGCGGCGGCTCCTATCTGACCCCCGAGAGCGAGCTCAGTGCGGCCTACCGGGTAGAGAAACCCTATTTTGTCGGCGCCGAAGAGAATCGCGCCCCCAATCTGGGGGTGAGGCTGGTGCTGGGAGCGCTGGTGGGGGCCGATCCGCAGGAACTCAGGGAGCTGAACGCCGAGCTAGGTCAGATCCCCGCCCCGCACCGCGATCCTGATGCGGCGCCTGATAGCAGTGCCGAACCCAATTTGTTCAGCATGGTCGACGATCTCATCGCCTTAAACGAGGAGATGAGCCGTAGCTTTGCCGTGGAGCATCGCAGCATGCTCAACCAGAAGGCCGAGCTCAACCTCTACAACCAGGGCTTGCAGGGCCGGGTGGAGATGCTCGATCAGGAGCTCGGTCAGACCAAGGATGAGCTGGTACAGGCCATGAACGACTTGGAGGACTCCCGCCTGCAGGCCGTGACGGGCATCTTAAGTCAGGGCGCCTATCTGTGCCGGGAGTTGGGGATGGGCGAGCTGAGGCTGGAGAGGGAAAACAAGGAGGCGTTGCGCTTTGTGCAGCTGTGCCGGGACAATCCTCGGTACTGCGATCTCTCCAATGAACACAACGCCGCGCTCAGGGAGAGTACCGCCGCTCAGGACAAATTGCGGCAGAGTTATCTTGAACTGCTCAGGCGCTACGCTGCGCCCCAGGCTCAGAGTCATATCCGCCGCTATCATCAGGCGGCCTTAAGTGCCGTGGCGGCCGTACCCGGTCTGGGGGAGGGCGCCTTGATGTTCTATAACCATGTGAAGGGCTTTGATCCGACCACTCCCTCCGGCGCCGAGTCGCTCTCGGTACTGGCCGGGCAATGTCAGCTTGCCGTGCAGGAGCACTCTCATGATCAGAATTAAAAGAATTCTCAAGAGCACCTTGTCCGAGGACTCCGCTCTTTTCGTGCGCGATGCCGCTCTGTGGGAGCAGGAACTGCGTCAGCGCCTCTCGCCTGAGTGCGCCGCGCTGACCGCCACCACGCAGGAAGACGGTGAGTATGTCAATTTCTACACCGAGCGCGACGGGGCCATGCATGAGCTGAGCCGCGGCGAGACTCTTGAGTCCTACGAGCGCGCTCATACCTCCTTTGAGCGGCAGAAGGCCGAGCTGCTCTCCTCTCTTAAGGAGGGAGATTTCAGCGCCAGTCCCCGTCTTATGCAAAGCCGCGAGGCGTACATACGTCTTTTGGAGCAGGGCGGACATGTGGTGCTCTTTGATGAGGTGGCTCCGGTTTATCTGCCTTACATCACCAAAGAGGAAGAGCAGGAACATCAGGCCGCCGCCGTACCTGACGCACCGCCTGCGCGGGGCCGCGGTTGTCTGTGGCCGCTTTTGTGGCTGTTGCTGCTGCTGGTGGGATTGTTGCTGCTGTGGTGGTTCTGCCTGCGACCGTGGCCTGCCGAGGGTACGCTGGGCAATGCCTGGCGCAATTTCCTGGACCGTGCCGGCATCATCAGCTGGTTTAAGCCTGACACGGGCGAACAGCAGCAGCTGTTAAATGAGATCCAGCATAAGGTTGATGCCATGCTGGCCGACTTAGAAGTGCAGGAGCGGGTGAAGGCAGAGGAGGAGGCCGAGCGCCTCAAGGCTGAGGAGGAAGAGAGGCTCAAGGCTGAGGAAGAGGCCAGATTAAAGGCCGAGGAGGAAGCGGCGGCCAAACTGGCGGCTTTGGAGGAGGAGAAGCGCAAAGCCGAGGAGGAGGCCGCAGCTAGGCTGGCGGCTTTGGAGGAGGAGAAGCGTAAGGCCGAAGAAGAGGCGGCGCGGCTTAAAGCGGCCCAGGAGGAGCAACAAAAGGCCCAGGCGCAAAGCAAGCAGAGCGAACAGAGCAAAAAAAGCGAGACCAAAACGCCGAGCGCCCAGGAAAAGAGCACTGCTAAGGACAGCGGCGGCAAGGCTCTGCCCAAGTGCACCACCTTAAAACAGCAGGGCAAACTGCCCAAGATGGTCATCGCCTTTGACGGCTCGCAGTCCATGCTGCTGCGCGACGTGGGTACCAGCCGCCTGAGCGCGGCCACCCAGGCGGCCAGTACCCTGGTGGACAACATCGACAAGAATGTGCAGATAGGCTTGGTGGAGATCAACGGCTGCTCGGCGGCCAAAAACCGGGGTTTTTACACCGGCACGCAGCGCTCTGCCCTCAAACAGCAGATCAAGGGGATCGATCCCATGCGTTATGACGGGCGCACCCCGCTGGTGGATGCCCTCACCAAGATGGCCAATATGGTGGACGGGGTCAATGCCGAGGCCGTGGGCATTCTGATCTCCGACGGTGAGGATACCTGTCCGTTGACGGCCAAGATGGATATCTGTCAGGTGGCCAGCGCCATTCACAAGCGCAAGCCCAAGCTTAAGATCAACACCATACTTATCGGCCGTGACGCCCAGAAGGCCGCCTGCGTGGCGCGGGTTACCGGCGGTAAGGTGTACAGCCCCAGCAGCGCCGCACAGATCAACGCTCAGCTGCAGGCTTCGGGGGCAGAGTTCAAGAAAGTCTGCAAGGATTAATCCTCAGGAGCATAAGTTATGGTTGCACAGTCCAGCCGGCTCAACGGCGGTTCACTTAAAAATTACACTCCCATCGGCAAGGACGGCATTCCGGTATGGAAGAACGCCGAGGCCTTCCGCAACGCGGTGCGCAACGCGCCCAGGCTGGGTGAGCGCTATGCCGCCATGCTCGCCGAGCCCAGTTTCAACGACGCCGGCGATTATGTGGACTGGTATGTCAGAGTTGATGCAGATCAGGCCGGCGGCCGTTTCAATATCGTGCGCTGGGACGCCGCCAGCGCCCAGGAAAAGGAACAGGCCTTAGCCGAGCTGACCGACTTTGAGAACCGTCTGGATGATTTCGGACAGGATCTGCAAAGAAGGGCTCTGACTGCCGATGATCTCATCTTTGCCCACTACCTGACCGGTACCGAGGAGCACAGTGACGAAAAGCTGCCGGCGGTGCACTTTCCCCATACCAACTGTCTGTTTCTGGTCAACGGTCATCCGGTCATCACCTTCTGGGGCTTTATCGGGCAGGGGCAGAAATTAACCGGCTCCCCCTTTGACTGTCTGCGCGACCTCAAGGTCAGACCCGGCGCGGGCGCCGCCCCGGCGGCCGGCGCAGGTACGGCCGCGGCGGCTACAGCGGGCGGACACAAATGGTGCTGGCTGTGGCTTTTGCTTTTATTGCTCCTGCTGCCGCTGCTCATGTACCTCCTGTGGTGGTACATCTTCGCCAGACCTTTGAATCTGCCTGCCTTCGGCGCTTTTCCCAAGTTAGGTGAGCTCTCCTTGGAACCTGCGGTTACGACCGAGCTTAACGTGCCTGAGAGCGCGGTGCCCAAGCTGCCTGAGGCTTTAGTGGATCCGGTGCAGGTTCCCGATAAGGATCTGACAGTGCGTGACGGTACCGTACTGGTACGTGACGGTGCCCTGAATGTGGACGGTACGCTGCCTGCGGTCAATGCGACAGCCTCTGACGGGACGCAGCCCGAGCAGGCGGTAGCCGACCCCGACGCGGCAGCGGCAGTACCGCAGGGGGCTGCAGAGCAGGATGAGGGCAGCACTGCCCTCCCTGCTGATGAGCCTGTTGCCGCCGGGGAGGATGCTCAGGATGCACAAGATAAGAGCTCCGCTCAGGATGAGCAAAATGCTCAGGACACCCAGGACCCAGATCCAGGTAAGAGCGACGCCGCAGGTGCGGATGAGCAGACTCAGGAGAGCAGTGCACCTCTGCCGCCTGACTTGGATGCCGCACAGAACTCCGCTGCGGTCAAACCCCTGGAACTGGACAATCAGACGCTGCAAAAAGGCGATCTCAGTGTGCTGGACGGACAGTGGCGCTCACGCTCGGGGCTTATCGATGCCACCACCGGCAAACCGGTCAACATCGACTACTCCTTCAAGAACGGCCAGGGGCAGGCCACGGTGACCCGCTCGGACGGCAGCAAGTGCGTGGGAGCCACTCAGGGTTCCATCGCCTCGGGAGCGTTGCAGATAGGCTCAGGTCAGGCCAAGTGTCCGGACGGCTCGACCTACGACATGCCCAAGGTGGTCTGTGCCCCGGATAAGGACGGCAAGACCAGCTGCAAGGGTGACTACGGCGACGCAAAGAGCAGCTTCAATATCAACTTGTTCAAATAGCCAAAACAGTGACTGCCCCGGCAGTCACTTGAGGGTACTTACTCCGACCCCATCAGCTTGCGAGCTTCGATTTGGGTGATGGGAATGGAAGGGACGATGACCCGGGCATCGTTGCCTAATTCCACCCCCAGTTCCTCGGGGGCGAAGCGATAGCCCAGCAGCAGGTATTTGAGCAGAGCCACCGAGACTTCGGCAAATTGCTGGGGATCCTGCAGCACCGTGCCGGTCATGCTGCCTTCGCTGATGCGGCGCAACGCCGTCTCATCGCCGTCCACGCCCAGCAGCGGAGTGTAGGGGGAAGCGGTGCCTAAGTTGTAACCGGCTTCCTGCAGTGCTTCCAGGGCACCGATGGCCATGGCATCGTTGTTGCAGATCACCGCCTCCACCTGCTCGGGGGAGATTGTCTTGAACAGTTCCTGCAAGGCTTCTTTGGCCTCTTTGTTGCGCCAGTCGCAGAAATACTCGGCGATGACATTGCCCGCGATGCGCTGTTTGGACAGCGAAAGCTTGAAGGTGCGGCTGCGCACCACCGTGTCCGTATCGCCGTCGGCACCCTTTAAGAGCACGTAATCGAGCTTGCCGTTGCCGTTGCGATCCCACTTGGGGTGCGCATTGAGATAGGCACTGAGCATCTCGGCCTGGTGGATGGCGCTGTTGCGGCGGTTGGCCCCCACCAGCCAGGCCTTGGGGTATTTGTTGACTTCCTGTCCGGTCTCGCGGATTAAAAACACCACCGGGATATCGTGGGCGGCGGCAAACTTGATGACGTTGTCGGCCACCTTGGCATCGTTGTGGGTGATGACGATGGGATGAACGTCCGCAGGTTTTTGGGCATTCAGGTAGTTCAGCACCTCTTGTTCCTGGTTCTGCACCGAGGTGAAGACGAAATTGATTTTGAGGTTGGTGCCGGCGGTAAGCCGCTCTAAGTGCCGGGCTATCTCATCGACGTAAGGGTGTCCCTCATCCTCGTGGTAGAAGAAACCGTCGACCGTAAGTTCCTGCCGTTCGGCAGGCAGAGCCTGGGCGCTCAGCGCAAAGCCTGAGCCTAAGGCGGACAAGGCAAGTGGCAGGATGCGGCGCAGGACACGCGCAAGCCTGAGAGAACGACGCAGCAACATGAGAAAAACCTGCTTTGACAATTCACACACCGGATCTGAGCGGAAACTTAAGCAAGGCCCGGTAACCTATAAGCGAATTTTACACCCACGGGCAAAATCCTGCATGGCAGCGTCCCAAGCCCCTAATTGGTGCAGCAAGCGCAGGGCAGATCAAAAACTGCTAAGCGTATGCCGCCTTCCGGATGCCGGTGCAGGTAAGATAGGTTCAGGCGCCGCGCTGAACAGGACAGGACAGCGTGCGGGTGAAATTTTGTATGAGGTGTCTTATGAAAAAGATCGGCTGTCTTAATTCCGAACTCTCCTATGTCATTGCCAAACTGGGGCATTTTGATACGCTTACCATCGGTGACTGCGGTCTGCCGGTACCCCCGGGAGTGCAGCGTATCGATCTGGCCGTAACCTACGGTGTGCCGCCCTTCTGGGAGGTGTTCAAGGTGGTGGATGCCGAGGCCAAGTTCCAGAAGGTCACCATCGCGAGGGAAGCCGAGGTGCAAAACCCGCAGTTCTGGGAGAAAGTGCATGAGTGGGCGCAGAAAAACCACATTGAGGTGGCGGTGGTGGAACATAATGAGTTAAAGCGGCTCTCCGCCTCCTCGGTGGCGGTGGTCCGCACCGGGGAGTGCCAGCCCTACTGCAACGTGGTGCTGGAGTCCAATGTTTCTTTCTGATCTCTTCTTTGGGCCCTTCTTGCCAAGATCGGGTGCACTTCATGTCAGATGACGGCGCTCAGAGCTTCGGGCAGGGTCATCTGCCCGGCATTACCTACGCGGCCTCGCTGCTGCTCAGGCTTCTGCCGGTGCCGGTGGTGGTGGTGGGTGAGGACGATGAGGTCTTAGGCAGGTTTGACAACACCGATAAGTCCTGGAGCGTGCTTTACTCCGATCCCGAACTCTTAAAGCGCGTGGTCACTAAGGCCCGCGAGAGCAGGATCTGTCTTATCACCGATGAACTGCCCGCTTTAATCGGGGCGGTGCAGTGTGCCCGCAACGTCGTGGCCATCTTAGGTCCCGTGTGCGTGGGACGGGTCAATCAGAACTTCGTCAAGCTCTATGCCCTGCGCCATCACGCCGACAACTGCGTGCTCATGGAGTGCGATCCCCTGCGCTTGTCCTCGGTGCTGCTGCTCATTCACAGCGCGGTCAGCGGCGAGGAAATCTCCCCCGGGGATTTCATGGAGCGCTACTTCTTCAACGCCCAAAGTGTCGGACGTCAGTCCGAGGCCGCAGTGCTCTCGCAGGGGCTGATGCAGGCCAAACCGCATAACCCGGGTATTTTTGAGCGGCAGATCCGCGAGGCCATCATGCGCGGGGACGAGGAGTCACTGGCCCGGGTGTTGGACTCGCCTTACGCGGGCATGCGCGGCACCTTGGCGCGCGATGCTTTGCGCAACGCCAAAAACTTAGGGATCGTCGATGTGACCATCGCCACCCGCGCTGCCATTGACGCGGGCTTGAGCGTGGAGGATCTGTACACCGTTTCCGACAGCTACATTCTGCAGGTGGAGAACTGCCGTTATCCGGCCGAAGCCACGGCTTTGGCCCGCTCCTGCGCGTTTCGCTGTGCCCAGGAGGTCAGGGAGTACCTGAAGCGGCGCCGTCACAGCGGCAATTCCCCGGCGGTATCCAAGGCCAAGGAATATATAGAGCGCCATCTGCATGACAAAATTTCCCTCAAGGAACTGGCAGTGCGCCTTAAAATCAGCCCCGGACACCTCATGCGTACCTTCAAGGACGAAGAGGGCGTGACGGTGGGAGATTATGTCAGGCAGCGCAAGATTGAGGCGGCCAAACTCATGCTGCAGGACGAGCAGCACTCCATCGCGGAGATTGCCGAGCTGCTCTCCTTCAATTCCCAAAGTCATTTCGGGCGTATTTTCATGGAGTTGACCGGACAGAGTCCGGCGAAATTCCGCCGCTCCCGCGCCGGCAAGGGCACCGTTGACGACTGAGCTTGCTGCCGCATAGTTTCAGCTCTGCTCCAAGCCACCTCAAAGCGGCGAATTATGAGGCGTGTACCAAAAGCACGCCTACACAGATTATTTTCCCGCTAAAAATGTTTTTTTGATGCTAACCGTCACAGCATCCATTACCTATTATTAGCTATGTTAGGTCTGCGTTTGGTATTGACCTCAGGTTTAAGACCGGTCAGCTTACCAGACCCGTTTGATTTATAAACATCTAAGGAGTTTTAGTTAAGATGAAAGTTTCCAAGTTCTGCGCTGCTGTAGCCATGGTCTGTGCTTGTGGCATGTTCGCTTCTTCCGCCGGTGCTGCCGATGCACCCAAGCGTCTGACCGGAGGCGGCTCCAACATCATCTACGTGATCACCCCCTCGCACTCCAATCCTTTCTTCAAGACCGAGGCTGAGGTGGCTTCCCAGACGGCGCGTGACTTAGGCTACGATGTCAAGATGGTCTCCCATGACGACAGCCCGGTCAAGCAGGCCGAGCTCTTTGAGACTGCCATTTCCGATAAGGCGGCCGCCATTGTGTGCGACAACGCCGGTGCCGATGCCACCTTGGCCGCGGTGAAGCGCGCCTACGACAACAACATTCCCACTTTCCTCATTGACCGTGAGATCAATGAGCAGGGCATTGCCATTGCCCAGATCGTGGCCAACAATTACCAGGGTGCCAAGGGCGCCGCCGAGGTCTTCGTTGAGGCCATGGAAGAGGAAGGCGAGTATGCCGAGCTTTACGGCCTCGATTCCGACACCAACGCCAAGACCCGCTCCACGGCTTTCCATGAGGTCATCGACCAGTACCCGAACATGAAGAGGGTCGCGGTGCAGACTGCCAACTGGGATCAGAATCTGGCCTATTCCAAGATGGAGACCATTCTGCAGACCAATCCCAACTTAAAGGGTGTGATCTCTGGCAATGACAACATGGCCGTGGGCGCCGCGGCAGCCATCAAGGCCGCCGGCAAGGGCCCGCTGAAGATTATCGCCGTGGACGGCTCCAATGACGCCCGTGACGAGATCTTAGGCGGCACCATGACTGCCACCGCCATGCAGCCGGCCGCAGCTATCGCCAAAGTCGCCGTGGAGCAGGCTGACAAGTACTTAAAGACCGGCTCCACCGGCCAGCCCGAGAAGCAGCTGATGGACTGCGTCATCATCACCAAGGATAACGCCAAGAAGCTCAACAACTTCGCGCTGTCCGAATAATCCAACACTCAGGCTGCACCGCTTAAGGTGCAGCCTTCCCCCTCTCTTCATCCCATGTCAGGTCTCTTTACTGGGGCAGAGGGGAGTGCGTGCTTTTAGGGAGTAAAAAATGTCCAAACGCAACATCATCATCGCCGCGCTGGCGGCAGTGTTTGTCATTTACGCCTTTGCCTCCTCGACCATCGTCAAGGAGGGCCATGAGTCGGATCTGACCGGCGAGGTCAGTTTTGATCCGGCCACCGTGGTGAACAATTTCTGGGAGCAGAACGCCAAGACTTACTTTGAGAAAAAGGCCGTGGACGTCAACGATCTGCTTAACACCGCCAAGGGCAATTTAAAGAGTGTCGCCGAACGCGGCTACGCCCCCAACGGTGAGAGCGGGGCACTGTCCTTCATTGTCAAGGGGCAGGGCACGGTCACCGAGGTCAAGGACAAACTGCGCTCGGGGTATCTGCTCTTGGAGCCCGATGATTATAAGGGCGAGGAGACCTTCCGCATTCAGATAGGTCCGGTCTACAAGGGCTCGGCGGTGCGTGACACCATCGATCTCATCAGTTACAAGGATTACACCAACCAGATTGAGTGGGCCCAGGTGTCGGTGGCGCTGCACGAGAAGATCCAGAACGGCATCATCACTCCGGCCAATGTTTCCTCATTGCTGGGTAAGAAAATCAAATACATCGGCTGCTTCACGGTGGGCTCGGACAAGGTGCTGAGGATCACTCCGGTGGAACTGACTGTGGTGGAGTAAAACCATGAGCGAAGCAACAGAAGACATCGTTTTTCACGCCGAGAAAATCGACAAGATCTATCCGGGCACCAAGGCGCTCGATCAGGTCTCGTTCGATATCAGGCGGGGCAAGGTGAACGTGCTTATCGGCGAGAACGGCGCCGGTAAGTCGACCCTGATGAAGATTATCGCCGGAATTGAGAAACCCTCCAGCGGCAAGCTCTACTTAGAGGGCCGGGAGGTGAGCTTCGATTCTACCGTGGACGCGCGTGCCGAGGGCATCGCCATCATCCATCAGGAGCTGTGCCTGTTTCCCAATTTGAATGTATTCCAGAACCTCTTTATGTCCTCAGAGCGCACCCAGAGCGGCATGCTCGATGACGCCGAGCACCGCAAACTGGCCAAGGAGGTGCTGGGACGGCTGAACTACCCCATCGATCCCGACACCCGGGTGGGCGATCTCAGGGTGGGGCAGCAGCAGATGATTGAGATTGCCCGCAATCTGCTCATCCCCAATCTGCGCATTCTGATCATGGATGAGCCCACCTCCTCGCTCTCCGAGCAGGAAGTGGAGGTGCTCTTTAAGATCATGCGCGAACTGACGGCCTCGGGTATCTCCATCGTCTACATCTCCCACCGCTTAGAAGAGCTTATGCGCATCGGTGACTATCTTACCGTCTTCCGTGACGGCAAGCTGGTGGCACAGGATCAGACCAAGAACATCGATTTGGCCTGGATCGTGCGCAACATGATTGGCAAGGGCAAGAACTATCCCAAGCGCAGTCAGGAAGTGGACTGGAGCAAGCGGCCCAAGGTGCTGGAGGTCAAGGATCTGACGCTGCCCAAGTCAGGCGGCGGCTATCTGCTCAACAAGGTCTCCTTTGACCTGCGCCAGGGCGAGATCTTAGGCCTGTACGGACTTCTGGGTGCCGGGCGCACCGAGGTGTTCGAGTGCATCATGGGCTTAAGGCCCCTGCATACCGGGCAGATCATCAAGGACGGTCAGCCCCTTCAGATCACCTCGTTGGTGGACATGATCGGCCACGGCTTTGCCCTGCTGCCCGAGGACCGGCAGCGCGACGGTCTGGTGCAGACCATGAACATTGATCAGAACATTGCCCTGACCAATATCGCCAAGTACACCGACCGCTGGGGCCTCATCCACAATCACAAGGAGAGCGAGGCCACCGACGCCATGATCCATGATGTGATGATCAAGGTGGCGGACAAGAATCTGCCCATTCTGTCGCTCTCGGGCGGCAATCAGCAGAAGTGTGTGTTCGCCAAGGGCGCTTTGACCAATCCTTCCATCATGCTGCTTGACGAGCCCTCCCGCGGTATCGACATCGGTGCCAAAACCGAGATGTTCCAACTCATCTACCAGTACGCCGAAAGAGGCCTGTCCCTCATCGTGGTGTCCTCGGAGTTAGAGGAGATCATCGCCATCGCCGATCGCATTGTGGTGCTGTCCAACGGCATCAAGACCGCAGAACTTACCGGAGCTGACATCACGCAGCAAAAGCTGGTCGAAGCCTCTTACAAGGGCCATCAGGCTGCGTAAACGGAGAAATTACCATGAATAAAAATGATCTGGTTATGACCATACTCAAAGGGCGCACCCTGATTGTGCTGGCCCTCCTGGTCCTGTTCTTTTCCCTGGCATCGGAGTCCTTCTTCACCGGCTCCTCGCTGTTGTCCATTTCCAAGCATGTGGCCTTATACGGTATCTTGGGCATCGGCATGACCTACGTGCTGGTCACGGGCGGCATCGACCTCTCGGTGGGCTCCATCGCCGGTCTGGCGGGCATGGTCTCAGGACTGCTCATCAACAAGGGCCTGACCTTGTTCGGACAGACCATCTACTTTTCGGTACCGACCATCGTGATCATCGCCATGCTCATCGGCATGCTGATCGGCCTCATCAACGGTCTGGTGATCACCAAGTTCGCCGTGGCCCCCTTCATCGCCACCTTGGGCATGATGTACGTGGCCCGCGGTCTGGCCAACCTTACCTCCAACGGCGCCACCTTCCCGAACTTGGTGGGCAAGGAGGCCCTGGGCAACACCGGCTTTGAAATCTTCGGCCGTGACATCGCCGGCTTCCCGGTAGCGGTGATCATCCTCATCATCATTGCCGTGCTGGCCTTTATCGTGCTGCGCAAGACCCCGTTTGGCTGGCACATCCTGGCCATCGGCGGCAATAACCGCGCCGCCAGGCTCTCGGGTGTGCGGGTGGATCACGATACCGTGCTGGTCTATATGTTCTCGGGCGTGTGCTCGGCCGTGGTGGGCATCATCGCCACCTCGCAGCTGGTGGCCTCCCACCCCATGACCGGTAACACCTGGGAAATGAATGCCATTGCCGCGGCCGTGCTGGGCGGCACTTCCCTGATGGGCGGTGTGGGCACTATCGTCGGTACCGTCATCGGTGCCTTCATCATCGGTGTGATCACCGACGGCATGGTAATGTGCGGCGTGTCCGAGTTCTGGCAGATGATTATCAAGGGCTTGGTGATCGTGCTGGCCGTCATCATCGACCAGTACCAGCGCAACCTGCAGGCGCGTATGGCTTTGCAGGCCCGCAACGCGAACAAATAAAACTTACAAGCAAGCCTGCCCGGGGCCTTTAAGACCTGCCGGCAGGCTTGAAACAACATAGGAGTAATTACACATGGCAGCAAAAATCAAATTGGGATTCGTGCCGACCAGACGCAGTGTGTTCTCGGCGCCGGATGCCTTAAAGTACCGCGATCTGACCGCGCAGCGTCTGACCGAACTGGGCATAGACTTTGTGGACATCAAGGACATCAACTCCGAGGGCCTGCTCTTTGCCGATGAGGATGTGGCCAAAATCGCCGCCAAATTCCGCCGCGAAGGGGTGGACGGCATCATTCTCGCTCACGAAAACTTCGGCACCGAGTATGTGTGTGCCAGGCTGGCCAAGGAACTAAATCTGCCGGTTCTGCTGTGGGGACCGCGCGATGAGCGTCCGCTGCCGGACGGCCGCCGCCTGCGCGACAGTCAGTGCGGCCTGTTCGCCACCGGCAAGGTGCTGCGCCGCTTCCAGGTCAAGTTCACCTACTTAAGCAACTGCCGGCTCACCGATCCGCTCTTTGAGCGCGGGGTTAGGGAATTCATGGCGGTGTGCAACATCGTCAGGACTTTCCGTCACACCCGCATCCTGCAGATGGGCCCGCGTCCTTTCGATTTCTGGACCACCATGTGCAACGAAGGCGAACTTCTGGAGAAATTCAACATTCAGCTCTCCCCGGTGCCGCTCTCCGAGGTGGTGCTGCGCGCCCGCCGCATCATGGAGCAGCATGGTGCCGGAGATGAGCTCAAGTTCCTGCAGGACAACACCGTGGTCAAGATCAGCCCCCCGCACCTGGAGGCCGTGGCCGCACTGGCCCGCTCCATGAAGGAGCTCATTGACAAGTACGGCTGCAACGCCGGCGCCATTCAGTGCTGGACAGCACTGCAGGACGAGCTGGGGATCATGCCCTGTGCGGCCAACGCCATCCTAAACGACATGGGGATCCCGATTGTCTGCGAGACCGACATTCACGGCGCTATCACCGCCTTAATTGCCGAGGCGGCGGTGATGAACGAGACCCGCAGCTTCTTTGCCGACTGGACCGTGCGTCATCCCGACAACGAGAACGGCGAACTCTTGCAGCACTGCGGCCCGTGGCCGGTGTCGGTGGCCAAGGAAAAGCCAGAGCTGACCTGCCCGATCGCTTTCAAGGACGAAGGCTCGCTCTCGGCAGAGGCCAAGCACTCGGACAAGCTCACCTTGATGCGCTTTGACGGGGACAACGGCGAGTACTCCATGCTGCTGGGCAACGCCCGCAGCGTCGAGGGTCCGCACATCTTAGGCACCTACATGTGGGTCGAGGTGGAGAACCTGAACCGCCTGGAGTACAAGATTGTCACCGGTCCTTACATCCATCACTGCGTGGGTGTCTACGGCGACGTGGTGCCGGTAGTCTACGAGGCCTGCAAGTATCTGGGCATCACGCCGGATCTCTATGACCCCATTGAGGATCAGGTCAAGGCTCATCTGTACGGAGATTAAGGAGTAAAACTATTATGGATGAAAAACAATTGCACAAACTGGCCTACAAACTGCGCCAGGACGTGGTGCAGATGATCATCAACGGCAAGGGCGGCCACATCGGCGGCGACATGTCGGTGATGGAAGTTTTGACGGTGCTCTACTTCAAGGTGATGAACGTCAACCCGGAGAATTTCGGCAAGGCCGGGCATGACCACTTCATCATGAGCAAGGGCCACAGCGTGGAGACGCTCTACGCGGTACTGGCCGAGAAGGGCTTTTTCCCCATCGAGAAGGTGCTCAAGGAATTCTCGCAGTTCGGCTCGCCCTTC
>JAFUGP010000152.1 GCA_017469335.1 Succinivibrio sp. | reverse complement strand
ACCTAACAATGTTCTTGCCTTCAGCCAACAATTCTTGGCGATCCTGTTTGAATTTACGAACGAACATGGCACTTACCTCCGGTTAAGAGGATAGTACCATAATTTTCGCTCAAGCTCTAATAATTAACCGCGCTTACTATAGTTGCGGCAGCAGCTATGCTGCCAGGATTGGCGATCCTCCGGATCAGCTGCAGCGTGACTGTGACAATGGGGATCTGCACAGTTGCGTGGTGCTGACGCAGATGTATATCCGGGGCATCAAGGTACAGTCCTCGCGCGAGCAGGCTCTGGCCCTCACCAACAAGATCCTGCGGGAGGGCCGCCGCGGCTGCCTTAATCATGATGCCCGCTCCTGCTCCCTGGTGGGAGATGTCTACACCATGAATCCCCTCAGGCACGATGACATCAAAGCCCGCAGTTTCTATCTCAAAGGCTGTGCCCTGCTCGACAGCTGGAGCTGCGCCATGCTCTCCACCGAGTACGACCAAAAATACGATCGCATCACCGACGGCGACACCCTCAGCAAAGCCGTGTCCTATTACACCGAACGCTGCAATCTGGGATTCTCCCATGCCTGCATCAATCTTTATCTGGCCTACGTGCATCCCTCGCTGGATAAATCAACCCAAAACCCGGCCCTGGGGGCACAAAGTCTGCACAAGGCCTGCGCTTTGGATGACGGTTTAAGCTGTCTGGCGCTGGGCAATCTCTACAGTCAGGGCGCCGGAGTCCCGGCAGATGCCGCCTTGGCCCTGGAGCACTACCGCCACGGCTGCGAGCTAGGTGAAAGCCAGGCCTGCGGCAGAGTGGGCTACTACTACCTAAACGGTCTGGTGGTGGAGAGGGATGAAGAAGAAGGGCTAGCGCAGCTTGATTATGCCTGCAATTTAGGTGACAACGCCGCCTGCCTGACGCTGGGCAACTACCTGCTCAAGCAGCATGGTGAGGACGCCCAGGGTCTCAAGGAGGCCATGGATCTCTATGAGCTGGCCTGCATCAGAGATGACGGGGAGGCCTGCATCGCCTTAGGAGACATCCATCTTAAAACCGATCGTTCCAATTTAAGCCGGCGTGAGGCCGCACGTCTGTATGAGCAGGCCTGCGGATTTGAAAACGGCCAGGGCTGCCTGAAACTCATCGAAGCGCGCAAGCAGGAGCTCAATATGCCTGCCCAGGAAGAGTATTATGAGCGGGCCTGCCGCTTCGGCGCCCAGGAAGGGTGCGACAAGCTCGCCGAGTACTACGGCGTGAGTGTCAATTAGCCGCTGCCCCTGCCAGGCCCTGTCCTCCCTTTCACACAGTCTGTCTGCAACGAGGCCGTCTGCTTTGCAGCAGACGGCATCTTCAGTTCAGGTGAGCCCGCCTGAGGTTCTTTCTACCCGAAGATATTGACGTATCCTGCGATGAGCAGCACACCGATAATGACCGGCAGACAGAAGCGATAGTAGATGTATAAGGCGGGACTTATCTTAAGTCCGCTGCCCGAGTTGCACTCCTCAATGTAGCGCGGCCAACTCATGCCGGTCTTGGAGGTGATGAAGAGCACGAACATCAAAGAGCCTAAGGGCAGAACGTTGTTGGAGATCAAAAAGTCCTGCAGATCCATGATCACACTGCCCTCGCCCATGGGGTGGATAAAGGAGAGCACGTTAAAGCCCAGCAGAGCCGGCAGCGAGATCACCATGATGATGCAGAAATTAATGATCACCGAGCGGCGGCGGCTCAAACCGAAGAGTTCCATGCAGATGGCGATGATACTCTCGAACACTGCCACCAGGGTGGACATCGCGGCAATAAGCATAAAGAGGAAGAATAACCCACCCCAAAGTCCGCCGGAGGCCATGTTGGAGAACACGGTGTTCAAGGTCACGAAAAGCAGCGCCGGACCGGCGTCGGGCTGTACCCCGTAACTGAAGCAGGAGGGAAAAATCACGAAGCCGGCGAGCAGCGCCACCAAGGTATCGATGAAGGCGATGCTGATGGCCTCCGGCAGCAGCGTATGCTTGCGGTCGATATAAGAGCCGAAGATCTCGATGGAGCCCTGCCCCACGCTTAAGGTGAAGAAGGCCTGACCCATGGCCGCCCACAGCACTTCCAGCAATCCCTTGCCGGTAACCTTTGAAAAATCAGGCTTTAAGTAATACTCTACGCCCTCGGCAAAGCCAGGCAGAAAGACTGAGCGAACGGCCAGAAATACCAGAATGCACAAGAGCAGGATCATCACGGGCTTGGTGAATTTTTCCAGTCCCTTGGCGATGCCCAGCGAGAGCACCGCAAAGGAGACGGCTATCACCGTGGTCATACACACGAACATGGTCAGCGGGTTTTGGAGCAAGTCGCCAAAATTCTGCTCGGCCATTTCCTTGGTCAGCCCCTTCTCTACCGAGCCCGTGGCAAAGAGCACGAAATAATAAAGCAGCCAACCGGTGATGAGGCCGTAGAAGGACATCAGAATATAGCTGCCGGGGATAAGCCAGAATTTGTTCCAGTGCCATTTGGCTCCCGTACTTTCAAGCATGTCAAAGGCCTTGGCAATGGAGCGCTGCGAGGCACGGCCCACCGACAGTTCCACCGTCAAAAGCGGCACTCCCACCCCCAGCAAAAAGAGCAGGTAAATGAGTACGAACAGCGCCCCTCCGTACTGTCCGGTGATGTAGGGAAAGCGCCAGACATTGCCCAGGCCGATGGCACAGCCGGCGGCGATGAGCAAAAAACCCAGTCTGGTGGAGAACTGACCGCGTTCTTGAGACATAAAAAGCTCCCTTTAAAAGTCGGAATCCGGCCCTCAGCCGAAAATTGAGATATAACCCTGAATGAACAGCGCCAACACCACCACAGGCAGCACGGTGCGGTAGTAGAGGTAAAATCCGGATTTGAGCCTGATGCCCGCGCCCTGATTAACCTCTTTTAGGTAACTGTCAAAACCCCAGCCGCGCTTGAAACATACATAGAGGATGTAGCACATGGCACCGGCAGGAAGAATGTTCTGACTGAGGAGAAAATCATAGGTATCAAGGATGGTGCTCTCCCCGCCCATGGGATGCACGTCCGAGAGCAGGTTGTAACCTAACATGCAGGGCAGACCCAGCAGCAGCACCACCAGGCAGTTGCCCAGTACCGCCCGGGCACGGCTGATGCCCAGCAGATCCATGGTGATACCGATGAGATTTTCAAACACGGCAATTAAGGTGGAGAGCGCGGCAAAAAGCAGGAACAGGAAGAAAATGGCGCCCCAGTACTGCCCGCCGTCCATGTTCGAAAACACCGAGGCCATGGAGATGAAAATCAGCGCCGGTCCGGCGCCGGGCGCGACGTTGTAACTGAAGCAGGCCGCAAAAATCACCACCCCGGCGAGCAGCGCCACCAAGGTATCCAGCGAGACTATGACCAAGGACTCGTTGGTCAGCGCCCGGTCGTTGTGCATGTAGGAACCGAAGATCTGGATAGAGCCTACGCCCAGTCCCAGGGTGAAAAAGGCCTGTCCCATCGCGGCGGCTAAGGTATCCATGAGCTCTGCGCCCTGCAGGGAAGAGAAATTGGGCATCAGATAATAGCTCATACCGTCGGCAAAGCCCGGCAACCACACCGAGCGCAGCGCCAGGAACAACAACAACGCGAATAAGGAGAGCATGAGGTACTTGGTGATGCGTTCCACGCCCTTGCGCACACCTAAGGCGCATACGGCAAAACCTGCCAGAGTGACCGCGAGAGTGCAGAGAAACTGCGTTTCGGGATCGGAGAGCATGCCCACAAAGTGCTCGGCCGCCTGTCCCTCGCTCTCGCCATGGCCTATCTCACCTAAGCAAAAAAGCAAGGTGTAATGCAGCATCCAGCCGGTAACCAGACTGTAGAAAGCCATGAGAATGTAATTGCCGGAAATCATGAAGTACTTGCAGTACTTAAACTTAGAGCCCGGGGTTAAAGTCTCAAAGGAGGCACCCAGACTACGGCGCGAGGCCCGGCCCACGGCCAGTTCGATGCTCAACAGCGGCAGTCCCACCAACAGCAGAAAAGCCACATATACCAGCACAAACAGCGCCCCGCCGTGCTGACCGGTTATATACGGAAAGCGCCACACGTTGCCTAAGCCGATGGCGCAGCCGGCAGCGATGAGTAAGAACCCAAGGCGCGAGGAGAATTGCTCTCTTTTCATGATAATGCCTGATTTTTGGTTAGACCGGAGCTTGTGAGCTACCCGCACTACTTGAATACCGAGACATAGCAGTTAATGACCAGCAGCACGATGACCACCGGGATGACGTACTTAAAATGCCAACGGAAAGCTGCCGGCAGTTTAAGGCCGGCTCCGGTATTGACCTCCGCCAGGTAATCCTCAAACTTCCAGCCCCCGCGGCAGGTGACAAACAGCACATAAAGCAACGCGCCCAAAGGCAGGATATTGTCGGAGATAAGAAAGTCCTCTAAGTCCAAAAAGGTGCTGTTCCCTCCTAAGGGGTGCAGATCGGAGAGGTAGTTGAAGCCGAAGAGGCACGGCAGCGAGATGATGAGCACCACGAAGAAGTTGGCGATCACCGAGCGGGCTCTGGAGATATCGAAGATCTCCATGGTGATGGCGATGATGTTCTCGAATACGGCAATTAAGGTGGAGAGTGCGGCGAAGGTCATGAACATGAAGAACATGCCGCCGATGAAGGCGCCGTACTGCATGTGGGAGAACACCGACACCAGTGTGATGAAGATGAGGCTGGGTCCCTCGTCGGGGCTTACGCCATAGCTGTAGCAGGCCGGAAAGATGATGAAGCCCGAGAGCAGCGCCACCAAGGTATCGAGCAGCGTAATGTTCACCGCCTCGGTGAGCAGGGTATGGCTCTTGGAGGTGTAGGTGGCAAAGATCTGAATGGCACCGACACCGATGGAAAGCGTGAAGAAAGCCTGCGCCATGGCCGCCGATATAATCTCGGTGAGGGAATAGCGCTGAAAGTTCTCCAGGTTGGGGTAGAGATAATAACGGATGCCATCGCCGAACCCAGGCAAGAGCACCGAACGCAGGGACAAAAAGGCCAGCAGCAGAAAGAGCAGCATCATCATGGGTTTGGTTATGCGCTCCACGCCGCGCCGCAGTCCCATTGCGCAGACGGCAAAGCCGATGGCCACTACCGCGAGCATGTTGATGAACATCTCCGCAGGCGAGCCAATCATGTTGACGAAGGCCTGTGCGGACTGCTCGGCGAGCGTGTTGTGTCCGAACTCACCGGTAAAGCCCTTGATGCAGTAAAACAGCAGCCAGCCCGTGACCACGGTGTAAAAGGACATGAGCACGTAATTGCCCAGGATCATCCAGTACTTGTTCAGATGAAAGCGCGACCCCGGCTGCTCTAAAGACTCAAAGGAGCCTGCCAATGATTTGCGCGAGGCGCGCCCCACGGCAAGTTCCATGGTCAGAAGAGGCAGACCCAGCGCGATGAGAAACACCAGATAGATAAGCACAAACAGTGCTCCGCCGTATTTGCCGGCGATGAAGGGAAAACGCCACACGTTTCCCAGGCCGATGGCACAGCCGGCGGCTATGAGCATGAATCCAAGACGCGAGGAAAAAAGTTCACGCTTTGACATAAAAAATCCCTGCTTTGCAAACATAAGTCCCCGACCCGCGGGTTAATAAGAGCCGGAACCTGAAACACGGGGCGTATTGTATCAGCACCTATGACTTAAATGGCCCTGTGGGGTACTTTTTTTAGGAAAATGCGCCTGCGCAAGTTGACCGCAGGGACAGGTGGGGATAATCTAAGCAGAAGCTCACTATAAAGTACGTTTGGGGAGACTACTGCTATGACAAGGCTTAAATTATCCGACTCCGGCGGCCTGATGCTCATGGTACGGCTGACCGTGCTGGTGGCATTGCTGGGGCTGGTGGCCCTGTATATGGGCGTAAATCCCACGGCAGTAGCGTTGGTGGCGGCCGTAGCGCTGCTCGCCCCGCCTGTGCTCATAGGTCCCTTATCTTTTGCCCTGTTATGCGTGCTGTGCGCCGTAAGCTATACGGCATTCATCTGGTATCTCGCGCTCAGTTGGAATTGAACCGGCAATCTGCCGCCAGTTCTGCCCGGTCGGCATAGTGTTCAAGCTGACCGGATCTTTCGCGCTCCCTTTTTACGAGTTAAACCTGTTTTCGCTCTGGTTGCTTGGATTTTGACGCCTTGGAGCGGATTGGCCCTGCCTGACGCTCAGAGCAAGCCAAAGTGTTGCAGTGCCATCAGCAGCCCGTCCTCTCCTGAACTTGCAGTTACCCAAGCGGCGCAGGCCTTGACCCCATCCGAAGCGTTGCCCATGGCCACGCCGGTGCCGGCGGCCTTGAGCATGCCCATATCGTTGCCGCCGTCACCAAAGGCATAACTGCGCTCAACGGGGAGCTGCAGCTGTTCAAGCAACCTGAGCAGGGCCTGTCCCTTGTCCGCCCCCGGTGCGGTGATGTCGATGAAAGCAGGATGCCAACGGGCGGTAAGACAGCCAGGGGCCAGTTCGTGCAGCCTGCCTTCATAGTCAGGGCCGACAAAGGAGGTGATCTGCAGCACTTCCTCCTCCTCAACAATGCGCTCGGGGGAGTAGCGCCAGTCCACCCCCTGCTCCTCAAGGGATCTAATAAAGGGATCACCATTCTGCGGGGAGTAGTTGAAGATCCCGTAATGCTCATGGCTGGTGATGTTGCAGATATATCCGTGCTCACGGGCATCTGCAAGCAGTGCCCGTGCATACTCCCGCGGCAGCGGCAGCTGTTCTAGGAGTCTGCCCTTATGCCAGGTACAGGCACCGTTGGCACAGATAAAACCCTCCATCAGATGTTCGATACTGCCTATGTTGACCATTACCGGGCGTGAACGCCCGGAAGCAATAAAAAGATGCGCCCCGCGCTCCCTAAGCTCGGTTAAGGCCGCAACGGCCGAGGACGGGATCTGCCCCGTGTCAAAGCAGGTCAGGGTACCGTCGATATCGAAAAATAAAGAAGTGTCCGTAAGCGCGGCCATAATCGCTCCACAGGCCCGGATCCCGAAGAAGGTTCGTGCTGAGCCACCTGCATATTAGCACAGTGCCCTGAGACAGGAGTTGTCTTACAATACTTCCTCATAACAATGTCATCAGGAGGAAAACGCGTATGGCAGACGTACCAGAAGACATAAAACCCGTAAACCTCAAAGAGGTAGCGCTCCGCATCGATAGCTCTTATGACGGTTTTTGCTCCTACAAACGCAGCACCGGCAGGATCGTCAACTATATCCCGGGCAGTTACCGGCAAAATCCCGGGGACGATGAGGAAGCCGAGCGCATCAAAAATCACCCTGAGGATTACATTCAACTGCCCCACGCGGAGGATCTGGACGACCCCCATCTCAGGCGCAGCTTCACCTCCCGGGTGCGGAACGCAGAACAGGGACGAAAACTCGCAGACGAACTGCAAGGACGCGGCAGCTGTCGCCGCTTCAAAGGCCGCGTGCGAGCCTTCAGGCTTGAGGATGAGTGGTACCGCTTCCGTGAAGAGGCCCCTCTTGAGCTGGCCCGTGACTGGTGCGAGGAAAATTCCCTGCCCTATGTGAATGAAGATAAATGAAGACAGCTACCTGCGCACACTTCGGCACTTGGTCTTTCCACTAAGCGCATGCATGGTCGATAGCTGCGGACACTCCAATATGCTGAGCCTACGGGAGATCCGACCGGTTGTTTATGGTGAGGACAACAGTTGCATCCGGGCAACAGGCTTTATTGCCGATAAACCTGGCATCTCATATCCAGACGGGCAGTTTGAGACACGACGCGCGTGAACAGCAACTTTCCTCTTTTAGCGGGCAGCCTGCCGGTAAGCAGAAGGCGTGAGTCCCTTTTCTCGTTTGAAGGCGCGGGTGAAGTAGCTCATGTCGGCAAAACCGCAGCCCGTGGCGATGGTCACGATGCTCTCATCGCTGGACACCAGTTCCAGCGCAGCCTTTTTAAGACGCAGCGAGATGAGATACTGAATGGGACTTTGTCCGGTAGCCTGCTTGAAACTGCGCAGACACTCACTCTCGCTGATCTCACCTGCGCGGGCGATGTCGGCCAAGTGCAGTTCCTCACTTAAGTGCGCGGTGAGGTAGGCAAGCATCTTTTTGAGGCGAAAATAAAGACGCTGCTCCTGCATAGGTCTGCTGCCACTCTCGGGGGAGATACTTTTGGGTTCAAAATCCCTGACCAACACCAGCACGGCCTGTGAGAGCCGTGCTCTGACCTCAAACTCGTAACCTAGTGCCATCTCCCTGCACAACGCGACCGTCTGACCAATCAGTTCCAATAAAGAAGCCTCCCGAGGAGTTGCCTTGCTGAGTTTGAGGCCGGTCAGACCGGGGTTGCCGATTAATGGCTCCAGATAGCGTGTCCAGAACACCGAGCCCGGTGTACCGCCCACAAGTTCGGGATGAAACACCAAGGTGGCCGAGCAGTAATCAGGATCGGGGGTTAAGGCATGCAGACAGCCCGAGTTGACAAAAAAGCCTTCTCCCGCTGTGATGTCCAAAACGGCTCCTTCAATTTGCAACTGCGCATGGCCGGCTGTGGCCAGTTCAAGTTCCAGGTGATCGTGCCAGTGCCAAGGCACCTCCGGGGCATGGCCCTGCTTGACATAAAAGCCCAGGGGGAAATCCCGGCTGCCGTGACGTACCAGCTCAAGGCCCGAAGCATCAATGCGCGCTGCGCAACCCTGTGAGGGGCAAAGCGTCACGGTACTGTTCTCTGAGACGCTGTCCATAGTCGGCACTACTCCTCTTATTCATGGCCAGCTTGTTGTCGGTTAAACGGGCGTGGCAGCCTATCGATAGGGCCAGAAGCTTTCAAAACACTTGAGTGGTTCAATTTGATTATTTTGTCCTAGGATTATGCTGATTTTACCCTAACTGTGCCCAAAATTTGCTGATATAGTCTTATTTAAGTTGAGTCAGGTCCTTTTTATTAAGGAGCATACTATGGACAAAATTGAAAATCGCCGGCTTAAAACCTCCAATCTCACCTCCTTTTTGGTACTGGGTTTTCTGGAGGCGGCCTTCGCACCGATGGTGCCCTACATCAAAGAACGTTTTAACCTTGATGAAGGATCCCTGGGGCTGCTGCTTTTGTGCACCGGTATCGGCTCTTTTCTCTCCTTGCCTCTGGTGGGCGCGGCGGTAGGCCGTTTTGGCTGTCGTAAGGCCACGGCGGTCACGGGACTTGCCATGGGACTGCTGCTGCTTACCCTGGCGTTAAGTCAGAATCTCTATCTGACCGGGGTGGCGCTCTTCGTGTTCGGTGCGGCCACCATCGGTATTGACGTGAGCTCTAACGTCAACGCGGTGCTGGTGGAAGAAAAACTCAAGCGCCCCCTGATGTCGGGCTTTCACGCCGGCTATTCACTGGGCACCTTAGGCGGCTCCATGCTGGTAACGCTGCTTTTGACCATGGGACTGGGCCTGGTCACAGGCTCCGTGACCGTGCTCATCATCGGAGCTCTGGCCGTCTTCTTTGGCACCCGCTACCTCATTTCCGATGTCAAGGGCAGTGAGAAACAAAAAGAAGCCGAGGAAGAACACAGCCAAGAGAGCGAGGAAAAGGTACCCACCATTTTCGGCATCCCGACCCTTATTCTCATCATCGGCTGCATGTGCTTTATCATGTACTCGTTGGAGGGGGCGGTTATGAGCTGGTCGGGGGTGTTCGTCACGCAGGAGCGCGGCATGCCTCTTGAAGTGGCAGGTTTCATCTACTCCTCCTTTGCCATTGCCATGACTGTCATGCGCTTTGTGGGCAACAAGATGGTCAGCAAGATAGGCCGCAGACTTACCGTGGTGGTCGGATCGCTCTTAGTGAGTCTGGGCTTCATGCTCACCGTGCTCATCAACCACCCCATCGGGGCGGCTTTAGGTTTTCTCACGGTAGGTCTGGGAGCAGCGAACATCGTACCGCAGCTGGTATCCTTTGCCGGCAGCGTGCCGGGGATCAGCGTGCACCGCGCCATCACATTCATCAACGCCCTAGGCTACAGCGGCATACTTTGCGGCCCGGTGATCATCGGCTTTACCTCCAAGCTGAGCTCACTGTCGGCCACCTTCACGGGCATCGCCGTAATCGTGCTTATCGTCGGCATCGTGGGCTTTAAGGTACTGCGGATCAAGAAAAAAGGCGATACTGCGGGCAGTGACGCTCCCGCAGTCATGCCGGCCCCGGCAACCGCAAATGCCTGAGGCTGATAAGTGCAAATCCTTCCTAGATGAGTTGGCATCTCTCAAAGGCCTTTGCCGCCCAGCCCGGGCGGCTTTTTTATTACCGGAGACCGCGTGCAGTTCTGACTGATTTGACGCTTAACTGAGCTTTTGTGGCTTAAAAAAGCTCATCACTGAGCAGAAAACTTTCGATGCCGACATAGCTGATGCCCTGCTCATCCTGCCTGGGCCTTTGGTGATCCTTAACCACCACGATTTTCTTAAATGAATCAGGGATGCGTCGCAAAGAAGCCAGTTCCTGCTCCCTTTTCTGGGGTTCGGCGACGGAAAGGGCGCACTGAATATAGCAGCGACTGTCCGCACGGTTGACCACAAAGTCCACTTCAAGCTGCTTGCGAAAACTCCGCCCCGCGCTGTCCTTGCCATTTTGTTCCACCACACCCACGTCAACGTCACAACCGCGCCTTAAAAGATCGCAGTACAGCACATTTTCCATGAGATGGCTCTCTTCTTGTTGCCTAAACCCAAGACGGGCGTTTCTCAGCCCCACATCCGTAAAATAATATTTAAGGGGTGAGCTCAGGTATTTTTTGCCCTTCACATCAAAACGCCTGGCTTTATGCAGCAAATAGGCCTCAATGAAGAACTCCAGATAGCGCTCCAGCGTGGTCGAGTTGATACTTAGCTGACGCTCCGACCAAAAAGTATGGGAGAGCCTGGTGGGATTGGTGAGAGAACCCACGCTGGAGGCCACGGCATTGATGAGCTCTTCTATGATTTCATTGTGGTTTTGCACCCGATGGCGTTCTAGGACATCCTTTAAGTAGGTCAGCGTAAACAAAGAGCGCAACTGAGCGCTTTTTTCCTCATGCGTGGAGAGTGTTACCACACCCGGCATGCCGCCGTAGGTGCAGTAGTCGTCCCAAGCGTAGCTGCGCTCACCCTCATAGGCTTGGTAAAATTCGGCAAAGGAGAGCGGATAGACTCTGATCTCATCGGCGCGGTCCCTGAACTGGGTGAGCACATCGGAGGAGAGCATCCTGGAATTGCTGCCCGTGACGTAAACATCAACGTTTTTGAGCTTGATCAGCCCCAGCAGGACATCGACAAAGGAAAGTCGGTTATCCGGATCATCGACAAAGGGATTTTTGATCTGGGCGACGAACTGTATTTCATCGAGCAGTATGTAGAAGTGCGCGGACTTTTCTGTCATGCGCTCCCTGATATAGGCATCCAGGGTCAGAGGATTGCGGTAGCGGGCGTTGGCAATTTCTTCCAGAGAAAGGGCAATGATCTGCTCGTCCCTGACGCCTGCTGAGTGAAGATAACGCGTAAACAGTTCAAACAGGAGATAGGTTTTGCCGCAACGGCGCAGACCGGTAACTATTTTGACCCGGCCATTGCCTATCTTGGCAATAAGTTTCTGCAGGTACTCAGTTCTGGGATATTCCACTGCGACACTCCCCCATTTTTTTGCGTATATACGCAAAAATTCTTCAGGTCATTCTAAACTTATCGCTCAACACACGCAACTTGAAACTGAGGTGTGTTCAATACGTTCTTCCTCTTGCGTTGCTGAACAGTATGACCTACGATGGCTTCAGAAAAGTAGGATCGCATACGGCTCTTTGCAACATGCCGCCTCCTAAACCTAGATAGGCTCTCTGATAGTGCTTTTAGGTGAGATGATTGACACTTTTTCAAGTGGTTGGGAGAAATTTACGTGCAATTCGCTATAATCTTGTCAGGACGGGATTTTTGCGATTAGGCTTAAAATCATGGAGATAAAAAGAAACCTCTACCTCAACCGCCTTATCTCCTTGCGCCATAGCGGCATGGTAAAGGTGATAACCGGTCCGAGACGTTGCGGCAAGTCATATCTGCTCTTTAATCTCTTCAAAAACTATTTGCTGGCCGAAGGCGTAAACCCTGACCACATTGTAGAGGTAGCGCTTGATGAGGAAGAGTCAGAACCTTTATTGGATCGACATGCACTGGGACAATACATAAGGTCCCGGCTGACCGACAACAACATGCACTATGTGCTGATCGATGAAATTCAGGAAGTAGCAGGTTTTGAGCGTACCTTAAACAGTCTGATGCGTCTGCCAAACACAGATATCTATGTCACCGGCAGCAACTCAAGATTTCTATCCTCAGAAATTGCCACCATTTTTCGCGACCGCGGCGAAGAAATACGAGTGCACCCCCTGAGTTTTGCCGAGTTTATGTCGGTGCAACAGCAACCGGTAGCTTCCGCATGGGATGATTATCTCACCTACGGCGGCATGCCAAGAGTTTTGTATTATCAAAACCCCGATGAGAAGGCACATTACCTCAAGACCCTCTTTGAGCGTACCTATCTGACGGATATCATGGAGAAAAATGAACTGCGCAAGAGTACAGAAATGGGGATGCTACTGGATACTCTTGCCTCTGCCACCGGCTCGCTCACTAATCCCATCAGACTAGAGCACACCTTTCGTTCGGAGCTTGGGGTAACCTTTGACCATGAAACCATCACCCGCTACATAGGCTACCTGGAAAATGCCTTTTTGATAAATGAGGCCAAACGCTTTGATGTTAAGGGCAAAAAATATCTGACCACCCCGCTTAAGTACTATTTTGAAGACTTAGGACTAAGAAATGCCCGGCTTAATTTCCGCCAGCTTGAAGAGCCCCACCTGATGGAAAATGTCGTTTACAATGAACTTAAAATCAGAGGTTTCAACGTCGATGTAGGAGTGGTGGAAAACTACAGAAAAGAACAGGATAAGACTACCTTGGTGCGCCATGAAATAGACTTTGTGGCCAACCGCGGCAGTAACCGCTGTTACCTGCAAGCGGCCTTGAACGTCGACGACATTCAAAAACGCAATCAGGAAATCCGTCCACTGCTCAGCGTCCGGGATTCATTCAAAAAAATTATCATCATCAAAAATGACATAAAGCCGCACACCGACGAACACGGCATCATCACCATGGGGCTGTTTCATTTTCTGCTGGATGAGCACAGCCTGGAAGGGTAGGAGAGAGTTCACACCACCCGTCCTAAGTGCTCCAGGCAGAAACTGATCATTCCCGAGACGGTATCATCGCGCAGTTTGTCACTAAGCTCAATTTTCGGCAGCAACGCCACCTCGGCTTCGGTGGGCAGCTGCCTTTTGAGCCGTTCGGCCAGACCTGCCTTGAGACTTTCGGTGTAGATGGCCACATAACCGGGGTTCAGCACGCACATCACCGCGCGCACGGTGCGGATGGCCAAATCGTCGGCCTGCGAATAATCGGCCGGCAGCACACCCCGATCGTTGTACATGGGAAAGAATCTCACCTCACCGGCCATGCCGTCGCGTCCGCGCAACACCTGCCCGGAATAACAAAATCCGCAGGTGGGGGCTCTGCCCGGCACCAAGGTCAACCCCACCACATAGTCATGGGATTTGCAGCGCTTGTAACAACCCAAAGTGGCGGCATTGATGTCGGTCTCGAAAAATACCGGCACTCCAAAGCGCTTTTCCAAGTGCTGCGCGAGCCGCACCGAGCCCTGATCATGGCGTACCGCCGCGCCCACCCGCCCGCCTACACTGTCCGAGGGCATGGACAAACCGATAATGCTGATCTTGGGATAAAGACCCAAATAACGTACGATGCCGTCGGCGAACTGACTGGTCTGCATGGAGATGGTATCGGCGAGCAGTTCCTCGCGGCGCTCCAGGCATTCCCCGAACAGGTCGTGCACACTGTAGCCGGCGTACTCATTGCCGTTACGCTGATAGCAACTGACGATAAGCATAAGTTCAAAGGCCGGATTAAAACGGTACGTGGCTGCCGGCCTGCCACCGGTGGAGAGCGAGGGCTCGCCGTTGAGAGCCTCGCCCTTGCCTTTGAGCTCCTCCAAAAGTTTGCTTACCGTCACCACCGACAGTGAGGTGAGCTCGTGCAGGCGGCTGACCGTGGCGATCTGCTCGCGGTGCAAGATCTGACGTACCAGTTGCAGATTACTCTCGCGGATCTGCGCCGAGGGCGCTGCCGCTGTGTTCCGGCTCATTTTAACCACCTTTTTAAATTGACTTAATAAAGTAAGTTTAATAACTACCGTATTATGTCACAGTTTTGCCAAATTGACTGCTATTTGTTGTAAGTTAGCCTTAAGCAACCATAAAAAATCACTCATATAGGTAAATCTGCGGTTATTTGCAAGATGCGTATACTTTTTATACGCATCTTAAATGACCGACCAAAAAGCTCACTGGATCACAAAAAGCTCCTAAGATGTGAATAAGGTAGAAATTTTCCGACCAAAACCATGGCCTCACCAGGCTCTGCGCCTTTTGAGCGTGGGACTCTACCCTCCTATAATCTTGTCAGTTACCGCCTGACGACGGGCGGTTAA
This sequence comes from Succinivibrio sp., assembly GCA_017469335.1. Classification (GTDB taxonomy): domain Bacteria; phylum Pseudomonadota; class Gammaproteobacteria; order Enterobacterales; family Succinivibrionaceae; genus Succinivibrio. The sequence goes on along the minus strand of JAFUGP010000152.1, from coordinate 9,765 downwards.
CCCCCTTGGGATTTTTTACACATCAGCAACAGAGGAGTCTACCTTGCTTCAAGTCAGACTACATGGCCGCGGAGGCCAGGGCGCGGTGACCACGGCCGAGATGCTGTCTTTGGCGGCATTCTTGGAGGGCCGTTTCGCGCAGGCTTTCCCATCGTTCGGCAGTGAGCGCACCGGTGCCCCGGTAGTGGCTTATGCCCGCATCGATGAGAAAAACGAGATCAGAACCCACGAGCCCATTCAGGCCCCGGACGTGGTGTTGGTTCAGGACCGCACCCTGTTGGCAGTGGTGGACGTGTTCTCCGGCATTCACCCGTCGGGCTACGCCATCATCAATACCACCGAGAAACCTGAGGATGTGGTGCCGGAGCTGTGCAAGCAGCTGCCACCTGGGCACGTGCTCACGGTGCCGGCCACTGATTTTGCCGTGCAGGCCATGAAGATGAACAAACCAGGTGCGCCGATGCTGGCCTCCTTGGCCGCCGCCACCGACATCTTAAAGCTCGAGTCCGTGCAGCAGTCGTTCCAGACCAGATATCCCGGCAAGGTGGGCGATGCCAACGCTGAGGCCGCCGCGCTGGCCTATAACTTCCTGAAAGAAGCCATCAAGGGAGGCAAATAATGAGTACAGAGCAGATTGAAGGCTCCCTGGGCGTAGCCAAGGCGGTATCCCTGTGCAAGCCGGGCGTGGTCTGCGCCTACCCCATCAGCCCCCAGACCCACATCGTGGAGAATCTGGGCAAGTTCGTCAAAAGCGGTGCCTTAAAGCACTGTGAGTATTTAAACGTGGAGTCCGAATTCGCCGCCATGTCCGTGGCCATCGGCTCTTCTGCCGGCGGCGTGAGAACCTATACGGCCACCGCCTCTCAGGGTCTGTTGTTCATGGCCGAGGCCGTGTACAGTGCCTCGGGTCTGGGTCTGCCCATCGTGATGACCGTGGCCTCACGTGCCATCGGCGGCCCCATCAACATCTGGAACGATCACTCCGACTCGCTCTCGCAGCGTGACAGCGGCTGGTTGCAGCTGTTCTGCGAGTCCAACCAGGACGCCGTCGACACTCACATCATGGCCTTCAAGATAGCCGAGAAGGTGGGATTGCCGGTAATGGTGTGCATGGACGGTTTCGTGCTGACCCATGCCTTTGAGCGCCTGAACCTGCCCTCCCAGGAGCAGGTTGACGCCTTCCTGCCCAAGTACGAGCCGCGCGAGTTCTTAACTCCCAAGGAGCCCATCTCCATCGGCTCGATGGTGGGTCCGGAGGCCTTCACCGAGGTGAGATTGCTGCAGCAGCGCAAGATGCTCTCCTCCCTGCAGGTCATCGAGGATGTCACCAAAGAATACCGCGAAATCACCGGACAGCACTCCGGCGGGCTTTTGGACTGCTACAACTGCGAGAATGCCGATCTCAAACTCATTATCCTGGGCTCCTCCGTGGGCACGGCCAAAGATGAGATTGACCGTCTCAAGGCGCAGGGCATCAACGTGGGTCTCATCTCCCTCAAAGCCTACAGGCCCTTCCCGTATGCGGCTCTGAAAGCGGCGGTGGGCAATTCCTCGCAGGTAGTCTGCGTGGAGCGCGCCTTCTCCTTCGGCGCCCGCGGCATCATCTGCCCGGAGGTCAAGCGCGCCCTAGAAGGAACCTCCACCAAGGTGTGCACTGCTCTGGCAGGCTTAGGCGGCCGCGCCATTTACGGCAGCACCATCAACGGCATTGTCAAGCATGCCCTGGACGGCAAGTTCAAAGATGAGTTCACCTGGTTTGACATCGACACCAAAGTGCTCAACAGCTATACCCGCAATGCCCTGGGCATCACCTTCCCCGAAGGGCCCATTGCCGAAAGCGAGCTTGAGGCAACGCTCTTGCGCGCCTAAACTGAGGAGTCAATTCAATGTTAGATAAAATCAATTTCTACCAGACCGGTTCCAACACCGTCGGCAACCGTCTGATCAACCCCTCCATGCGCACCGAGCAGGCCTCCGTGGACCGTCCCAACTCGTTGACCTGCGGCCACCGTGCCTGTCAGGGCTGCGGTGAGGCCTTAGGCGCCCGCTACGCCATCGATGCCGCCATGAAGGCCACCTCGGGTCAGATCATGGTGGTCAACGCCACCGGCTGTCTGGAGGTATTCTCCACCCCCTACCCGGAGTCGGCCTGGCGCCTGCCCTGGATCCACTCGCTGTTCGGCAACACCGCAGCCGTGGGTTCGGGTCTGGCCGCCGCAGCGAAGGTACGCGCCGAGCTCAACGGTGACAGCGTAACCCCGCGCATCATCGCCCAGGGCGGTGACGGCGGTACCACCGACATCGGTATGGGCTGTCTGTCAGGCATGTTCGACCGCAACGATGACGTGCTGTACATCTGCTATGACAACGAGGCCTACATGAACACCGGCGTGCAGAGATCCTCTGCCACCCCGCCGGCGGCCCGCACCGCCACCACCATGCCGGTGGGAGAGGAGCCGGGCTCCGACTGGGGCAAGGGCAAGGACGTGCCGCTCATTGCCATGGCGCACGGCATCCCCTACGTGGCCACCGCCACCATCGCCGATTTGCGTGATCTGGAAACCAAGGTAGCCAAGGCCATGAGCTTCCACGGCGCCCGCTACATCTCCATCCTGGTGCCCTGCCCGCTGGGCTGGGGCCTGAAGTCCTCGGCACTGACCGTCACCGCCGCGAGACTGGCCATGGAAACCGGCTTCTACCCGGTCTACGAGGCCGAATACGGGCAGATCACCTCGGTCAGAAAGATCAGGCAGAAACAACCGGTCATCAACTACCTGCAGATCCAGCGCCGTTACGCGCACCTGACCGGCAAGAAAGCCGATCCCAATGTGCTCGCCCGCCTGCAGGCCATGTGCGATGCCAACATCGAGCACTTCGGACTGTTGGGCGATGAGGCCCCGCAGCTCAATCCGGCCGCCATCCAGGCCTACGAGCGCAGCAAGAAAGTCTAAGGGAGGTGAGATTAAATGATGAATAAAGCTTTTGCCGTGACTTTGGATCCGGCAACCTCGCTGGAAAACCACACCGGCTCCTGGCGTACCCTGCGTCCGGAAAACGTGTTCAAACTGCCGCCCTGCAACAAGCAGTGCCCGGCCGGCGAGAACATCCAGCAGTGGCTGTACTATGCCGCTGAGGGCAACTATGAGATGGCCTGGCGCTTTCTCACCGAGAACAACCCCTTCCCGGCCTGCATGGGCCGTGTGTGCTATCACACCTGCGAAGGCAAGTGCAACCGCGGCTTCCTCGACGAGGCGGTGGGCATCAACTCGGTGGAGCGTTTCTTAGGCGACTATGCCATCGAGCACAAACTCTCCTTCAAACGTCCGGCCAAGGACACCGGCAAGAAGGTGCTGATCATCGGTGCCGGTCCCGGCGGTCTGTCGGCAGCCTATCACTTACGCCGCTTCGGGCACAGCGTGCATGTGCTGGAGGCCGGGGCGGAGCCAGGCGGCATGATGCGTTACGGCATCCCGGTCTACCGTCTGCCGCGCAATATCCTGGATGCGGAGATCGCCCGCATCACCGACATGGGCGTGACCATCGAGTGCAACCATAAGGTCGAGGACATCGAGGCCGAGAAGAAAAAAGGCGGCTACGACGCGGTGATCATCACCACCGGTGCCGGCATCTCCTCCAATGTCGATATCCCCGAGGGCGATACCAACCACATCCTCAATGCCTTAAACGTGCTCGGCGAGATTGAGACCAAGGGCAACATCGAGATTGCCCGCCGCGTGGCGGTGTACGGCGGCGGCAACACCGCCGTGGACGTGGCCCGTTCGCTGCGCCGCTTAGGGGCCGAGCCCATCATCGTCTACCGCCGCAACCGCGACAAGATGCCGGCAAACGAGGAGGAGATGGATGCGGCCATCGCCGAAGGCATTCAGGTCAAGTGGCTCTCCACCATCACCGGGGCAACCAAGGAATCCCTCAAGATCGAGAAGATGAAACTCGATGAGAGCGGTTATCCGCAGCCCACCGGTGAGTACGAGGAGCTGCCGGCCGATGCCGTGGTGCTGGCCATCGGTCAGAACGTGGACAAGTCCATTCTGGACAAGCTGCAGGGCCTGAAGGTCGAACGCGATGCCATCGTCATCGATCCCGAGACCAACGAGACCTCGGTGCCGGGCGTGTTCGCCGCCGGCGACGTGGCCTCCGCCAAGGATCGTACCGTAACCTTGGCCATCGGCATGGGCAAGAACACTGCCCGCTCCATCCACGCCTATCTGCGGGGGGTCAAGTACAAAAAACAGCCCAAGAACGAGGACGCCAGGTTCGAGGACATGCATCCGTGGTACTACACGGACGCGCCCAAGACCGTGCGCCCGGAGCTGGAACTGGCGCGCCGCACCAACACCTTTGACGAGGTGCAATACGGCCTGACCGAGGAGAATGCCATCTACGAGGCCAGACGCTGTCTCTCCTGCGGCAACTGCATGGAGTGCGACAACTGCTACGGCGTGTGCCCGGACAATGCCATACGCAAACTCGGTGCCGGCAAAGGTTACGAGTTCAACTATGACTACTGCAAAGGCTGCGGCGTGTGTGCCCAGGAATGCCCGTGCGGGCATATCCACATGGTGCCAGAAAAGATCTAGCCGTTGCGCTTGACTTAACCCTTAAAAAGGCGGGGCAACCCGCCTTTTTTGTGTCAAAATTTCACGTAGTCCAGACTCACTCAACTCTGCTTTCAAGGAGATTTTATGAGCACAGAGAATCTTGACATCCTGCACTCGGGCAGGCTCTACGATCCCAACGACGAACGTATTCTCACCGCGCAGCGCGCCTGCCTGAGCGCCTTAGCCGAGTTCAATCAGAGCCCCGACCCGACCAGACGCTACGAGCTTATGCGCGGCATGTTCCAAAAGCTCGGACGCAACGTTTACATCGAACCACCGCTCAGGGCCAACTGGGGCGGGCACTTTGTGAGCATAGGCGCGGATGTCTACGCCAATTTCAATCTCACCTTGGTGGATGACACCTATATCAAAATAGGCCATCACGTAATGATTGGTCCCAACGTGACCATCGCCACCGCGCTGCACCCGGAAAACGCCGAACAGCGTGCCCGGGGATTGCAGTACAATCGCCCCGTCACCATCGGAGACAATGTTTGGATAGCAGCCGGGGTGATTATCTGTCCGGGGGTTACCATCGGCGATAACACCATCGTGGGCGCCGGCAGCGTGGTATTAAGGGATCTGCCCGCGGGTGTGGTGGCCGCCGGAAACCCCTGCCGGGTCATCAGACAGGTACGCAGTGAGCCTCACGCCTAAGGCAGGCTCAAAGGCACAGTCACATCTTATGCCTGTCTCAGCCAAGCTGCGTCCCCTCAGGATCTGCCCCGTAGCTGAAACCTAACTCCGTAGCCTTCTGCCACAGATAGACACCACGGCGCCGGTACTCAGACAAGGGTTGGTCTCCCTCAACTTGATCCTGCGCCGGTAAGTTAAACGGACCTATCAGGGCTTCGATCGCCGGTGAATGCGGGTTGCGCTCAAGCAACTTGTGCAGATCGCCATCCGGGTTGTAGCCGCGCTCGCTGCCCCGGCGCAGTCCCTCCTGCGCCGCACCGCTTGCCAGATGAAAATCAGGGCTGAGATTAGCGACCTGCAAAGACAGCGTGGCCAGAGCGCATTGACTCTTGACGAACTCTTTGATGACGCGATCCTTGAGCAGCGCGAGCAAGAGAGCGTCTTTGCCGCATCCTGGCTTGAGATGCCCTCGTACCGCCGACACCAGTTCTACCAATTGCCAGGCCGTAACGGCGCAGGCCAACTCAATGTCATGGTAGGGCGGCTCTCCCTGCGCATAGCCTGACCTCAGATAAAGCTCACGGTTTCTCAGGTTCAACATATAACGATCTTTGAACAGACGCCCCGCGTCATAGGATCCATCGCTCATTTACACCTCGCTATTTTGGAGATTCGTCGGCCGGATTAGGCTCCTAACTCTGCCTGCCGGCTCTCCTGGCGACCAAAATCACGCAGTCACAGCCACAGGTGCTCCCATACCCGGGCATTATAGCTGCCTGCAGAGCTGGCAGATACGGGTCAATCGCCTCGCGGGCGCATCCAACCCGCTGCACCACAATCGCCACGGCTTGCACCATCATAGCAGCCTCCGGTGTTCACCTTGACTAAAAATGAGCGCTGTGTTACAAATTTAGAGTAGTTTTTGGCAAGTAAGATTTAGCCCAGGTTTGATTTTCATAGAAAAAGACCTGTGGCACCACGCACTTTTCAGGAAATTCATCCTGCAAGGCGCGTCCACCGTCTTGATGCTCATTTTTTGCGACAAATTATTTAGGAGTAATGTATGAAAAAGTTTGCTGCGCTCTGCTCTGTCCTGCTGCTCTCCTGCGCCCTGCCTGCTCTGGCGGGACTGCCCGGGGGCACCAAGCTCATTTTCACCACCGGCGGCGCTCAAGGCACCTACTACGGTTTCGGCGGCGTGCTGGCTGGCAAAATCAGTGAAGTGACCAGCACCACGGTTACCGCCATCACCTCCGGCGGCTCTCAGGCCAACGTCGAGGCCATGCAGGACGGTGATGCCCAGGTCGGCTTCGTGCAGACCGATGTGGGTGCCTACGCCTATGAGGGCACCAGACTGTTCCAGGAGAAGGTCAGCGATTTCTCCACCGTGGCCAACCTTTACTTGGAGCAGGTTCAGATCATCACCACCAACCCCCAGATCAAGACCGTCGCGGATTTAAAGGGGCGCACCGTCTCTGTGGGCGCAGCCGGCTCGGGTGTGTACTTCAACGCCATGGACGTGCTCAAGGCCTATGGTCTGGACATAGAAAAGGACATCAAGCCTACCTACCAGTCCTTCGGCGACAGCGCTGAGGCCATTCAGGACGGCAAGATTGACGCGGCCTTCATCACCGCGGGTGCTCCCACCACCGCCGTTACCACGCTGTCCACCTCCAAACAGGTCTATCTGGTGAGCCTCGATAAAGAGCATGTGGAAGCCCTGATGAAGGATTCGCCCTACTACTCGGCCGATACCATCAAAAAAGATGTGTACAACACCCCCGACGACATCAGCACCGTGTCGGTGGGCGCGGTGGTCATCGCCCGTGACGATGTCTCCGAGGCTGATGTCTACAACTTCCTCTCCGGCATCTTCGATCATTTGGACGATATCAAGGCCGCCCATGCCAAAGGCCATGAACTGAGCCTGGAAAAGGCCTCCTCCTACCAGGCCGTACCCTACCACAAGGGGGCCGTCAGGTACTTCAAGGAGAAAGGCATCGAGGTCGCAGCCAAGTAAGCTGCTGCTCCGAAGATTCAATCCACACTTAAGACGGGAGCACACTCCCGTCTTACACTTTGTCTTGCAAAGGTTTTTTCATGACCACCTCTCAGCAGCCTCAGACCAAAAAGCCCAGACTGCCTCCTGATTTCAGCGAGGCGGGCACGGCCGCTGACGTTGCGGCGGTCATGAAAAAATATGACCGCGAATCCAATGTGCGCGTCTGGGAGGGTACGCCCAGGCTGCTGGTAAGATTGCTGTGCGCTGCCTTTTCACTGTACTGCATCTGGGTGACCATGTTCAGCACCGCCATGCCAGAGGTTCGGCTCAATGTCTTTTTGGCGCTGATTATCATCCTGGGTTATCTGCACTACCCTATCCGCAAAGGAGCCATCTCGGCACCGCGGCACAAGGAGCCTACTCCCAGGTTTGCCGTTACCTTTACGCTCAGCACACGCGGACGGATCAACTCCCTGCCCTGGTATGACGTGTTGCTCATGCTCGCCGGTGTGATCCCGCTTTTATACTTCGCCTTTAACGCCGAGTCCATCATCCGTCTGGCTCTGCGCGTCACCAGCCCCCGCAATCCCGACTATCATCTGATGATCGCTATGGCACTCATGGCTATCTTTTCTTTGATGGAACTGTGCAGACGCTGCGTGGGCATTCCCATCTTGTGCGTGGTGGGGGCGCTGCTGGTCTACGCCCTCTCTTCGGTGCGTTTTGGCAAGGTGGTCTACGATCTGTACTATTCAACCGGTGATGGTCTGCGCAGTACTCCCATAGAGGTCTGCGCCAAGTACATCGTGGTCTTCATCATCTTCGGTGCCTTTTTGGAGCGCACCGGGATCTCGGCTTTCTTCATCAACCTGGCCAACATTGTAGCCGGTGCCGCTCCCGGCGGTCCGGCCAAGGTCGCGGTGATTTCCTCGGCACTGTGCGGTATGGTCTCGGGCTCCTCGGTGGGCAATACCGTCACCACCGGCTCCATCACCATTCCGATGATGAAGAAGGCCGGCTACAAACCTCAGTTTGCCGGCGCCGTGGAAGCTGCATCCTCTACCGGCGGTCAGATCATGCCGCCTATCATGGGCGCCGCGGCCTTTCTCATGGCCGAATACATGGGCATACCCTATGTGCAGGTAGCGCTGGTGGCCATACTGCCGGCAGTGCTCTACTTTGCCGGCATCTACATCTCAGTGCACCTGGAGGCGCGCAGGCTGGGACTTAAAGGCATACCACGCGAACAGCTGCCCAAGGCCCGCGAACTGTTGCCCAAGCTCTATTTGCTACTGCCTTTGATAGTGCTGGTGGGACTGGTGTCGAGCAACACCTTTACCATGCAGTTCTCCGCCACGGTCTCCATTTTGGTGGCCATCGCGGTAGGCCTTGTCAACAAGGATCAGCGCATCAGCCTAAAGGGCATCATCGACGCTCTGGAGGCCGGCGGCAAAGGCACCATCACGGTGGCTGCCGCCTGCTCTATGGCAGGTTTGGTCGCAGGCTGCATCACCACCACCGGTCTGGCCTCGGAACTCATCACCATCGTGGTCAACCTCTCAGGAGGTCACGCCCTGCTGGCCCTGGTACTGACCATGCTCTGCTGCATCGTGCTGGGCATGGGCGTACCCACTACCGCCAACTACTGCATCATGGCTGCCGTCTGCGCTCCCATTCTCATCTCACCGGCCATCGGCATTCCGGTGATCTGTGCTCACTTCTTCGTGTTCTACTTCGGTATCATCGCCGATATCACCCCGCCGGTGGCACTGGCCGCCTACGCCGGTTCGGCAATTGCCCGGGCCTCACCCATGCGCACGGCCTTCAATGCCACCAAACTGGCGATAGGCGCTTTCATCGTGCCCTATATTTTCGCCTTTGACCCGGCCATGCTCTTTGAGGGCATTGGTCCCGTTATTGAGGTGGAAAATGCCTCGCCGTTGCTCAACACCATGCTTACCGTATTGCAGGCTGCGCTCATCTGCCTGACCTCGCTCATGGGGATCTTCGGAGTGGCATCTGCTTTAAACGGCTATCTGTTCAGGCCGTTAAACCCGCTTTACCGGGTGATCATGGCCTTAGGCGGTCTGTGTATGATGATCCCTGGCATGTGGTCGGATTTGATAGGCCTGTGCGCCATGGGGTTGGTGAGCGCCGTACAGCACCTGCACTTTCAGCTCATCAAATCCAAGGCAATCAAGGAAGTCTGAGATCTGCCACGGGCATTTCAGAGCACCTGGCGCAGTCAGGATCCACTGCCAAGGTGTTGTGGCGGTCAATAACCGCAAGTTTGAAAACGGCCGCTCCGCTACGAAAACCGTCCTATGCTGTTTTTTTCCAAACAGAGTACGCCGCAACTGCGGATTATGAATAGTATGTAGAGGACGGGGTTACAGAAAACCGGATGGCTCCGAACTCTGGGTACTTCAGTAAAAGCTCTTGACGTCCTAGGCTAAGTTTAAGACTTTCATTGAAGATTGGATAGTACCTCAGTCAAAGGAGTTACTT